>JAFDKH010000026.1 GCA_019307065.1 Deltaproteobacteria bacterium
CGGGTGATTATCAGCAGCAACGATCCCAACGCTGCTGAAGGCTGGATTGACCTGGTTGGCCGGGCCACCGCTAGTGCGATGTGCGACATTCATGTGCAGCCGGCCGCGATCGACTTCGGCTCCGTGCCGTTGGCCGGATTCTCCAACCAGATTGTCACGATCAGCAACAACGGAGATTCGGATTGCAGGATTTCCGCCATCAACGGACCAACCGGCAGCCCGGATTTTTCGCTGCCGACCATGCCGAGCATTCCGATGATCGTTCCTCCCGGTGAGGCCCGCCAGCTGACAATTCAGTACCATCCGGCGGAAGTAGGCTCCGACCAGGCCACGCTCAGCCTGGTCTGTGACAACGATTCTGACGAGCCGGTGACCGACATTCCCCTGACCGGTCAAGGCATCGAGCCGCCGCCCTGCGACTTTCAAGTGGACCCGAGCCTGCTAAACTTCGGCGTCATTCCCATCGGAGACCGCCGCGAGCTGAACGCCAGGATCTGGAATTTCGGCAGCGCGACCTGCAGCATCTTCGACTGGAGCCTGACTCTCGATTCCGCCCCGGATTTTATTCCGTCGAGCCTTCCGTTTCCTCAGCCCAGTCTGGCTCCGGGCGGGTTCGTCGACGTCATGGTGGCTTTCGAGCCGCAGAGCCCGGGCTGGTTCGATGGAACCCTGGAAGTCAGGGGCGGAATAAATGCCCTGGACGTGTTGATTGTCAACATCGGACTGTCCGGGGCCGCCGACCCGGCCAGGATGTGCATCCATCCCGAGGTGCTGCCCTTCACGGACGTTGAAGTCGGATCCCATAGCGATCTGGAATTCGACATTACGGCCTGTGGAGGGGCCGACCTGAAGCTGCGCCAGATAACCTTCGACGGAGTAAACCCGGATTTCAGTTTCGTAAGCGCCCCCCCGGTGCCTTTTACCCTTCAGTCGGGCCAGACCCTGACAGTCGAAATTCGTTATGCCCCAACTGATGCGGGCGTCGACTTCGGGCGCGTGCTGGTCAGCGGCAACGACAATGATTTTCCAACCGGGGTCGTGCAGCTGACTGGAAATTACACCGGTAGCTGCCCATCCGTTTTTTACTGTCAACCGGATTGGTTGGTTTTCCCGGCCACCGACATCGGACGCAGCTCGGTCAAGACCTTTGTCTGCATTAACCACGGCAGCGAAACACTTACCGTTACGGATGTCGCCAAAGAGGCGGGAACCTCGGCCGAGTTCGGCCTATCGGCGCCGGGAATTCCTCTGCTTGTGCCGCCGGACGGGGAGTTGCACGTCGAAGTAGAGTACCTGCCAAGCGACGTAGGCACGGACAGCGGGGCCGTGATTGTCACAAGCGAGTTTAGTTCGCCGGGCTGCGACAACTTCACCCTGATAGCTGTGCCGCTTCAAGCCGAAGGCAAGACCCCCGACTTGCCCGAGTGTATCGAGCCTGCTCAGTTCCTGCCGCAACTGCAATTCGCCTGGCCGAACGGCAACATTACCAATCCACAATGGGTGCAAGTCGGTATGACTCCAATTGTGATCAACCTGACCGACGACAACGGCGACGGTCAGATTGACGAGGGAGATGTGCCTGACATTGCCTTCAATTCTTTCCTGGGTGTTCAAGGTGTATTCGACGGCATCTTGCGAGTCATCTCCGGGGACGATGGTCACGAGATCTGGACGATACCCGACCTGAACCTGCGTACCGAATACACGACTCACCTGGCGGCTGCAGATATCGACGGCGACAACCGTCCTGAGGTACTTGCTTTGAAGCTCGCCCCGCGCGACGAAAACATGATGCTCAAGCAAACCGGCAGCATACTCTGCTTCGAAGACGATGGGACGCTCAAGTGGGAGAGCGAGCCCTGGCATGGGCCCACCGGCTATTACGAAGATCTTTCGTCCCTGGGAATCGCCGATTTGGACAACGACGGTCATCCGGAGATTTTTCGCGGCGCTTCGGTATTCGATCGTCATGGACACTTGTTGTGGGAAGGGACCGGCGGGCAGGGCTTGATCGGAGCAGGTAGCGGAGTATTTTCGACGGCCGCGAATCTCGACGGCCAGGGAACGATGGAACTGGTGGCCGGTAATACAGCCTACCGCTCCGACGGGACTATCATGTGGCAGGCCGCGGTGCCGGACGGACTGGCCGCGGTGGTCGACTTCAACTTAGACGGCCAACCCGAAGTGCTTCTCATTTGTATCGGTCTGGGTGGCGGGGTGAAGGTGCTCGACGGACAAACCGGCGCCGTGCTGGCTTCGTTGGCTGACTCGGACGTGAACGCCATCCTTCCGCCGGTGATCGCCGACATCGACGGGTCAGGCGGGCCGGAAGTGGCCTTGACCGGTGTGGTCGCCGGCCAGTTTTATTTCTGGGGTCTGGACGTCTCAGAGGCTGACTTCCAGATTAGCGAGATCTGGTCCGACCTTCTCGCAGACACCACCTACGGCGGAGGAAACACGGCCTTCGACTTCGAAGGCGACGGTCCTTTCGAGGTATTGCAGAACGGTGAAAAGATGGTGAACATTTTTTCAGGACTTAACCATACCCAAATCTACAGCGCTCCGCGCAGCTCGGCTACCTATATTGAGATGCCCGTGGTGGCCGATGTCGACAACGACGGCCATGCCGAGTTGGTCATCGTCCAGAACGGCGGCCAGGGGAGCCTGGAGTATCCACCAATGGAAGAAGGTATTCTGGTCTACGGTAACTTGAACGACGATTGGGTGGCCACCCGAAGAATCTGGAACCAACTCGACTATCATGTCTCCAACGTGCGCGAGAATGGCACGATACCTCGCTTCGAAACTCCAAACTGGACGTTGTACAACAATTTCCAAACCAACGAGCCGTTTTGCGAGTAAAGACCTGAAGCTGGTCAGGTTGGATCAGGATCCCCCAGGCTTCGAATTTTTTCTGGTGCGCAGCCAGCCGAGTAACAACAAGCCCAACAAGAATCCAGAGGTTCGCGATACCGGCTGGGCCGAGCACGAGCAGCCGTCGGCCGTGCCGCCACCTTCGACCAGGATACTGAAATCCTGAAAGTCACTCCCGGCCTCATTGCTGACTACCAGGGTGACGTCGTTTTGATCGGCTTGATCATTCGCCGGAACCCAGCTCAACCAGCCCGAGGCTTGATCCGCCTGCATGCCTGCCGGAGCTCGTTGTATTTCTCCGCCGACGTCCTTACCCAGCGTCCAGGTGAAAGGCTGTGTGCCGATAGCGATCGGATGATACTCGTAAGCCAGGCCAACCGAGGCACTGGTCTCCGGTGAAGAAATGATTTGGGGCGGGTAGATCCCGTTTTGTGAAACGAAAACATCCACTTCAATGGTTGTGGCCAGCTCGAGATTGTCGACTGCTCTGACTAGAATCGAATGTCGACCGGCGCGGGTGTAAAGCCGGGTTTGCTCCGAGCCGGACAAAGTAAATCCGCCGCCGAAGTCCCATTCGATCCGATCGATAGATCCGTCAGGGTCGCTGGCCTGGGCCGTGTAAACAACTTCGAGGGGTGAGTCGCCCCTTTCGGGTACGGCCGTCACGTAAAGTTGTGGCGGCAGGTTTGTCCCGTCGCCTACGCTGACTTGGGCCCGGGCGGTATCGAAGCGGCCTTCGCTGTCGGTCACGGTCAGGCTAATCCCATAGCCGCCCGGCTCTGAGTAAGTTCGCGTTGTCGACTGGCTGTTAACCGCGGCGGCTCCGTCGGCAAAAGTCCACAAGAACTCAACCAGGTTGGCGCCCTCGGCCGCGGTACTATCACGCCCGTCGGCCAGGACCTCCAAAGGTGCCGGGCCCTGCTCGGGGGTCAAGACGATCTTGGCGACCGGCAGGCCGGCCTCTTGTCCGGTCACGACCACATCGACTACGTCCGGGGCACTCTGATCCGAGCCGGCATTGACCACCAGTTCGAAAGTCAGGGTCTGCTGGCCGGTAATCTGAGGGGCCTCGAAGGATGGTGTTGCGCTGTTGCCGGCGTTCAAGCTAACCGAATCTCCGGCAGTCTGGTTCCAGGCGTAGCTGATCGGCCGCTGGTAGGGGTCGAAACTGGCGCTGCCGTCCAAAGTGACTTGGGCTAAAGAATTGACCGCTTGATCTGGTCCGGCATTGGCTACCGGCTTGTCGTCGCCGAAGAAGATCGTACCCTCGCCCTGGGCGGTTCCCGGCGGGACAGCCAGCACTCGAATCAAGACGGTGGCCGGCTCGGTGCCGGAGACCACTACGAAGGTGAAAAATCCTGAAGTCGTGGCTCGCTGAAATCCCGGTTGTCCGGGATCGTCATCGTCTCCCAATAAGCTGCCGGCTGAAGTGATCACTGTCAGGTAGGTGCCGTTGCTGACCTGGTTACCGTCGGCGTCAGTTACCGGTCCGGCCGTGACTACGGATGAAGAGAACCCGTTGGCCGGGATGATCTCAGGATCGGCGACCAACTCGACGTTCCCGGCAGCCAAGCCGGGGCCGACAGCTAAAAGCCCGCTGACTCCGTCGACCACGTCGGCCCGGTAGAAATCGGCGGTGACCTGACCGTTGCCCGGAGTAGTCGGGTCGAATATGGCACTCCGCGAGGGACCGGGCTGGATAGTGCCGATCTCGCCGCTGACACTCCAGCTGACAACCACATCGTCGAGGTAATCCCCGGCGGCGTCACGACCGATCGCAAAAAGTTCAAGAGTGTCGTCGGTGGTCAGGGCCAGATCGGTAACGGACTGGCCTGCGCCTGAGGCCGCATCTTCAACCGATACATGGTGAAGACCGGCCGGGCCTGAACATTGATCTCCGTCGCAGATATACGGAGCGCACGAAACCGTGCCCTGTTGCTGGCAGTTACCCAGGCCGTCACAAGTCGGTGCCCGGGTCAGCACGTCTCCGGCACAACTTTGGCTGCCGCATGACGTGCCGGCCTGCCAGAGGCGGCAGGCTCCCCGGCCGTCGCAGACACCGTCCAGGGCGCAATTGTTTTGGGGCTGGAGTTCGCATTCCTCGAGCGGATCATCTCCGGCGGACACTAATATGCATTCGTCGCGATCGCCGGCGCAAACCCGACAGACACCGCAGGCGTCATCGGGATCGGTGCCGCCCTCGACCATGACCGAACAAGTTCCGGCCCCGTCACAACGGGCACAAGAACCGCAAGCGGTTTCCTGGCCGGGTAAAATACATACACCCGATCCGTCGCATGCGCCTGAACAGATGCCCCCATCGCCGCATTCACTATCGGGATCTTGGCCCGCAGGAACGAAGGCGCAAGTGCCGACCGAATCGGCCAGATCGCAACGCTCGCAATTTGCCTGACAGGCCGAACTGCAGCAGACCCCGTCGGCACAGTTGCCCGAGGCACACTCGCCTTCCCGGCTGCAAGGCATGCCGGTCTGGCGGTCTGCGACACAAGCAGTATCTTCACAGTGGAAGCCCATTAAGCAATCGTCATCGACTGAGCAGTCGGTTCGGCAAGCTTCAGCCGACAGACAGACATAACCGCTGCAGTCGATCTCGGCTGTGTTGATGCAGGCTCCGGCGCCGTCACACAGGTCGGCTGGTTCTAAGAGCCCATTCGTACAGATACTTGGAACGCAGATGATGCCCGCCGGCCAGTTCAAGCAGGCGCCGCTGCCGTCGCAAACCCCGTTGGTCCCGCAAGTTTCTTCGGCGCTAACGGCGCAGTCATCTAGGGGATCATCACCGCTATCGACTAAGCGGCAAGATTCATCCAGGCCGGAACAAGACCAGCACGGGTTGCAGTCGTTGTAGGGATCGGTATCGATGGCTGCATAAAGAGCGCAGGACCCGGCCCCATCGCAGCTGGTGCAGGGAGCGCAATTGACGTCCGTGGCGGTGAAACGGCAAGTCCGATCTCCGGCGCAAACTCCGCCGCATAATCCGCTGCCCAGACAGGCATCCCGCGGGTCTTCTCCGTCGGGAACCGCCAGGCAGCCGCCCGGATCAACCGGCAGATTACAGACTTCGCAGATGCCGTCGCACTGGCTGTCGCAGCAAACGCCATCGACGCAATTGCCGTTGATGCACTCTTCATCCCGGCTGCAGGCTTCCCCGCGCTGCAGGTAGGCCACGCAGATATCGTTTTCACAGTGACTCCCGGCGATGCAATGTTCGTCGAGAGTGCAGTCGGTTCGGCAGCTGACGGCATCCAGACAAACGTATGGCAAGCAGGCTTGGGCCGTGGCATCGCTGCAGACTCCCGCGCCGTCACAGAAATCGGCCGGATAGTAAACATCGGCCTGGCAATATTGAGCAGAACACTCGGTTGCCTGGGGATGGAAGGCGCAGGCCCCCTGGCCGTCACAGTCACCGGTAAAGCCGCACGATTCGGGCGCGGCCGGCGTGCATTCTTCTTGCGGATCGTTGCCGGCTGCTACATCGGTACAGTCGCCGCTGTTGCCCGGGCAGACTCGGCAAATACCGCAAACCCCGCCCGGGTCGCTGCCGGCCGCTTCGTATTGGCTACAGTTACCGCCGCCGTCACAGCTGGCGCAATCGGCGCAGGCGGTTCCAGCACTGGGATATTCACAAGCTCCCGAGCCGTTGCAATACGAACCGCAGGGAGCCGTACCGGCGCACTCGTTATCGGGGTCTGTGCCTGCGGCAATATAGCGGCAGTTGCCTTCGAACCCGGCCTGATCACAGCTTACGCAGTCGTCCGTCTGGCATAAGTTTGAATCGCAGCAGACATCGTCTGCGCAAATACCGCTGTCACATTCCGATCCGTCCACGCAAGGATCTCCCGGGGCTTTCTTGACTACCAGGACATCGACCGGATTGCTCAAATCTCCAAACCAGGTAACTCCTTCTTGGAGGACTTGCCATTGGAAAGTATATGTGCCGGTGGTTGCCGGGGCGGTCACCTGGAAGGTAAACTCGACCTCGTTATCCATCGCAACTGAATGTGGCAAGGCTACCCGGTTAAAGCCCCAGTTAGTGTTGTCCTGGGGACCATGACTGCCCAGCTTGTAGCCGTCGGCAGTAGTCCAGGTGTCGGCGCCTTCGTTGCGGAATCTGACCAATACCTGTGCCTGTTCACCGGTATGCATCTGCGAGGCCGGCGGAGTTTGAGAGACATAAATCGAGCGGTGCTCGGGCAGCAAATAGTCGACTGTCAAAATCGGCCGCAGCGAGACCGAGCCGTAATCATCGCTGGCAAAATATAAGCGATCGCCGTCAGCAAGGGAATCGGTCGGAATCACCGCCAGGCCGTAATTCTGGGCGGGACTGGCAACCCAGTCGCTTGTCATCTGGGTGATGTCCCAGTCAAACCAGCCCAGCCCGTCCATGTAGATGATTGATTCGTAGATTTCGTTATTCCAGTCGGCCGGCTTGTTGTTGTAGGTCAAGCTGCATTCGTCCCAGGCGGACAAGACCTTGTGGCTGCCGGCATTCTGGTAGGCTCCATAGCCGTCTTCGAGATACATCGATAAAACGGCCTGGAGGACCTGCGAGTCGGCCGGAATTGCGGCACTGATATCGAATTTCAAGTAGGGCCAGAAAAAAGCCCCATTGCGCCCGAACCCGTAAATTGTGTCGGTGCAATAATTGTCATCGGGATAATATGCCCAGATTGTCGTGCCGGGTTGAGTATACGAAGCGTCGGGGTGCAAGCCTTCTTGGAAAAGTACAGTATCCTCGATATCGAGCAGCACCGAGCCGTCGTAGCGTTCGCGGGTCCAGTCAGACATCGGGTTGGGGTCGGCCGTAAAATCCTGGTAAGCCGGTCTTTCGGCCCTGGGCGGGGCGGTTCGAAAAACAGCCCGTTTGACTACCCGCAGATCGGTGCTGACCGGCTGCCCGACGCTGTGTTCGACTTGCCGGTTCCGATCGTTGTCCATAAATCTTTGTTTGACCTGCTTTAAAGGAGCTGTCTGGGGCGATTCATCCAGGGACTCTCCGCAACTAGTCAAGCCCAAGATAAATGCCAGCAGAAGCGGGATTGCGATAAAGCCAGTAAGCTTTGTGCTCTTCATGCGAGCACCCCTTTCGAGATTCTGTGCGATCTTTTCATTATTGCCCTGAATTGCAAAAACTGTCAAAGAGGAGGTCCGTTCAAAATTGACCCATATGCTGCCGTTATGCTAGCCTGGCATGATTATTTGCTTTGAATGGATGATCGTGCATATGCGTAAATGGTGCATATTGCTGGTGGCTGTGTTGCTGGTGGCCTGTCCTTGTCTGGCCCAGGATGACGTAGCCGAACCGGCCGAACCCCCGGCCGGCGATGAACCGGAAGATGTTGAAGAATCTCAAGACGTTGAAGAAGCTGAAGATCCTGATTCATCCGGGCCTGAGTACGGCCCCTATTCTCCCGATTCAAAAGACCGCTTGACTGCGCCTTCGAAAAACCCGATCAAGTTGATTCTGATCAATACCTATGCCGGAATTGGAATCGAGTCCTCCCAGGCAGCTGCCGCTCTGCAAGTTTTGAGGCAATCTTTAACCGCCCTGGAGCGGGTCGAGATAATCGATGAAGCCAGCTTGTTTGCCCGGGAAGAACAAGCCGCCCCCGAAGAGATCGACCGGGATCTCAAGCAAGCCGCCAAGCTGGTAAAGCTTGGCAAAGAACACCTGCTGAACCTGGCCATGGAGGAGAGTGCCGACGCTTTTCTGAGCGCGCGGGTTACTCTTAGAAAACACCTGCAATGGCTTTCCGATCCGGAGCCCTTGATCATGGCTTTAATGGGCCTGGCCGAAACTCTGGCGGTTGGTGAAAGAGAAGAAGAGGCCAAAGCGGCTTATCGCGAAGTGCTCGTGTTGTCACCCGAATACGTGCCCGATCCGGGACAAGTGCCGAGCAAATTCAGGACATTGTTCGATGAAGCCAGAGACCAGATCAGCAACGAGGCCAGCGGGAGCTTAATAGTCAAGACCAAGCCGGCCGGCGCTAATGTAGTCCTGGACGGACTGACAATCGGCCAGACGCCGGTCTCGAAAGAGAACATACCGGCCGGGATGCACGCCCTGTTGGTACAACTCGACGGACACCGGACGATCAGGAAACCTATCGAGGTTTTGTCGGGCGAAACTACCGAGATCGGCGAAAATTTGGTGGCTAAAGTAATTCCCGATCTGATTGGGAAAATTCGCGGCACATATTTGGCAGAATCAGATCAAAGCACCGAAGCTTTGTCGAGGGATCTGGCTCGGATTACCGCCTCCCAGGTAGTCGTCTTGAGTCAGGTAGTCGTAAACACCAAAAATAAACGAGTTCTGACAGTCGCGGTCGTCTGGGCCGCTGAGAAAAAGCCTTGTGTACTCGGCGTATTCATTCCCGAAGACAACATTTATGAATTAGGTCCGGTTTTAGCCGGAGAAGTGTCGCAGGCCCTCGACCAGGAGCGCAAAGTCGCGCCACCGCCGACTTTCTTGGGTTTGAATTTTACTAATAAACTGCTCGGAGATACTCAACCGCAAGCGACCGTTTCTTTGGTCCGCAAAACCAAAACTAAAATCGATCCCAAAGTACCCGACCCGGCCTTGCCGCTTAAAAAGAAAATAAAAACTAATGGCGAATCCGACAGCATTTTTACGACCTGGTGGTTCTGGACCGGGACGGCAGCTATCGTGGTGGCTGCAGTAGGCACTTCATTGGGACTTACCCTGGGTAAAGAATCCAAGACGATCCAGGATCCCGACGTGATTTTCATCCAGATCGAGAGGCTGGTCCCGTGATTCTGCCCGGCCGAAAGAACCGATATGGGCTCTTGATTCTAGTTGGGCTTTTGGGAGGCCTGGCGGCGGCCTGCGGCACTGAGGTCAACCACATTCCCGGGCAAGACAGCCGGATTTCGTTAAAGCTTTACACGCCGCCTTATCAGGATGCTTTTGATTCTGTGTCTACTCTGCGGCTGACACTCATGGTTCCGAATGGCGACGATCTAGTCACAACTGTCGATGTCTCGGCCGAAGACATTTCCTTGTCCGGCTCGCCGGCTAGCGGACTGGTTTTGCTGGTCGAAGGCCTGGGGGTCGACGGTCAGGAGATTCTCTCGAGCGGGCAGAGCGCTGCGTTCGATCTGAGCGCAGACAATCCAGTCGAAGTCAGCTTGCTGTTCGCCCGTAAGGGAGAATTCACCAGGCTGCTCGGCGATCTGGGACATGCTCGCTTCGGTCATTCAGCGGCTGCCCTGGCTGACGGGCGGATTCTTGTCTTTGGGGGAGCTGCGGCTGGAGATCTCGAGGCCCCCACGGATTTTGTGCCGCCGGAAGTTTACGATCTGGCCACCCAGAAAAGCTGCAGCTACTCAGATAGGCTGTGTCCCGAACTCAGCGGATATGATCGTCGTTTCGGGCATAGCGTTACCGGCTTGCCTTCCGGTAAGGCTTTCATTTTCGGAGGCCAGGACGAACAGGGCGAGCTGATCGATTCGATTCTGATCTTCGACACTCAAAGCGATCTGTTCAGAGTGTTTTCCAACTATGTCGCTGAAGAGGTCCACCCGGTCGCCTTTCATGCCGCCGAGTTGTTCCGCTTTGATGACGGCAGCGGGCGAGGACTAAGGGATACAGTTATTATTGCGGGCGGCCAAAAAAGCAGCGGTGTCGAACGGATTCCGGCTGAATATGGTTTGCTGTACGACGACTTGTCCGAAGTGTTTACCCGCACGGACTTGCACTTGATTGAACCACGCAGCAAACTGACTTTGACGGCTTTCGGCGCAAACCGACAATTGGTCCTGGCGGCCGGCGGCGAGGGGGCCGCAGGCCTGGTGGGCGCCGGCGAGCTGTTCAACGGGCAGCTGTTTGAGGCGATTGTGCCGTCTGTCGGTCAGGGGCGCACCGGACTGGTCTCGCCCAGAGTTCATCATGCTGCCGTGCCGGTCACTGACGGAGTCATGTTGGTGGGCGGAGACAATCTGCTGCAATCCATCGACGATCCGGAAGTGTTTCTGTCTGGCAGTCAGTTCGGAACCGGGTTCTTTGACCTGAGCATTGCAAGCGCTGATGCTAATCATCAACCCCGCCGGGGCCTGATCGCAACCAGTCTTCCGACCGGCGAAGTGCTGTATGCCGGCGGCGAGAGTTTTGACGGCTTCACCCGGGTCCTGCTGAATACCGCCGAGTTGCTCGAAGGACTAAATGACAGCCAGGCTGCAACTTTCACGGATATCGAACCGCTCGGGCAAAGCTTGTCATTTCCTTCCGTGACCCGGCTTGATTCCGGTGCCCTGGTGATCATCGGTGGAATGAAGCCTGGTGAGAACGGACCCGAGCCGTCGGCCGAGGTCTGGTACTACAATAAGTAGCGTGCTATAGTGCCAGACCGTAATCGGAACAGACCAAGGTGACCCGCAGTGGAACGTTTGCAAGATTTCATAAAAGTGGTCAACACCCTTTCCATGGACGAGTTTGTTGAACAGTTCCCGCATGCGTTTTTTTTCTATTCCAAGGTTCCGGGGGTTATTGACGCCTTTGTGCATACCCGCCTGGTGGATCAAAAACCGGGGGCCGAAACTATCGATCGTTTCAGCGAACAGATACTTGATTTCATTCCCTTGCTGCCCAACCCGCATCGCAACAAAGACTTCCCGAAAAAAGCGTTTGTTGGTCGCGATGAACGCCGGGACTACGTGATCGCGCATACGACTGTGTCAAATCGTCACGCTTGTTTGATGTACAAGGCTGAGGACGATTCGTATTTACTGGTTGATTCAGGCTCAACCAACGGAACTATGGTTCGGGGGCGGGCATTGGTGCCCGGAGAACCAGTGGCCGTCCATGACGGCGATGTGATCACTTTTGGTCGACTGGATTTCATGTTTTTCTCGCCGCGCGGAGCTTATCGCTACATGAATCAGTACCGGCTCTTTACAGAAGCGATGCAGGCTAAAGAACCTGGGTGAGTTTCCGCCTGCCTGACTAAGGATGATGATGCCCAAGATAACCGTTAGCCGCGCTCATAACCTATCGATCGAAGACGCCAAGGCAAAAGCCGTAAAGATCTGTGCGCGAATGCAGGAAAAACACAGTCTGCAAGGCAAGTGGGCTTCGGCTACCCGCTGGGAGTTCAAACGAACCGGCGCCAAGGGTGTTTTGGAGCTTGGTCAAAAAGAGATCTCAGTCGAGGTGAATCTCTCAATGCTGCTTTCAGCACTGAAATCTAAAGTAGAGAATAAACTTCGGGAAGGTTTGGAAGAAGAGTTTGGCTAGTGGCCGTCTCGTAGATATTTCTGTTAGGCTAAAACGAGATCAAGGTATTTTGGGTGGTGGGGGTGCATCCCCCGCGGGTGACTTGGCTGGACAGATTATTTTTTTAGCCTTGAGCGAACCATCATAGCGTTTGCCGAGTTCGATGACTTCGACTTCGTCGCCGACTTCGGGTTGGAAGTCACAAGCTTCAAAGTCGAACAAGAGATCGACATGTTCGGGATGCTCGACATAGCCGAAACCCTGTTCATTGGACCATGACTTGATAATTGCTTTTGCCATTTCCCTTCTCCAGCTTTATGCATTTCAGCCTAGCGCCGAACCCGGTCCGCTGTCAACCGGCAGTTGTTCATTGAGTACTTATTCAGGCAGCCAAATGGTCTTTGAGTGTGTTGCGACCGACGCTCGTATAATAACGGGTGAACTGTATTCCAAATCCGCCCGGGCGATGCAAGGCGCGCGAACTCAGGGCTACTCTCCTGACCCGGCCGCTAACCATGACCGAGCCGCCAATCCCGGGCAGACCGATCGACAAAGTTACACAGTCGGCCAGTTCGGGCATCGCCGCGGCAATCACATAAGCACCAGACTCGCTGAGGTTGGCAACCTCGACATGCATGTATTGACCCTGGTATTTCATGGTGCCATCGAGAATGCGTCGGTCGCGACCTGTTTGACGACGTTCTTTGATCGATTTACGTTTGAGATTCAATCGAGCGATCGGGGACGGGTTCATGATTTACCCTCCTTGATTGGAATATACCTACAATATCCTACACCAACCCACATGTCAATTTTTTGGCTACATTGTCCTACATATAACCACACAGGGCCGGAGGTTGTATGAGTCTGGAAACAAAAGAGAAAAAGGCGGTTATCCTGCTGAGTGGCGGGATGGATTCTGCGACTTGTTTGGCTATTGCCGCCTCACAGGGCTACTGTTGTTATTCACTGGCCTTCGACTATGGTCAGCGGCATAGCCGGGAACTCGAAATGGCTTGTAAGCAGGCCAGTGCCTGGAATGTTATTGAGCATAACGAGATCTGTGTGGAAATATCCAAAGTCGGGCGCAGTTCTTTAACGGCAGATATTGCGGTACCCAAGACTAACAGCCAAAGCGAAATACCGAATACTTATGTGCCGGCCCGGAATGCGGTCTTCATGTCGCTCGGGCTCAGTTGGGCCGAGACGCTGGCAGCCAGACACATATTTATTGGAGCCAACCAGGTCGATTATTCAGGTTATCCAGATTGCCGCAGGGACTTTATCGAGGCCTTCGAGAAGATGGCCAATCTGGCTACGCGCATGGGAACCGAGGGCCGCAAAATACGCATTCATGCCCCGTTATTAGATATGGACAAGGCCGCTATTATTGAAAAAGGCATCGAGCTTGGGGTCGATTTTGCAAACACCCATAGCTGCTACGATCCCGGTCCCGGGGCCCGGGCTTGCGGGCGCTGCCCGAGTTGTCGACTGCGCCTCAAGGGATTTCAAAAAGCCGGAATCGAAGATCCAATCGACTACATTACCCGAGATGCCTAGCTCCGAACCCCTCGGTATTCCTTCATTCAAGGCCGAAATAAAATTTTTGTTGCTCTCGAGATAGGACCTTCTTATACTCCGCCAAATTTCACTTCAGGGAGGTTACCAATCGTGGACATTAAAGGACGTTCAATTGTATCGATTCGCGATTTTCCGAAGGAAGACATCGAAGCCATTGTCAACAAGGCACTCGAGGTCAAGTCCGGAAAATGGAAAGGTGCACTCGAAGGAAAAGTGCTGGCCACGCTTTTCTTCGAGCCGTCTACCAGAACCCGCCTGAGTTTTGAATCGGCTATGGTGTCGATGGGTGGACAGATAATTGGGTTCGCCGACGCAAATGTTTCCTCGGCCAAAAAGGGAGAGTCCTTAGCCGACACGATCCAGACTGTAATGGGTTACTGTGACGTAATCGCCATGCGTCATCCGGTTGAGGGAGCAGCTCGCTTGGCCTCGGAGGTATCGACGGTTCCGGTGATCAATGCCGGGGATGGGGCCAATCAGCACCCGACCCAGACTTTTCTCGATTTGGCCACAATCAAGGAGGAGTTCGGGCGCCTGGACGGTTTGAGGATCGGGATGTTGGGTGATCTGAAATATGGGCGCACAGTTCATTCACTAGCCAAGGCGCTGTCCTGGTTCGACACCAAGCAAATATTTATTGCCCCGCCGTCGTTGCGCATGCCCGAAAATACACTTACCCAGCTGCGCCAGTCCACGGCCCAGTACGAAGAGATAGCAGATGTCTCTGAGCTAAAAAGCGAAATGGACGTGCTGTATGTGACCCGGATCCAGAAAGAGCGCTTTGCGGATTTCCAGGAATACGAGCGGGTAGCCGGGGCCTACCGGATAGATAAGTCAATGTTCGAGATACTCGGCCAGAAGTGTCGTATCATGCATCCGCTGCCCCGAGTGGACGAAATTGCCGAAGAGCTGGACGCCACAGAGAACGCGATATATTTCCGGCAGGCTCATAATGGAATTCCTACACGCCAGGCATTGTTGGGCCTGGTAACGGGGGCGATCCAATGACACCCACACGCACACATAAAGTATATGCCATTGAACGCGGTACCGTGATCGACCACATACCCAGCCCGCTGGCCATGAAGGTGGTCGAGATTCTGGGTGTGCATCAAGAAGGGATTTTGACCGTCGGTATAAATTTCAAAAGTGAAAAACTCGGCAGCAAGGATATCGTCAAGGTTGAAAACTTGAAGTTGACCGCGGCGGTAACCGATCGGCTGGCCCTGGTTGCTCCGACTGCGACGATCAACATCATTGAAGACGGTAAAGTAGTCGAAAAAAGACAGATCAAGGTCCCGCGCGAGTTCAAGGGGATGCTGCGCTGCCCGAACCCGAATTGCGTAACAAATGTAGAAGGCGTTGAAACTCATTTTGTACGCGAGGGAGATCAAGCCAAACCGGGCGTGCGCTGTCACTACTGCGAACGGCTTTATAAAGAGCCGAGCGAACTCGTCGTCTGACCTGAGCCAAGTGCATACCTGAGGCTTTACTCCTGAGAATTTTTTACCTGAAGCATTGAATGGTTTTGGGAATCTACTTGAGCAGGATTTTTTTCTCGGCCAAAACGATCGGCTTGTTGCCCTTGGGGTAGTACACACGAAGTATATGTTTCTTGTTGGGTGTCTCGGTGGTCTCGACAATAATGTGGGCCGCTAAGGTTTTTTGCCCCTTGGTGCCGGCCACGTTGGCTACCGCAACTGGTTCTTTCTTGGCGTCCAGAACCACGACCCCGATTTGTTCAGCCGGCAGAGACCGTTTGAAAAATGCGACGAAGTGGATTACCCACTGGCCTTCGTCGTTTTTGGTGAAAACAGTTCGATCTTGTTTGCGAAGTTTCTTTACAAATCCCTTGAGCGAGCCGGGAATATCAATCGCCGCCTTATTAGTAATTATTTTACCTTTCAAGGACTTGGGGACAGCCTGAGCTTTGGCTTGTGAACCAAGGAACATTATGCCTGCCAAAAAACATGTCGCCATGAGACCTGTCAATATCGACCTTTTCATGATCATCTCCCTGCCATAAATTTCTATATCCTAATACGTAACCTCAAGGTGCCTGAAGTTTAGACGTTTGAACTGTGAAAGTATTCCCGGGTGCGCTTGATTTAAGATACTCCGTGAAGTCGAAAACTGTCAACTATTCTGCAGAGTTTTAGCTTGTTTGGGAGAGCGGCTGTGGTAGCATTTGTCGCATGATCAGAGCTTTTAGCTGGATAGTCGCCTTGATTGCCGGGCTGTCTGTGTGTGCCTGTTGCCATGTCAACCGACTGGGGGAGTTGGGTCAGGGCAGCCTTAAGGTCGAATGTTTCTGTGAAGTTGTGGAGAAACCAACTGTCAGTTTTATCCGCTACCAACGCTTCGAATCCGAGTTTGCTGCCCAACCTGGTCCGCCCAGGGGCTATTCAGAAACATTTTTTGGTGAAGTCCTTATTTCTTTCGGGCCCGAGGAGTTGGTATTTCAGTTGCTGCAGAAAATACCAGTAGTTTTAGAGCAATCGCTTGGCTGGAAGTTGCCTCTGGGCGATCAGCAGCCTGAACTGGAACTTGTCGTAACAGTCGAAGATTATGGATTTGTTTCAGCGGATGCTCAATCCGAGCTGATGGTCGACTGGTATCTGCGAGCGATCCTTATAAACAAGTCGAACGGAGACATTATTTGGCGCGATTGCATGCAATGGCAGACGGGCGGGATTCACGTCAATATGCTGCAGCTGGCCAAAACAGAACCCGGCCAGCGTAAAGAACTTATTCAAGAAATGGCGGATACTTTAATCGAAAAACTGGTTGCTCACATTGTCAGTGAGCGTAGCAATACTGAGTAAAGAATAGCAGACCCCGCCGATTTCGACTGACACCAGATTGAGGCTTGACAAGCTTTCAGGGCTGTGTAGACTCTGTGTTCTCAACTTTCGCCGGGAGGTGCTGACGTGATTGGAAGTAAGGTTTGGTGAAGAATAATACAGACGAAGCAGATGCTTTTGAGGTTGAGGGCATTGTAAAAGAAGTACTTCCGGGGGGAATGTACCGAGTCGAGCTGGACGGAGGGCCGATTGTCTTGGCCTATGTCTGCGGTAAAATGCGCAAGCACTATATCAGAATTGTCTTGGGCGATCGTGTTCGGGTAGCTTTTTCGCCCTATGACCCAAGTCGCGGTCGAATCGTCTACCGAACCCGCTAGAACGCGAGCTGGCCCAAATGACTAAACGGTCCAAGGTTGTGGTGATCCGTTCTGCTCCAGAGCGGGTATTAGAAGATATCAAACAGCTGACCGTTCGAGCCGGCTTGAGTGACGCGTTTGACAAAAACAGCACGACCATTCTCAAGGAAAACATCTCCTGGCATTACCCGTTTCCGGGGGCCAACACGACTCCCTGGCAGCTCGAGGGAACTATCCTGGCTCTGCAGGCTGAAGGCTTTAAGGATATAGTCTGTGTCGGTAACAATACCGTCGTAACCAACCCCTTCAAGGGCGAGCGCCTGTGTAAGTTGAAAGGCGTATTCAATAAATACGAGATACCCTTACTCTATAACTTCCGCCCGGCCGACATCCAATGGGAAACCTATGAACCCAAGGCGGATCTCCTGGTTCTGCATCAGATTTATCCGAAAGGGATTAAGATCCCTACTTACTTCAAGGGCAAAAATATAATTCATTTGCCGACAATGAAGACTCACATCTACACTACGACCACCGGGGCGATGAAGAACGCATTTGGCGGCTTGCTAAACACCCGGCGGCACTACACTCACAGCGTCATTCATGAAACCCTGGTCGATCTGCTGGCCATTCAACAAGAAATACACAAGGGAATTTTTGCGGTCATGGACGGAACGATCTGCGGCTCCGGGCCGGGGCCGCGCACCATGGTGCCGATTCGTTCCGATTTATTGCTGGCTTCTTCCGATTCGGTGGCGATCGACGCTGTGGCGGCCAAGATCATGGGTTTTGACCCGATGACGCTCGACTACATTCGACTGGCCCATGAACGCGGCCTGGGGACCGGTAGAATTGAAGAGATTGAAGTGATCGGCGAAGACATTTCTGAACTCAATTTGTCTTTTCCGGTCGGCGATAATCTGGCCAGCAAAGTCGGCGACTTGTTCTGGTTCAGCCCGCTCAAAATTTTTCAGCGGATGTTGTTCAGAACGCCCCTGGTGTATACCTTCATTTTGGGGTCTTACATTTATCATGATTTCTATTGGTGGCCCTCGCGCGGGCGAGCCGTTTTGCGCCAGATCTGCCGCGATGATCCCTGGGGGCGCCTGTTCGAGCAGTACGAAGAATAGGAATGCCGGGACTAGCTCCATTTCAGCCAGACGACGACTATTGCGTCTATTGCCACAAACCGGCCGCCGGCCGCTGTGCTGTTTGCCACGCCCTGGTATGTGCCGATTGCGCCGAACTAACCACCGGCCTTAGTCATCCAGTTGCGGTTTGTCGGGGTTGTGCCGATCAGCGCCTGCAGCCGGGCAGGGCGTTGTTGGGTTGGATATTGGTGCCGCTGCTCGTTTTGGCCGGGATAGCCGCAATACTTATCTGGCTTACCGGTTAACCTGTTCAGCCGCCGCGCGAGCGATTCTTGATAGCCTGATAAACCAAGTCCTTATTGAAACGCCACTCGCCGTCTACCTTGACTGCCGGAATCTGGCCGGACTGAGCCATCTTGCGAATGCGCAGCGGCGGCAGGCGCAACATCGTCGCAACCTCGGCCAGGCTGACCAGTTCGGCTTGGGCCGGATCGCTTTTTTCTTGGGGTGCCTTTTTAGCCGGTTTGGAAGTCTTTTTGTCTTTATTCTTATTGTCAGCCATGCGGAATCTCCTTTGGATGTTTACACCAGGCCATCCAGGATCTCTAGTGCATCCCGAATATCATTGGCGCCACCAAGGTTCAACAAATCTTCCAGCCGGCCGATGTGGGACTGAACCCGGGTCAGGATGGCGGTTTCTTCTACGTGCGGTGATTCGAGTGAAGCCGAAGCGGATGCAACCAGTTTCAGTTCACCCAGAGCGTTGGCCGGATCTTTGTCTATTAATAGAGCCAGGGCCAGGTGAAATCTTGGAATCACGGTTGGATCTTTGCTGACCGCTTCGCGCAGGTTGCGGAGGGCTTTTTCGATGTCGCCACTCTTGAGGTAGACCACTCCGAGGGTGTCGCGGATAAATCCATTTGCATGTCTTTCGGGAAAAACAGCCAGAGCCTGACGCGCCAGGGCGATGCACTGATCGAATCTGATCTCTTGCCTGGCCATGACATAGGCCATCTCGTTATACAACATGGCCTGAACATAGGGATCTTCAGGGGACAGGCTAATGCCTTTGGCCAGCCAGGCAGTGGCCTGCTCATGCAGGCCGAGAACGTTGGAAACCGACCCTAGCGCCAGGTAAAGAAAGGCGGGTTGCGGATCTTCGTCTTCGAGAAGTACCAGCTCACGGCGGGTGCGTTCAGGATCGAAACCAGAACCAACCGCCAGTATGTCCAGCAGGTGATGTTCGTTCTCAGGATAGATGCTGTAGGCTAACTTGGCCAGGGTATAGGCGCGTTCAAAATCTCCCAGGCGGAAAGACCCCATCGCTTTTTCGACTAATTTCTCGACATTGACAACCTCGCTATCCAGGTTGGAATGCACGCGTAAAGGTTGGCCGGGACGGCATTTACTCGAGTCGGCTTCGGCCTCATATATCGACTCGGAGATGATAAGAATTTCGAGGTTCCAGGGGTCGAGCAGTTCGGCCTGATCGATGAATATACGAGCCCGGGACAGGTCGTCAAGAAGCTGAGCACACTCGGCTAATAGTCTCAGGGCCGGAACCGATTCGGGATGCGCACCCTGGAACTGTTCCAGTTCTTTCATTGTGCCGGCCAGCCGGGCCAGGGTTTCTTGAGAGTCGTCATCGGCGCGTAGCTTCTGCAACAAGTCAACCACTCGCGAGAAAAGCTCGCGATCCACCTGCGCCTCAAGGCCGTATTCGTCCATATTTACATCGTCAATATCCATCTGAGGACCTTTTCTATACTTTATTGGGTATCACAAACGGATCGCTTGTCAAGCCACTCATTATTTCTGAGATAATTTGTATAGCGAATGGGTTGACTGTAGGGGTGGCTCCGTGGAAAATGCCAGCACGTCGGATTTGACATCAAGTGAGGTATTTTAATGGAAAAGCTCTATGACCAAATGATGGAAATTTCTCACAACCTTTGGTGGTCTTGGCAGCCGGAGGTGATAGAGATCCTCAAAGATCTCGATAGCGATCTGTGGAGAGACGTGAATCACAGTGCGATTGCCTTTCTGAAAAAGTTTGGCAAGAAGCGTCTTGAAGAAAGGGCCAAGGAACTCGCCATTGAGAGCCGCGTGAATTATGCTTTTCATCGTCTGCAGGAGTATATGTCTCCGCAGCGTGGCTGGGGAGCTACGCATGCCGGTCCGCTGAAGGCCCGCCCGGTAGGTTATTTCTCGGCCGAGTTTGGCATCCATGAGTCGATGCCGCTCTATTCCGGCGGCCTGGGTGTCCTGGCCGGCGACCACATCAAGGGCGCCTCTGACCTGGGTGTGCCGGTAGTCGGAGTCGGCCTGTTTTACGATCAGGGTTATTTCAAGCAACAGATCAATTCTGACGGCTGGCAGCAAGAGAGCTACGGTAAATCCGATATGGAGATGCTGCCGCTCAAGCAAGCCCGGGATAAAAACGGACAGGTCTTGACGATCAAGCTCGACACTCGCGTAGGACCGCTGCATGCCGGTGTCCTGACTGTTCAAGTCGGTCGCTCCTTGCTGGTCCTGCTCGATCCCCGAGTGGAAGAAAACGTCGAAGAAGATCGTGCCCTGGCCGGTCACCTGGAACGCCTGTACGGGGGTGATCAGAAAGTTCGTCTGCGCCAGGAACTCTTGCTGGGAGTCGGCGGGTTGCGGGCTTTGCGCGCCCTGGGGATCGACCCGGGTGTGCTGCATCTCAATGAAGGTCACTGCGCCTTTGCCGTCTTGGAAGCAATTCGCCAGGCCATGCAGGAACAAGGCATGGATTTTTCCGAAGCCAGCAAATACGTGGCGGCCCGGACAGTCTTTACTACTCATACACCGGTCGAAGCCGGCCATGACCGTTTTCCGCCAGCCCTGGTCGAGGAACACCTGGGCCTGATACGGGAAGAGATCGGCATCGACGAAAAAACCCTCCTGGGGCTCGGGCGCCTCAAGCTAGACGATCCTGATGAACTTTTCTGCATGACCGTTCTGGCGCTCAAGTTATCCAATCGCAAAAACGGAGTCTCGGCGATTCATGGCGGCGTCAGCCGGCGGATGTGGAACCCGCTCTGGTCCGAGCGGGCCGAGCATGAAGTTCCGATTGGGCACATCACCAACGGCGTCCACGTCAGTTCCTGGCTGGCCCCCCAAATGCGCCGACTCTACGATCGGCACCTGGGACGCGATTGGATGGATCGGATCCGTCGCCGCGAAGTCTGGCGCGGAATCAAGGCGGTCGACGACGGTGAACTTTGGGAGACTCATCGCTTTCTGAAGGGGCACTTGATAGATTTTGTCCGCCGGCGCCTGCTGGCTCAGGCTGGCCAGCGTGGTGATGACGCGGGTGAAGCCGGGTTGCGGGCCGGATTGCTGAACCCGGATACGTTGACAATCGGATTTGCGCGCAGGTTTGCATTATACAAGCGAGCCAGTTTGTTTCTCGATGATGAAGACTGGCTCGAGCAGCTCTTGTGCGATTCCAAACGGCCGGTCCAGATTATTTATGCCGGCAAGGCCCACCCGCGGGATGACAAGGGCAAAGAGCTGATCAAACGAATTTTCCACCTGGGTAAAGACCCGCGTTTCAAAGGTCGCATCGTGCTGATCGAAGATTACGACATCAACGTAGGCCGGCACCTGGTTCAGGGGGTCGACGTCTGGCTGAACAATCCCCGTCGGCCGCTGGAAGCCTGCGGGACCAGCGGACAAAAAGTCGTGCTCAACGGGGGCTTGAATTGTTCGACTCTCGACGGTTGGTGGGCCGAGGCTTACGACGGCTACAACGGGTTTGCGATCGGCGGCGGCAAGATTCACAAAGACGTAGCCAAGCAAGACGAGCGCGAAGCCATTCAACTTCGAGAAGTCATCGAGCAAGAAGTTGTTCCGATGTTTTACAACCGCGATGAAGCCGGCTTGCCGCGCAAATGGATTTCTCAAATGAAACACGCCCTGGTCAGCCTGGCCTGGAATTACAACGCCGCCCGCATGGTTCACGATTATACCCAGCTTTGCTACCTGCCGGCTGGCGGGGCGACGACATCGAGCTTGCCCGACGAAAGCGATTTGGATCTGCCCAGTATAGTCAAGTGGTTGGGCACCAAAGATAGTTAGGCTGGGGGGCTAGATCGGCTCGAGCACAATGTCCTGCGCTTCGGCCTGATCGATCTGGCGACAAAGATCACGATACTCCTGGTAGCGTTGATTGGGAACGTTGCGGACCTTTAATAGAGTGCTGCGCTTACAGGTCACCGTCGAGAGCTTCATGGTGCATTCCTGTTTGAAGCTGAGTAGATCATTGTCGATCGCGATCGGCTTGGGCAGACTGCGCACCTTGTAGTCGTCTGGAACGGTTAGCTGACTACTGGCGACTATGTTGGTGCGATAGATCATGAAGACATCGTAGTGGCGCTCGGGTTTGCGGGCGGTGCGTCTGACCATGTACGAGGGCCACAGTAAATTTATGCGCAAGGTGCCGCTCTCTTGTCTGACGCGACCGGCGATCTTGAGCTTGTACTTGACCCCGGCTTCGGGGCTCAGGGTCTGCAACCCGCTATATGTGTCGTCAGTTAGCACGGCCCCGGGATAGCGATAGTTGATTTCCTTGGTCAGTTCTTCGGTGCGCTTGCCCTCGACATTGAAGCGCGAACGGTGCCAATTGGCGAACCAGCCGGTCCAGCGCTCGTCGGCTAAGATGTTCAGGCTGTCGCCTTTGATCCTGGCCCGCATGTTGCACTCCAAAGTAGTCGAGTCGGCCGGTAATAGCGGCGTGCTGACTATCTTATGGCCTTCCCCGTCGAGTACCAGGGCCTTGACGCCTTGATCGTTGTCGGGCAGATAGAGCATGTCGCCGAACTGCGAGGTGCCGTCGACGAACAGTTCCTTTTCTATTCCCGGCTGGGCCGGGATATAGGTGATGATGTGATTTGTCTGGGCATGCGGCACGTCCCAGAAGACCGGACCGCGCTCGAAGGTGCGCACTCCGGCATAGGCCGCTTTGATGCCGATTTCTTTGAGCATGGCGATCATCAAGGTGGCCTTGTCTTTACAATCACCGAAGCGATTCTCGAAAATATTGACCGCCTTGTTGGGCTTCTTGCCGAAGATACCGGCGTCATTGTTGAGATAACGAATCTCTTTGGCAACGAACTGGTATACGGCCCGTAGTTTTTGCATGGTCGTCGTCGCGTCTTTTACGATCTCGCGTGTCTTCTTGCGAATGTCCTCGTCGATATCGAATTGATCCGAAATCAAGCTGTTTTGCCACTTGGCCAGTTCGTCCCAGGAAGGTACCGTAGATACGTAGACCGAAGCACGCACCAGCCTGATCGGCGGCCTGAGTGCCTCGCGATGCAGCATGGGGGCATTTTCCGCCGTCCAGATCAGGACTTTCTCGCCCTCTAAGGTCTCCGTGCTGGTCTTGATTATCTCGCTGCGTTTCAAGATTTTAAGTGGCTTGTCAGCCGGCATGACCAGTACCCAGCGGGCATTCAGGCACGGGTGTGGCCCTTGGAAATTGAAATTCATTGCAAAATGATCCTGCATCCAGGACAGCGAAGAAGATTCGTAGCGGTAGGCTACATGCAGAATTGATCCCGGCTCGAGCGACGGAAAATGAATGACCCCACGCCGGATAGACGTGGCTTCCTGGCGGTTGCCGTTGGGTTGAATTGTCTCGGCAACCTCGAGGCGAAACGAGGAAGACGCGGGGACCCTGAAGTGGTTGAACTCGCGCATTCCTTTCTCTGCGCGAATGAAGTAGATCTGGTGGACCAGGTGCTTGGACGAGCCGTCTTGAAACAAGTGGGTTACGTGATCGTCGAGTAAAAAGACGGCTTTGGCCTGCGGATAGGCCGAAAGTTCGGGTTTTTTTGCCAAAATCTGCTCGATCTGATCTTCGCTCAGGGCGTAGCGCTCGAAAGCCGGATCTTTGGTGTGTTCCAAAAAATCCAGATACTCGCGCAAGGAGGGGTTGTCCGGGTGCAATTCGATCGCAGTATGATAGTGGTCCAGGGCCTGATCTCGTTTACCCATGCGGTAAAGAATATCGCCGTACAATTTGTACAAATACCAGTAGTCCGGCGCGATGTTCTTGATACGTTCACAAACAGCCAGGGCGGCGCTGAACCCTTCCTGGGCCATGAAAATCTCTGCTTCGCGCAGCGCACTGGTGATCAGGCAAGGGAATATCTCGAGCTTACGGCGGGTGAGTTTCAAAGCTTGTCCGATCTGGTTGCGCCTCAAAGCAATCGCGATTAATCGATTCATTGTGCCGGTGTGATTGGCCCGCAGCTTTAAAGCTTGCTGATAAGCCCGTCGGGATTTTTCTCTTTGATTCAGAGCGGCGTGCAGGCTGGCAATCTGGCGCCAGGTCTGCGGTCGATCTGGCTGGCTGACCAGAAACAATTGGGCCGCCCGCAAGGCGTCAATATTGAAACCGCGATCTGAAAGTAACGAGATTTTTGCCGACTGGACCGAAGGCAATTTTTGCTGCTCGGCCGACAGATCGACCAGAAGCTTCAAAGCTCGTTCGACTCGACTGTTGCGTTGCTCGTAGAAGACCCGCTCGAGGACAATCGCGACAAGTCCGGGCTGAATTTTCTCAGCCGCCCTGAGGGCCTTGATGGCGCTGCCATCATGTGAGGCCGCAAAGTGCGCCCGGGCCAGCTGTAGCTGATAGAGCGGACATTCGGGCTGGCGCTTGGTTAGCTCGACGGATTGCTCGACGACCAGGCGGGTGAAGCCCCGTCGCTGCATCCAAACCGCCTGCATGAAATCTCTAAAACCGAGCCGATCGTCTTTGAGGTTTTTCAAGTATTTGTGCAAGCTGGCTACTTCGGGCAAAGGCGTTTTGTCTGCGCGCTGATCGGGTGTGGCTTGGATCTCGGTCGTAGTGTTGAGCCGCAAGGGCTTCCCGTCGGGGTCGGTAATCCGCAAGCGCAGCTGCCAGGGCCCGGTGCGCTGACAGACTTTGACCAGCAGCTTGTTGGGGCCCTTTTGCAGCTGACCGCCAACCACGTATTGATCCAGGGCGCCCAGCTGGGCTTCGTCGTCGGATAAAAGCAGGCGTTCGTTGAGCCATAGTTTTACGCCGCGGTAGGTTCCCAGCCGGAAAGCCACCGGCCGATCTGATTCTGACTGAATGAAAGTAACCAGGTAGGCACAAGTCCAGCGTGAAGGGTCGAGCAGGGCGGACAAGTTGACCCGGCCGTCGTAATCGAAATGATTCACCTTGCGAAAACTCACCTTGCGTAGTTTGCCCTTGTAGGTTTTCGAGTAATTTTTCAGTTCGAGTTCCGGCGGATAGACCGTGTCGAATCCGGCGTTCTGATCGTTGTTGAAGGGGCCGGCCACCATCCAGTTGGACAAGTGACCCAGCCGGGCAGAGACTTGCTTGGCTTTTACGAAGCTGCCCAGGAACCTGTAGGTGTGGCTCAGAAAATGACGAGCCCGCGAGCGCACCAGATGGGGAGTCTCGGGTTGGGCGATGACTTGGCTAAGTACGTTTTTTAAAAGCTGGGCCTGACTGCGCGTAGCGAACATGCGGTAGGCGGTCCAGATGGCTAATTCGGCCGAAGGATCTGCCGAGCGGATTGCCCATAACAGATGCTCGAAGGCCTGTTCGTTGTCGCCTAAGAGAATGGCGGTCCAGGCCGCCCACTGCCGACCGATCGGATCGGCCGGATCCTGTTCGAGGGCTTGTAAGAATTCGGCCATGGCCTCGGCGGGCTTGCCCTGTTCGACCAGCAAGCCGGCGCCCTTGTCGCGATGGGATATTGCGCGGGCCCGATCGAGATCGGAAGTCCTGGGAATTTCAGGCAGCGAAGATAAAGAAGAACAGCCGGCCAGAAGAAAAACGAGCAAAACAACAGCGATGGGATTCTTCATCGAGATCTCCACAAGCACATAGCCGCCGCGGCGGCTCAAGAGGTGGGCTTACTGCGTGGCGGGTTGTTTTCTTTCGAGTGCCTTGAGGGCTTCATCGGGTAGTTTGACCGGGACGTCGACTGGTATGGCCTTTTCGGCAACCGGAATTTCTATTTTTGTACCCGCGCCCTTGAATTGATCAACTCCCATCGCGATGGCTTTTTCTATAATCGGTTTCAGGTCGCCGCTATAGGATATCGAGATAGTCGATCCCGATTTGTCGGTTTTGATCTTGCCCAGGAAATCGGTAATCAATTTTTTTGTCTCGGCATCCAGCTTGACCGGCAAGCCCATGTCACCGCCTTCCGGCATGGCCAGGGCCATTTGCACGCCCATCATGCCTATGTCCAATTGACGCTTGAGTTCATCGGCCCCGTCTTTATCGCTGACGATTGTGAGGCTGAGACCCTTGTCGAGATGTATGAAGAACCCGCCGCCCTTCAATGTAACCGGGGAGGGCCCCATTTCGGGAAAATCGCCGGTCAGCAGGTAGAAGCGAACCTGATTCAGGCCGGTCTCGATCCCGGCCAGCTCGGAAAAGAGCGCCGCCCGATCGCTGTCGGCCAGACGTTTGCTCTTGCCGGCATTGGTGTCGATTACCTTTTTCAACATTTCCATCGAAGGCGCTCCAATCATGCCCCGTCCGGAAAGCTCGGCATAGTTGATCGCGTCCGGCATGCTGTAAAGAGTGACGCCGTTATGCTCGCCCTTCTTTTCTCCCTTGAGACCCTTGGTTGAGACACCTTCGGCGATGAAGGCCATTTTGTCTTCCGAGCCGGCATAGCCGATAAACGTGATTTGACCAAGTTTGCTCAGATCGATTCCCGCCATTTGCATCAGTTGTTGGGCCAGCATCTCGATGTTGGGAATTTCGTCTTTCATCTCGGCCGGTATGAATTTGGGCAGCGTTTTCTTGGCGTAGTCGATTATTGCCTTGGCATCCAGGGTTGCGACTACATCGGCATCGGCCGGTACCGGGGCCATGCTCTCGGGCACTTTCTTTTTCTTCGAGCAGCCGGACAGCAAACTGATCGACAGAATTGCAATCATTACACTCAAAAAAGTTTTACGAGTCATAATATCTCCTTTTTCGTTTATTTGCTTACTGGACATGCATGGTAGGCTTACGTGCTTTGCAGGGTCAAGCATTAACAGCGCCAGGCAGCCCCCACATATCCACTCATCTGAATTCTTGCATTTTCAACGTACACAGATAGACTGCGAGCCGAGAGATCTAGGAGGCAAGCATGCGAAAATCGAGAAGGTTGCAGTGGGTTTCGGTCAGCGGTTTGCTGCTGAGCCTGCTTAGTTTGGGTTCGACCGCCCGGGCCGCAGACAAGTACGGTGACGAGGCCGAAGGAACCCGGAACTACGACGACTTCGAGCGCTCGCGGGCCTGCGCTTCTTGTCACAAGGACTTCTACCAGCAATACCAGCAGGCCATGATGAGCCAGGCCTATACCCACCACTGGGACGAAATCGAGTACTTCGAATTAGCGGTTCCCCACGCCGATCGCAATCCGAAGTTGGCCGGGATCAAGGCCGCCTGCAACGGGTGCCATTCTCCGATGGCTTTCCTGGCCGGAGACACTCCGCCGCCCCGGGTGGACAAGAAAAGCCGCGCCAATGAGTCGGTCACTTGCGACGTCTGTCACACCATCAAGGGCAAGGGACCCGATGGCACACCCTTCAATTTCAGCTATATCTCTTCTCCGGGCAAAACCAAGTACGGACCCCGCGCGGGACTGGAATCGCCCCACCACAACACTAAGAAACTCGACTTCATCCGCACCCCCGAGTTCTGCGGCACCTGCCACAACGAAAAAAGCCCCTATGGGATCTGGGTCAAGTCGACCCAGATCGAGTATGCAGAAGGGCCCTACCCGAAAATGGGGCTCAGGTGCCACGATTGTCACATGCCCAAGGCCACCGGAAGAATCTCCAGCATGTCTAAAGAAGATCTTCCCATGCACCAGCACATTTTCTTCGGGGCCCACGTGATGTCCAAAATCCGCGGGGCGATCGAGATGCGCATGCACCCAGACCGGCAGGACGTCGAACCGGGGGAAACCGTCAAGATCAAGCTCTACTTGTTCAATGCCAAGGCCGGCCACAAGATTCCCACCGGTTCGGTCGAAGATCGCCAGTTGTGGGTGCACCTGGAGGCTACCGATAGTAAGGGCCAAGTCTACCATCTCCCGGTCGATAAGAAGGGATTCCCCGACGAGGAGACAACCATCGCCAGTAACGAGTTGGCCTGGTTCGATCTGGGAGAAGCTATGGGCAAAAAAGATTTCAAGGGACTGCCGCGCGACGGGATCCCCGAAGGAGATCGGATCTTCCGCATGGCCTACTACAATCCGAAAAACCAAATCACGATCATGCAGTGGTATACGGCCAGGCTTGGTACCGACTACCGCATCGGTCCCCTGGAGACCAAGGTGGAAACCTACACGTTCAAAGTGCCATCCCGGGCCCCGATCGGCAAGATGACAGTCAAGGCGAACCTGTATTACCGGCTCTTAGTTAAGCCGGTCGGTGAGTTCCTGAAAGTACCCGAGGAAGAACTGGCCGATCGACTGATGAACGAAGTCTCTACCACCTTCGAAGTAATTGACGATTAGGAGGAACCCCCATGAAATTCCGATTGCTCGTCATTGGCCTGCTTCTGATCACCAGCGTCATGTGGATGACGGACAGGCCCTCGGAAGCCGTCCCGGCTTTCGCCCGCCGGCACGAGTTTTCCTGTACCACCTGCCACAACCCGTTTCCGAGGTTGAAGGCCTATGGTGAGGAGTTTGCCGGAAACGCGTTCGCACCCGGCGATCAAGAGATGCCGCCGCGCTATTTCCGCGACGTCGGAGACGACGACTTGTCTCTGCTTAAATACGTTCCCCTGGCCGTCCGCGCTGATCTGTATTTCGACATGCGGGTCGACGTCCAGAACGGAGATAATTCCAGCGACTTCAAGGTCCCCTGGGGTCTCAAGCTGCTGTCCGGTGGGCGGATTGCCGAAGACATCGGCTACTACTTCTACTTCTACATGAGTGAAAGAGGCGAGGTGGCCGGGGTCGAAGACGCCTACATTCATTTCAACGATCTCTTCGGCAGCCCGCTGGACATCATGGTCGGCCAGTTCCAGGTCTCGGACCCCTTGTTCAAGCGCGAACTGCGGATGACCTTCCAGGACTACCTGATCTACAAAGTCAAGCTGGGAGACAGCCAGACCGACCTGACCTACGACCGGGGCGTGATGCTGACAGCCGGCTTCGATTTCGGAATGGACCTGTACGGAATCATCGTCAATGGCAACGGCAAGGGAGAGGCCGACATCTCTCGCGATTTCGACATGGACAAATACAAGCACTTCATGCTCCGGATTTCCCAAAGCCTGGGCCCGATACGCATCGGCCTGTTCGGTTACTACGGCAAGGAAGAGCTTTACAGCGAAACCGACGACAGCTTCTGGATCAACGAGCTGAACATGTGGGGCCCGGACATTACCCTTTCACTGGGCCGCGCGGAACTGAACGTGCAGTACCTCCAGCGCCGGGACAACAAGCCCAGCTTGGACACCACCCGGGCCCAGAGCCCGATCCTGACCCATGGCATAATCGCCGAGGCAATCGTCGACCTGCTCGGCGATCCGGCCAAAATATTCGTAGTCCTGCTTTTCAACTGGGTCGACAGCGATTCTTTAGAATCCGGACAAGAGGCCTACACCGCCAATCTGACCTGGATGATGCACACCAACATCAAGTTGCTGGCCGAGTACACCTTCGCCCGCGTGGTTAACGGCGAAGAGGTGAAAGAGCACCGCGCCACCCTGGGCGTCGTGACCGGTTTCTAGCGGGCCTGCTTGGCTTGAGAGTCCAAGGGCTTTCTCAGTGGAAATTGTCTAGTTGGGGGGCAGCGTCAAAACAAAGAAAGACTCTAGTCACGTGTCCACTCAGTGGCGATTTGCACACCACTTAGATTAAGCGCCGTGGCGATTTTGAAGAGAGTGTTTCTCCTTGGCATAGAGCTTGAGCCAAAGAACCGGGAGAGCGATGGTTGCGGTATGCCTGTGAGGGTAGAGAGCTTTTTGATTCCACCCTTTTTGTCCACCACAAGACGGAGATTATCTTTAAAGGTTAGGATGTCTTTTGCAATCTTCTCAAGATCGTTGAACTTGATGTATACGGCGCTTCGGCGCTCGCGCTGCGCACAATCGTCGATCATGTCCTGGATGTCGGCCACGATCTCAGACCGTTCCTTCTTGTTGTCCTCGTCCCTCCAGAGAATCATCAAATCGTAGACGCCTTCGAAATCCATGGAGGTGCGAACGGCCAAAGAAATAAAATCACTCGGCAAACCGCTTTTGTTCATCAAACTGGCGATCTCGAAAAGCTCCAGATCATGATTAGAAGCAACTTGTCTGCTCATGGCAATCTCCCTCGTTCAGTATATTTGCCCATCATGATAAGTTGTAGATGCGTCTTGAAACGGGCTAACTTTCTCTTCTCTTGCTTTGCGTTCTCTTTGACATATGCCTCACAGAGAACCGCCTGCCTTAAAATTCCGATTGGAAGTCGGAGTTGGACCTTTCCGGGGCCCAGGTTGTGCCACTTCATCTTGTACCCATTCTGAATAGATCGACCTCCCCTTGGGTCGCTTGCAGGAGACCAGAATTTGGCTGACTTGAACTTTGGGTCTTCAGGATATGAATGAAGACGGCGGACATCAGGGCGGATGGTTTTCTTATACTCATCTCTGGTGAAAGCAATCCTGCTCAGAAGATCCAGGTAGGAATCAAGAGCCCATTCTGTAATTATGATTTCCATCTACCGCCTCCTGCGACATAACATAATTAACAAATATAACATTATTAACATAATGTCAAGAGCAAATACGCATCTGGGTATTTTGGTTATAAGGGGGACGTTCTTTCACTATTTTCATTGAACACTCAATTCCTGAGCGCATGCAAACCTTGAATGCAAATAGTGAAAGAACGTCCCCCTTATTCCAGAATCAGGATTATGACAGTTATTATTGCGAATCGGTTATTCACTTAATGGCCTCCCCGTAATCGCCATAATACCACATCTCCAAGTCGGCCCTGGAACCTATATGCAGGGCCATAATACACATAGGTTGACGGGTTTCGAGAAGGCCGGTTAGACTGCAATGAGTTTAGCACAAGGGAGAAATTCGCAATGAGATTGTTTACCAGGCTACAAAAAGTAAATCGGTCAGCGGCTGCCGGCCTGATTTTTTTAATTGTTATTGGGGTAAGTGCTCTGAAGTTTGGTTGCGCGCGAGATTTTTCAAAACCAGAGCCCCTGCCCGGGCCGGGAGCGATTACTGGCGAACTGGAAGAGGGTATAACACTGCCGCAACCGGTTGGCGATGCTCGCATTCGGCTCTTGGAATGCGGCCTGTCGGTCCAGTCGGCCGGCGACGGTAAATTCATAGTCGACGACGTGCCGACTGGCGACTACACCGTCCGGATCGATGTCACCCTGGATGTTGATGGAGATGAGACTATTTATTCGGTCGAAGAAGGGCCGGCGCTGGTGCGCGGCCCGGCGGTCTACCCGATGGGCCGTTTGCGCTTGACGCCGGCCGGGACAGCCCGCGGGACCCTGACCGTCTCCGACGGTTCTACAACTCTGAACGCGGTTGTCTACGTGGTCGACGGCGATCAGCTGACCTTCGTCGGAGACGGCGGCAACTATAATCTGACCGGGATTCCGGCCGGGACCAGGCAGATTAGCGCGGCCAAGCCCGGTTTCATGGTGGTGGCTCCTGAGACTATCGAAGTCACTCCGGGCGGAATCATCAGTGTGCCCGACCTGCAGCTCAGCCCGAACCCGGCCGGTGCGGTCGGCAGCGTGTCGGGGACTGTCTTGCTGGGCAATCCCGGGCCCGAGGCCGGTGTATCGGTGGCCCTGATCGAAAGATTCAGCTCGTTGCGTTATGCCACCCGGACCGATCAGAACGGCGAGTGGCGCCTGGCCGATATTCCAATTGGTTTCTACGAGTTGCGTGTTGTCCATGAAGGCTACCGTTCGGTCGGGCTGCCCAACCTGGAAATCAGAGATAAGCAGGAGACCAGCCTGCCGACATTGATCCTGCCGCCTGACTCCAGCAACACCCCCCAGAACCCGGCTGATGGCGATCCGAACGGTAACATTGATGATGATTCGGACGGAATCCCGGACATTACCGACAACTGTCCGGTCGTGCCTAATCCAGATCAGACTGATTCCAATAGTGACGGTATCGGCGATGCCTGTTCCGTGGGGGATAACCCCAGCGATCATGACGGCGACGGCGTGCCCAACTACTTTGACAACTGTCCCGAACTATTCAATCCTGCCCAGGAGAATCACGACGACGACCCGCTCGGTGACGAGTGTGATCAGGATGATGACAACGACGGGTTGCTGGATGGGTCGGATATGTGCCCTTACATTCCCGATCCCGGCAACGACCCCGGCTTGTGTGACTGGGCGTTGATCTACGCCGGGCAAGACGAAGTCGGCGACATTCATTTATATCATTACAGGATTACACCTGAAGGCGGGGAAACCATTCAGTTGACCCAGGGACACGAACAGGCCTGGGGGGTCAGCGTTGCCAAGATTCTAGGTATCAATTGGGTTTACTTTCATCGCCGAACTTCGGACGAGCAGCCCTTTGCGATTTGCCGCTTCGAACTGGCGACTGCCTTCGAGCAGCCGATCGAAGACCCCGAGTGCTTTTCGGGCGGGGCCTGGGGCAACTCCGATCTGATGAATCCGACAATCTGTGATTCAATACCGCCCTTCTTGTTTTACGAAAGTTTCGAACAAGATCGCTACGCAATTTATATTGCCGAGATTTTACCGCCGCCGCAAGCGCCACAAGTCAGGGGCTTGCTCGATCTGGCGCCGCTTCACCAGGTGTTCTTCACCCGTCCCTACAGTTTTCGTTATCCGCACTGCTCGATCGTGCTGGGGGCCAACCTGCCTGTCCTGGGCTACTCGTTCGATTTTGCCGATCGAAGCGCCGGTCAACTCGACTGGAATTCGGCCGTGGCCGGTTTCGAACCCGATACGCTGCTTGTCTTTCAAAATGCGCCTGTCGGCTTCTCGGCCTATTCGCACGAACGCCGCTTGAGCCCGGGACATCATGTTGACTACGATGGCTGGTTTTTCGACCGCGAATCGGGTCTCAGATCCGATATTTATTTTGAGCCGACCGAGATCCCGAGTCCCACAGAAGTTATTGTCAACGGCGCCAGGAACATGAGCCCGGCCTTCCTGTTCGGACCGGACGGAGCGTCCGGATTGCTGGCCTACCAAAGCGATCTGTACGGCTCTTTCGATATCTACGTTACATCATTGGGCAGCGGTGGCGTAGTTCGAGTAACTTCCGGAGCCGGTTGGGAAGGCAGTCCGGTCTGGATCCAAAAATTTTAACGAGTGAAAAATACGTTTTCTTATTATGAAAAATCGGCCAGACTATTAACTGCCGAACTAAAAACCAAACCCGGGGAGGTTGTCCGTGATTAAGAAAACCCAAGCGACCACAGTAGTTTTTTTGGCTCTTTTTGTATTGGGTCTAACGACCATGCGCTGCGATTGTGAGGGAGTCGGCGAGAGTTGCGAAACCGTCAGCGACTGCGAAGAATACGAACTGCCCGCGGGTTGTGTCGAGTGGCTTTGCTTGGAGGGTGTTTGCGTGCCCGACTGTCCCGAGTGCGATCAGGATGTCGATTGTGAAGGCAAGGTGTGGGGCAACGGACAGTGCACTGAGGATGAAGGCCACTGGGAATGTCAGCAAGGAGTCTGCCAGCCGATTTGTGATTTCGAATGCACCCTGCCCAGCGACTGCAGCTCGAAAGACTGGCCGGGCGATGCCTCTTGCGACGAGGCTGACGGCCACTGGGATTGCAGCCAGGGAAGCTGTGTGCCGGTCTGCGACGGTTGTACACTGGCCAGTGATTGCGAAACCAACACCTGGACCAAATGCTGTACCGGCCATTGGGAGTGCGATCAGGGTTCTTGCCTGGCGGTTTGTGATGAAGGCTGTGAAGTGGCCGATGATTGCCTGAACAACACCTGGCCGGAACTAATGGTTTGCACTGTCGATCAAGGTCATTGGGTGTGTTCCGGTTGCGAGTGTGTGCCGGTTTGCGACTTCAACTGTCAGACGATCCCGGAGTGCGTCGAGCGCGAGTGGAGCGAGGCTTGCCTCGGGCACTGGGATTGCGTTGATGGCTGGTGCAGCCAGGTGTGTGAAAACGTGGCTTGCGGTGATGACGATTGTGACGCGGCCGGGGGTGAGACCGAGACCTCGTGTCCGGACGATTGCGCCGCCGGCTGCACCGAACCGGCTGACTGCCTCGGACGTGTCTGGGGAATCAGGTGCCAGGGTCGCTTCGATTGCGTGGCGGAGAAATGCGAGCGGCTGTGCGACTATGCGCTTTGTAGCAACGGCCAATGTGACGATACCCAGGGAGAAAGCCCCGAAAGTTGCCCGGATGATTGTATGACCACCTGCGAATCGAATCTGGACTGTCTTGACGAAGACTGGACCAGCTTTTGCATAGGCCGTTTCAACTGCTGGATTGGGGATTGCAAGCAAGTCTGTGATGATGTCATGTGCGGCAACGGAACCTGCCAGCCCGAGTTGGGCGAGAGCGGAAAAAGTTGTTCGACTGATTGCGGCTCAGGCTCATGCAGCGACGTGGCTGACTGCTTTGGATTCACCTGGAGTGGCTGTAACGGGCACTGGTCTTGCACGGCGGCAAACATCTGCGAAGAAGTTTGTGAAGACACGACTTGTTCGGATGGGACCTGTGATGTACTGGCCGGTGAAACGCCCTGGGGCTGTGCGGCCGACTGCGCCGACTACAGTTGTCAGAACAATACTGACTGCGATGCCCTGAGCTTGCCGAATGGGTGCACAGGTGCCTTCATTTGTCTGGATCGGGTTTGCCTGCCTGAGTGCGATTAGTAACGAATCTTACCTGAATTCCCGAAGGACGCCGGCCATTTCGAGCAGGCGATCGGCGACCAGGCGATTTATCGTTCCCCTGGGATAGATACCCTGCTTGTTTGGCCGGCCGGCTTTGAGGCCGGTCAGAATTTCCATGCCTTCATCGATATTTGAAATCGAGTAGACGTGAAAACGATTTTTGCGAACTGCCGCGATGACTTGCTCGTTGAGCATCAGATGCGGCAGGTTGGCGGACGGGATGATGACCCCTTGTTGACCGGTCAGCCCGCGAGTGTGGCAGATATCAAAAAAACCTTCGATCTTGTGGTTGATACCGCCAATCGGCTGGATGTCTCCCTGCTGGTTGATCGAACCGGTAACCGCGATACCCTGATTTAGAGGAAGATCGGCCAGGCAGCTCAAGATGGCGTATATCTCGGTCGAAGAAGCGCTGTCTCCGTCTATTTCGGTGTAGCTCTGTTCGAAACACACACTGGCGTCGAAAGCCAGTGGCAACTTGCGGCCGAAACGATTGTTCAAGAAACCGGATAGAATGTAGACGCCTTTGTCATGGATGGCCCCGGACAAGCCTGACTCGCGTTCGATATTGAGAATGCCCCCGCGCCCGACTCCGACCGAGGCGGTAATACGACAGGGCTTGCCGAAAGAGTAATCACCCAGATCAAAGACAGCCAACCCGTTGACTTGACCTGTCCGACTGCCCGAAGTGGTTACCATGACCACATCGCGCTCGATATCTTCGCGATACTTTTCTTCGGCCAGGTTGAAACGTTTGCGGCGCTGTTCGAGAGTGCGGGCAACTTCTTTGGGCGATACCGTTCGTTGATTGGCACGGGCCGCCCAGTAGCTGGATTCTCTTAGCAAGTCGGCTATTAATCTGAATCGGGTAGTTAACTTGGTTTGATCTTCGACGTCACGGATGGCTTCTTCTAAGAGCACGGCGATTGCATTGCGATTGGGCGCCAGCAAATCTTCTTCGACGACGACTCGCTGAATGAAGGCCATGAATTTTTCCAGGTTCGAACTCGAGTAATCCATAGTGGTGTCAAATTCAGCCTTGACCTTGAAGATCTTTTTGAAATCGGGTTCGGTCAGGTAAAGCGTACGGTAAAGCTCATCGTCGCCGTGCATGATGATCTTGACATCCAGCGGAATAGGGTCGGGTTTCAGGGCGGATGTTATCATGGCCATCGGACCTTCGGGCGGTCTGATTTCGAGATGTCCGGTCGAAAGAGTCTGTTTGAGAATTTTCCAGGAACCCGGTTCGATCAGCAGGTCCTCGCACTTGACCATCAAGAAACCGCCGTTGGCGCGCAACAACGCGCCTCCCCGAATGTTCATGAAATCGGCTTCGGGTCGTCCGGCATCATCGAGCGTTCGTTCGATGGTTCCCAGCAGGCGAACCAAACTCGGCGATGGTTCGAAAACGACAGGACAGCCTTTGTGGCGGGCATTGTTTAGAATGACGTTCACCTGAAACAAAGCCAGCGGGTCCGGGGCAGACTCGCCGGGCGGCTGATAAGTTCGGCCATCTTCGTCGCAGGTTTCTTCCTGGCGGTGTACCAGGTAGGGGATTCTGTCCAGAAGAGCCTCTTGAACTTCGTCGATGAAATCCTGAATTGCCTCGTCTTTGAATTGTTCACTCAGATCTTCGATTAGTGAGTCGGTTACCAGCCCGCCGGCATGCCGGTCGATGCTTTCCATGCGGCTGGTCAGTTCCCTGGCCAGGTTGCGGGTTCGGCGGCCGACTTGTTCCATTTCCGTTCGCAGTTCCTGGTGACGCTTGGCCAGTTGTTTGAAGCGCTTGCGAGTGACCTTGCCGCTGGCAACTTGCTCTTCCAGGGCGGCTAGCGGCTGCGGCTCATCATTGATGACCGGCAGAACGTCGTGTTCGACCGAGGGCCCGCTCTGGAGTTCAACAATGGTGAACTTTGCCCGACGGACTTTGTCCTGAAAAACCGAAACCAGCTCGTGTTCCTTCTTTTGAAACTCGTTCAATACTCGATCGCGATCTTTCTGGCTGGCCTCGGTTGCTAAAGCGGCCGGAAGTTCGCGCTTGATTGACTTGACCAGCTTGTCCATGGCCTTTTTCAGGCGCAGGCCCTCGCCGGGTTTGAGCACCAGCAAATGGGGGCTGTCAGGTTCGACGAAGTTGTGGACGTAGACGTAATCCTTTAAGGGTTTGCGGGGGTGCTTGAAGTCCGCCAGGACGTGCTTGGCGGTGGTCATTTTGCCGGACCCGCCCGGCCCTGAGACGAATACATTGTAACCCGGGCTCTCCAGGTAGAGGCCCATTTCCAAAGCTTTAATTGCTCTTTCCTGGCCGATTATGTGTGTGCGGTGTTTGGCGTAAGCTTTGCTGGCCGGCAGGCTGCGCGGATTGACTCTGAAACGCAACTTTGACAGTGGCACCCGGAGCTTTTTGTTGGTGGTCGACTTCTTTGGTGGCATACAAACCTCCCGAAAATTACTTCTTTTTGCAAGCTACAGCTCGAAAGGTGTGCTGTCAACGAATTGGGCCAAGAGATCTTGAGTGTTGCTTAAGTATTCAAAGCATGTCTTTTTAGACAACAAGGAGGTCGAACATGGATTTGGGAATAAAAAACAAAGTTGCCCTGGTGGCTGCATCGAGTACCGGCCTGGGAAAAGAAGTCGCCCATTGCCTGGCACAGGAGAAGACCCGCCTGGCAATTTGTGCCCGCACGGCCGGCCCGCTTTCTGAAACCGCCGAGTTGCTCAAGGGTTTGGGCGCCGAAGTCTTGTCACAAACTTGCGACCTGACCGACGAAAAACAAGTCGACGATCTGGTTGGCAAGACAGTTGAGCACTACGGCGGGCTCGACATCCTGGTGGTCAATTGCGGCGGTCCTCCGGCGGGGCAGTTTCTCGATCATTCGGTCGAAACCTGGCGTGAGGCGGTCGAACTGAACTTAATGAGCGCGATCTTTTTATGCCGAGCGGCGGCCAAGCACATGCTCGTCAAAAAATGGGGTCGGATTGTCCTGATGACATCCATTTCGGTAAAGCAACCGATCGACGGCTTGATTCTTTCCAACAGCGTACGTGCGGCCGTAGTCGGATTGGGAAAATCTTTAGCCAGTGAGTTCGGCCCGCAGGGCGTCTTGCCCGGCCGAGTTCGGTCCGCTGGTGGCCTTCTTGTGCTCAGAAAAAGCCGCCTATATGACCGGCACGGCGATCGCTATCGACGGCGGCTTGAGTCGCGGGTTGCTGTAGATTAGCCATAAACGATCTATTCATATTTTGTTCAAAATTATTGCCATTAAGCTACTTATTGGCTAGAATATAGTCCATTATGGCTCGAAAGACTACAGTCCAACTCCCCGCCCTAAAGCGCATCTTGGAGGAGCTAGGAGAAAATATTCGTCTGGCCCGACTTCGTCGAAAGCTCTCGGCCCAGCTCGTTGCAAAACGCGCCGGCATGTCACGCACGACCCTTCGAGCTATTGAGAAAGGCGAGGCTGGTGTGACCATTGGAGCCTACGCTAACGTTTTGCAATGTCTGGGGCTCGAGAAGGACCTGGCACTTATTGCTCTCGATGACGTCCTGGGGCGCAAGCTCCAGGATGCCGGGCTTCTAACCAGATCTCGTGCGCCGAAGAGGAAGCGTTCATGAGCGATAGCGCCCAACGTATCATTGAAGTTTGGGCGGACTGGGTCGGACTCGGCGGTCCCACGTTCATGGGGACATTGTTTGCAACGCCCTCTCGCGGCAAGGAGATCTTCTCGTTCGAGTATGACTCCGATTGGTTGGCTGGGCCTCACCTGCAGAGTCTAGATCCCGCTCTGAATCTTTACGAAGGTCCTCAATATGTGCCAACCGACCACAACAATTTCGGCGTGTTTTTGGATTCGTGTCCTGATCGTTGGGGGCGTGTTCTCAGACGTCGCCGCGAGGCACAACTGGCGCGTGACGAAAATCGAAAAGAACTAAAGCTTATGGAGTCGGATTACCTTCTGGGGGTTCATGACAGTCATCGCATGGGTGCCTTGAGGTTTCGCAAGACAAAGAACGGCCCCTTTCTCGACGACAATCAGTACCTGGCTTCCCCGCCATGGACCTCGTTGCGTGAGCTCGAACGAATCAGCCTGCAACTGGAGCGAGAGGATGCTGCCGATGATCCAAACTACGCGAAGTGGCTGCGTATGCTGATTGCACCCGGTGGATCGCTCGGCGGGGCAAGGCCAAAAGCCAGCGTTATTGATGACAAGGGGTCTTTGTGGATCGCTAAGTTTCCGAGTCGACGAGACGATGACGACGTAGGTGCCTGGGAAGGTGTCGCCCATGAACTGGCCAGGCGTGCAGGCGTGCAAACCGCCGCCACTCAGACACGCAAATATGGCAGTCAGCAGCATACCTTTTTAACAAAGCGCTTTGACCGAAACAGCGATGGCGGTCGACTGCATTTCGCATCAGCCATGACGCTCTTGCAGCGTAGCGATGGTGACGATGCCGGGTCCGGCGTCAGCTACCTGGAGTTGGCTGAGCTGATCATAAAATCGGGATCTCAAACCGACCACGATCTCGAAGAGCTGTGGAAACGCATTGTCTTCTTCATTTGCATATCCAACACAGATGACCATCTACGAAACCACGGATTCCTACTCGAGCCGTCAGGATGGTCGCTGGCCCCAGCCTACGACATAAATCCCAACCCCCATGGTGCTGGACTGCGGCTCAACATCTCCGAGACCGACAACACGCAGAACTTGGATTTGGCACTGGAGGTTGCCAGCTATTTTCGTGTCAGTGACTCGCACGCCAGCGAGATCGTCAACAACATCGTTTCAGTGATTGCCCATTGGCCAGATGTTGCCAAAGCTTATGGCATTCGAAAAAGCGAGCAGGAACTTATGGCGTCAGCCTTCGACCTCGCGCATTCATGATCAACCTACTCGCTCTTTCCCTCGTCCGGTTTTGAATTCCTCAAGACGAAGGGATAGTTGACCGTCACCCGGCCGCCGCCCTCGGGGGCCTTGATCTTCAAAGCGTACATGGTTTCTCTAAAACACTCGTTGAGCATCGGGTTGGCGGCCAGTTCGGAGTCATCGAGTACCTGGCTTTCTTCAACCAGGCCACCGTACTCCTGGTCGGCGATGATGGTGAATCGGACGGTGATCTTGCCCGCCAGGTTTGGATTCTCGGCCAGGGCCATATGGTAACATTCCTTGATCAAGGGTATGATTTCCTTGATCGACTCCTGGATATATTTTTTAGAGAGCGAGCCGGGTACCGGCTTTCCTTCGGCTGGGCTTGTTTTGGCGGGCGAGCCGGAGCCTGCCCTGGCGAGCTTGGCCAGCAGGTCGGCCAGCATCTTCTGCCGGGATTCTAAGTCGATGGTATTTTTAGGGCGCGGGTAGGCTTTTTTGCGCAGGGCTGTTTTGCGGGCAGGGGACTCGAGTGGGGTCTCGGGCTGGTTTCGCTCGGGGCCGGCGAGCGTGTCCGCTTGTAGCGGCTTCGAATTGGGAGTGGCCGCCTGGTCAGCTGAAGGTTTAGCCGGTTTTTCGTCCACGAAATAGTATGCAGCCGTTGCAGCAATCAGGGCTAGTAGCGACAGCGTCACCCAGGTCGAGCCGTGATTCTTGTTTGGTTTCATTTATACTCCCGGCCGAAACTTATCGGCGGCCGTGTTTCACCACGTACCAGGAGCGGGTCAGCACCGACCAGCGGTATTTTTCGACAACCTCGCCATCTTGGTACTCGGTGCGGGTAATCGGCTGTCCATTGTCGAGCCAACTGGTAAAGGTTCCGACCCGGACCCCGTTCTCCCAGTATCCCTCTTTGGCAGCTTGGCCGTTTTTGTGCCACTGCTTGAACAAGCCGTGTTGCTGCAATTTCTTGTTGTGGCGGACCTCCACCGAGATATTCCCGTTTTCGAAGTACTGGGTGACTTTGGTCGACCCGTCGGTGAATTTCGTCAGGATCATTCGGGCGCTGCCGTCGGGCCACTCCCGCTTAACGGTCTCGGAAGCTATTGTCTTTCCGTCGTCCTCGTCCGCATGAGCCGCAAGGCCGACAGTCGTCGCGATGACCAGCGCTAGAATACAGATTGCTCGTTTGCTCATGTTCCCTCCTCGTGATCGATTCTTGACGATCGGAACCACGTGAAGTTGTAAACCTGCGGACAGTTTTATCACAAATGGCTACCTGGGTGTGTAAATTGAAGGTAAACATGGAATTGGTCCGGCAGGCAGCCTGGGCCGGCGCTTATCTGTAGTAGTTTCGCAGTTGTCAGTCTTCGGTGACTACGATGCTGTCGATCCAGGCGCAGTCTTCGTACTCGGTCATGTTGACGTCTTTTACGTACTTGAATTCGATTTCGGTTGTGCCGGCCGGGATTGAGACACTGGCTTGTCTCCATATGTGGTCGGGGTCGCTAGTAGTCAGGGCGAACTTGTTCTCGTCCAGGACGGCGCCGTCGATGAAGACACCCAGGTAATCCCAGATTGTGTCGTAGTTGTCCTCGGTTTCCACCCAGTACCAAAAGGTCATAGTCGAATTCTGCGAGATGGTCAGATTAACCAGTAACCCGCTGTGTTCGTTGCCACCCGGTGGATCGTTATCGGTCCGGGGCTCCTTGCTGTCGGGCGTAGTAGATTCCGGGGTACCGAGCCTGGCCGAATAGATACCCTGCTGGACCTTGTCGTATGTCCCCGTGTCGTCGACCAGCAAGGGGTCGACCGCGTTGTCGGCGCTCATGACCCAGCTGTTTCCGGAGTCCAAGCCGGTCAGCGTTCCGTCGCCTTCGAAGTTTTCCGAAAAAACTTCGACCGCAGGGGAAGTGGCGCTGACCTGAAGAGTAAATGTGAACGGATCTTCACCGCTGTCGGGATCGTTGTTGTCGATCGAGAAGGTCGCAGAATAAGAGGTTTCCGAACCGTCGGGCGTTACGGTTGCCGTGAATGTGTCCTGGCCGGCGGCTACGATCGTGGCCGCATCCGGTTGATCGGTTATGGCGATTGGATCAGAAGTGCTGATAACAACAAAATCGGGCGCTGCTCCTTCGAGAGTCAGGCTGGCGTCTCCGATGTTTTCGATGGTGAAGACGAAAGCGGCCGGGCCGCCGTCTTTGTCGATCTCGAGTTGCAGGGTAGCGCCGCTCATTAGATTTGCCAAATCGGGGTCTTTCAGGTTGATCTCGGGCCCGTTGATCTCGCCATTGACCGTCAGGCTGAAAGTTCCTCCCTCGGAATACTCACCACCCCAGTCGGCCACCTCGACGTAAAATGCACTCCCCTGGGCCGTCAGGGTCTTGCTTCCCGGTCCCTCGATGAAGTAATCATCGACATGGCTGCCATAGAATTCTCCAGCTTCGTCATAGGCGACGTTGACGTAGGCGTCGGCCGTGCCGTCGGCGTAGACGATCTCGTATTCGCTTCCGGCCACGGCATCGAATCGATAAAGAATGTTGCCGTGCTTGTTGACCGGGCCGGTCTGCTCGACGCCGATCGCGGCAATTTCCGCGAAGACGGCCATCAGATCTTTATCTGCATTCATGGTGATTGCGTAAGTATCGTCTCCATTGTCTACGACATCGGCCCGATCGAACCCCAGCCAGAAAGGAAACATGTTGTTCTGACCGGGCACTGGGGTCAGCGTCACAGTCGCACCGGTTGCAAAAGTGGGATAAGTATCGGGATCGAAGTTGACTTCTCCGTCATTATTGGACGAAAACAGCCACATGGTCAGCTCCTTGGTCGCTGTATTCTCGTCACCACCTGTATCAGCTCCTGTATCAGCTCCGCCGTCGGCACCTGAATCAGCTCCGCCGTCGGCACCTGTGTCACCACCATCACTGGCACCCGGATCGCCGACCAGGTCTCCGGCGTCCACTCCTCCATCTTCAGCGTCGCTGATATCCCCGTTGTTTCCGGCATCGCCGTCATTCGAATTGCCGTCTAGCCCGGCATCGTTGTCGCCGGAACCCGAAGAACAAGCAGGTATAATGAATAATATTAATAGCGAGACAGATAGGATTATCAGAAGTTTTCTGATCATCATGCTTCTCCCGATCTTGAGAATATGGAAAAGTAACCTCCGGCTACATCGGGGAGGCTGGTTATTTGTGCAGGTTCTGGGCGGCGATTACGTCTATTCCGGCCTTGGTCAAGGCGTCGGCGGTGCGATTGATCGCCCGGTGTTTCTCGATGTAGTTGCGCTCCAGGGCCGGCATCAAGCCTTGCTCTTCGACGTCTTTCTTGGCCATGAAGTATTCCAGGATATCCGAGGGATGATCCAGGGTCTTCTCCACCGCGGGAGTGCCGCCCTCGTGCTTGGCGGAGATGTTGGGTACTTCGGCGGCAACTTCAATAAGCTCGTCGAGGCGATCATAGGGCTGGACCACGATGGATTTCCAGGTCTCGACGATATGGTGCTCGATCCGAACGACTTTTTCGAACCCCAGGGCCTTGCGAATTGCCGAGGTCTTGCGGATGGTATCATTGTCGACCGAGTTGGCCAGGTTGAACCCGATCAGCGGGCTGGTGCCGTCATCGCGAGAGAATAGCTTGGCCCCGACCAGAGTCCAGAGGGCCGAGTAGGGATTGTCATTGCCCAGGTAGACCGAGATCTTGAATTCGTTGTCAATTCCAAGCTTGTGCATCATATAGCCGACCAGGACCGTGCCGGGGTTGATGTTGAGCACTTGTTGGATGCCGTACTCGGTATAGTAGTGCAGGAATTCCTCGGCCCACTTGATGGCATGCGTGTTGGGCTGGCCGACTCCGCCGAAATAGCCGGTAATTGTTTCCGCTCCGCCCAGGTGGCAGTTGGAGCCGTCGGTGCCCTTGGTGTCCAGAGTTTCGACATAGCTGGCTCCGACTATCTGCATGCCGGCGGCCACCGCCAGGATATCGGCGTTGTCTTCGACTTGTTCTTTCATGCAACGAACGCGGATGTAGCGTCCCGGCATCAGGTTTTTCTTTTCGATGGCTTCCTTGGCCTGGGAAATCAGGAAGGGGAAGTACTGCAGGGCGCTGATTTCCAGGGTTACGGCATTATCCGTGTTGAATTTCATGGTGGCGGCTTTATCGCCCAGGATGCGCTTGCGATAGTCGGCGATCGATGTAAAAGCGTCTTTTTCGCGCTGGTCGATCAGCCACTCGATGTCGGCGTGGTAAGTCGAGCCGGAGTCCTTCAGGCGCTCCATCAGGTTGTCGAGTTTACGGGCCTCTTTGGCTTTTTTGTTGATTGCCACGGGGCCGCCGTATTTTTCTACGAGTTCGATTAGGGCGTTGACGACTTCGTTTTTGGGGTCAAGTAGAAAATCATTGATTTCACGGATGCGATCTTCTGAGATGCGCAGTTTTTCTCTAAGGTTGGCCATATCGGATTCCTTCCTTTTGGTTTACTCGGGTTTCTTGTACTGCTTGACCATTTCTTCGAACTTGGCAAACTCGCCTTCGATCATTTTATAGCAATGTTCGTTGGCCGGGAAAGCGCCGGACCTGACTTCATTTCCGTAGTCGCGGATGGCCCCGGTGACTACCTCGGCCACATTGGCGTACTTCTTGACGAACTTGGGAGTGAAGGCCTGAAACTGACCGATCAAGTCGCTGACGATCAGCAACTGCCCGTCGGTGTGTATGCCGGCCCCGATCCCGTAAACCGGAATTGGCAACAACTCGGTAATGTACTTACCGACTTCGGGCGGCACGGCTTCGAGCAAGAGCAGCTGGATCCCGGCTTCACACAAGGCCAGAGCGTCGTCGACCAGTACCTTGGCCGACTCGACAGTGCGGCCCTGGGCCTTGTGGCCGCCCAACTGTCCGGAGCTTTGCGGAGTCAGGCCGATGTGGCCGCAAACCACGATCCCGGCGTCCAGAATAGCACGGATCTGGGGAACCACGCGCTGACCGCCTTCGAGCTTGATCGCGTCGCAATCGGCGTCTTTCAAGAAACGCCCGGCGTTGACTACCGCATCGGCGCTTGAAACCTGGTAGGAAAGAAACGGCATGTCGCCGATCACGAAAACGTTCGGGGCTGCCCGGCGAACCGCTTCGCTGTGGACGATGCATTGATCCATTGTGACCGGGACGGTGCCTTTGTAACCATAGACGCACATACCCAGGGAATCTCCGACCAGGATCATGTCGACATCGGCGGCTTCGGCGAACTGACCGGTCGGGTAGTCATAGGACGTGATCCAGACGACCTTTTCACCGTTTTTCTTCATTTTATAAAAATCGTGGATCATCTTCTTTTTCTTTTTAGCGGCCATTTGCGCTCCTTTCCTTATAATTTTCTGCGCATTGAGAATGAATCCGAATATAATGGTGATGTCAAGCGAAATTCTCCTAACTTTTGAACACGGCCGAAGGTCTTGCAACCACTGGTTTTTATGGTAGAGCATAAGCTTATTAAAGGAGGAAACAATCATGAGCGAGATAAAAGTAGACAAGAATCCCGACGACGATCAGCTCGAAAAGCTGGGAGTCAAGAGCTGGCCGATCTGGGAGAAGGAAGAGTCCGAGTTTCCCTGGAGCTATTCAGACAAAGAAACCTGCTATCTGCTCGAAGGTCAGGTAGAAGTCACTCCCGAGGGGGCCGAGCCGGTAACATTCGGCAAGGGCGATCTGGTCACCTTCCCCAAGGGCATGTCCTGCAAGTGGAAGATCACCAAGGCTGTGCGCAAACACTATACCTTTGGAGACTGATTACAGAAACAGCAGGTCTTCGACTTGATTCAACAGGGCCATGCGCCCCTTGGTGACTTCGCTGGTGCCGTTTAGCAAGCGCTCGGTTTCAGCCAGGGCTTCGCTGAGCGGGATTATGCGAATGTGCGGGTCGGGCGTTTTCTGGCCGAAGTCGGTTTCGATATCCCAGCTCATCATGAAGTCATGCAGCCCGTGCTCGAGGGCGAGCAGCGCGCCGAAAGCCAGGCGCTGAGCGATAACTCGATCCATGGCGCTTGGCCGGCCGCCGCGCACGACGTGGCCCAGGATGGTATGACGAATATCCACTCCGGGGGTGTCTTCGTCGAGGTATTCCTGCAGGCGCTCGGCCATCAGTGAGGTCGAAACCGGGACGCCCTCGGCCTTGATGATCAAGGCCCGATTCTTGTGCCAAGTCGAAAAACACTTACGCAGGACATCCCGCAGGCTTTCCATCAATTCGCCTTCTTCGCGTTTGGCTTCGCCGTACAAGATTGCATCGGCCTCGGCTGCAATTCCGGCCCGCATGGCCAGAAAACCGCAGTGGCGGCCCATTACTTCGACGATAAAGGCACGCCGATGAGCCCGGGCGGTGTCGGAGATCCGATCGCAGGCTTCGACGATCGTGTTGACCGCGGTGTCGACCCCAATCGCCAGACCGCAATGGCCGATATCGTTATCGATCGAGGCCGGTAGTCCGGCAATCAGGCAAGGTTTTTGTTCGGCCAGTTTATGGGCGCCGGTCAACGAACCGTTGCCGCCGATGATCACCAGGGCGTCTAGATCGAGGTCGCGAATTCGCGAGCAGGCCCGCGACTGTCCGTCCGGAGTTGGAAAAACACCCGAGCGGGCCGAGCCCAGGATGGTGCCGCCGAAGGCGGAAATCCCGTTGACCATCGGCAAATCCATCTTGATTGTGTCGCCTTCCAGGAGCCCGGCAAAGCCGCTGCGAATGCCGATTACCTCGTGATTGCGGCCGATGCCTACAGCAGTAATAGTCCGAATGGCCGCGTTCATCCCCGGCGAGTCTCCACCCGAGGTCAATACTCCAATGCGCATGACATCTCCCATGCAGTAATTGTTTTATTGAGTGTTACACAGGAATCAGAAAAATACTTCGGCTTTCTCGAGTAATTTCTGGTCGAATTCCACTTTTTCGTTCTGGCAGCTTGCCAGGTTGACCATGATCTTTGGATTGCCGCCTTTGGATGAGTCGACTCCCAGGGTGACGCCTTTCCAGTGCACGAAATCAGGCACGTTAGTTATTGACAGGATGTGCATTCGGCGAGTGACTGATAATATGACCCGGATGCTCTTGTCATTGCCGGATGGTATGTAAACAGCATTGGGTTTCTTTTTGCCGAGTTTGTCTTGTAATTTGACAGCATCGGAAAACGGGATCAGCACGACCGAAACAGTCCGCCCCTGAATTTTCAGGTCCTGGTTGTTCTCGAAAGCTTTTTTTGTTTGGGATAATAGTTTTATCTGCACTTCTCGGTTATGGACGATGGCAATTACATAGGCAGCTTTTTCATTCTTGGACGACGATTCTTGATGTGACAGGGCCTTTATCAGCGACTCGATTTCGGAATTGAGCAAGACCGATGGATTCGAGTCAATCGCCGATGAAATAGGTGCTGGGCCAAAAAATACAAGAGCAATAGAGATTATATAGACGACTGGTTTAAGCTGGGACACCTTTTGCCTGCCTTACTCCCCTTAATGGTTACTTGCATTATTACATGCGAAAAGTCTAGGGGCAAATTCTACTTTGGGATAATATAGAAATTCCATTGTGTTATACTACATAGATGACAAGCTATCCGGGGGAGGAGAGCCGGAGGTCATAATGGCGGACAAGGGCAATCAATTGGATATAGGCACCTCGGGACCCGAGGGTCGACAATGGCGTGTTCTGGTTGTCGATGACTGCGATAAAACCGTAAAGTTGATCGAGGCCGAGTTAAAGGGCAAGGGGTTCGAGATTTTTTTGGCAACCAGCGTCGACGAAGCTACCCGGCTGATCGTCAAGAAAGACACGCGGCCCGATTTGATACTTCTCGACGTGGTTATGCCTGTAGTTGATGGCCGTCAATTCTGCCGGTTTATCAAGTCCAACGAGATGTTTTCAGATATCAAGGTCATTCTCTGCTCAGGGATAGCGCCCGACGAGCTCGAAGCAAGTGCCGAAAAATACGGGGCCGACGGGTTTGTTCACAAGACGGACATACTTGGGCGCTGGGTGGTGGGGCAGCTAGTGAGTGAACAGCAAGGACGCGAATGAAACCTCCCCAATGTATGGCCACCATGATTGGCAGCTTACCGCACAAGGACCCCGAACGAGCTGTGCAACTCGTGTTGGCTCATTTGTCTGAAGCGCCGATTTGGCCGGAATTGCCGAATCGTTCTTTTTTTGAAGACATGGTTCATGCTCATACTGCCGGGCTGCCCGGGCTGGTCGTCGACGAGCAGGCCCACAAGATGTACATCGATACCTCCCTGGACCATGCGGCTGAGTTGGCGGGATTTTATGAAAAGACCATGGCGGCTGAAGCGAGCGGCGATCTTGAAGAATTCGCGATGCACTCGAAATACGCTTCGGCCATGGAGATTGCCGCCCTGGCGTTTGAACGAGCCGGTCGAATCTATCCGATCATCAAGGTTCATTGCATTGGGCCGGTGTCGTTTCAACTCGGACTAAAAGACGCCCAGGGCAAGGCCCTATTCTACGATGAAACTTTTCAGGAAGTGCTTACCCGCCAGATTTGCTTGCAGGCCCGCTGGATTGCCCGACGATTTTCGGGTTTTGGCGAGACGACGCTTGCCTTTCTGGACGAACCCAGTTTGGCGGCTTTCGGCTCTTCGAGTTTTTTGGGAGTCATGCGCGCCGACGTAGTTGCCCGACTGGGCACAGCGGTTGCCGCCCTGAAGTCAGAAGGTGCAAAAGTCGGCGTGCATGTATGCGGTAACACCGATTGGCCGATGATTATCGAGGCCGGGGCCGACCTGCTCAACTACGATGCCTACGAATACGGTTCGAGCATGCTGGTATATGCCGATCAAATCGGTCCCTATCTGGAGCGCGGCGGAATCATTGCCTGGGGGATTGTGCCCAATAATGACAAGGTCCGCACCGAATCAGTCCAGTCTTTAAAAGATCGTTTTTTTTCTCTGGTTGATGGATTAGTTGCGGCCGGAGTTGATCGTCAATTGGTGCTTGATCAATCGATGCTGACTCCGGCCTGCGGTCTTGCTCCACTGAGCGTCGAGGATGCCGAGCACGCAATCAAGCTGCTTGCCGAGCTGGCCGCCTCTGTTCAGGCAATAGCACGAAATTGATCTCAAAAGATTATCGATTGCGTCGTTCTTTTCGGGCGCGTACAGTACAAATGTTTTGAATGCGATCCTGATTATCGGCTGGGTTAGTCTTGGGTTGGCTGCCATTTTAGCAGCCGTCTTTATGTTTGCCTGTTTTGCCGAGCGGGAATTCAGGGCGTTCTGGTTGACCCTGCTCTTTTCGCTAGCCGGCCTGGGGGCCATCGGCCTGCCGCTGTTGATTGATTTCCCCTACCGGACCGAGGTTTTACTGGGCTTGTTGGGCTTGGGCGGCCTGATGCTGATAATTTTATTTCTACCGATTGGTCGCCGCCAGCCGCTGAAGATCTCAGACGGCCAACTACAGGTAGACGAACGGGATGCCATCTTTCATCGTTTTTATCGACTCGAACCAGGTACCGCCGAATACGAAGGCTATTACAAAAAACACCCCGAAAAGCAGAAATTCGACGACGCGGTTCGCGCTTTACCGGGCAAATCGACTGGGCGCCCGAACCGCTCGACGGTCAGCCCGTCCAGATTTCTCCCCTTCAGGCTTCTACACGAATCAAGGGGTTTGCCCGGTTTTTAGGGGCTGATTTGGTGGGCTGCACCCGGCTGAATCCGGCTTATATTTATTCCAAGATTGGTCGTTCGCCGGGGCCCTGGGGTGAATCGATTGTTCTCGAGCATAGCCATGCCGTGGCGATTGCCGTCGAGATGTCTGCTGAAATGATCAGCCAGGCACCCGATTCGGCGGCTACCACTGAAACTGCATTTGAGTATTTCGAGGTCGGTAAGATCGCCATGATCCTGACTCGTTACATCAATTTGCTGGGCTATCAGGCCAGGGCCCATGTTGACGGCAATTACCGCGTGATGTGTGTTCCGATTGCGGCCGACGCCGGCCTGGGTGAGTTGGGCCGCATCGGTCTTTTACTGACGCCCCGCTTCGGCCCGCGAATACGCCTGGCAATCGTAACGACGGATTTGCCCCTTCAGCCCGACCCGCCGATTTGTTTTGGAGTGCAGCACTTCTGCGAAATATGTAAGAAGTGCGCAACCAACTGCCCCTCGGGATCGATAGAAAAAGAAGGCAAGGCCGATTTTTGCGGAGTCGAGAAGTGGCAAAATCGTCAGGATACTTGCTATCGGTTTTGGCGGACTCAGGGAACCGATTGTTCGATATGCATCCGGGTTTGTCCATACTCCCATCCAAACAGCGTAATTCATAATCTGGTACGCTGGTTCGTGGGCCGCAACGCTCTGGCGCGAAAGCTGATGCTGTGGGCCGACGATCTGTTCTACGGTCGCCGGCCGCGGGGCAAACACCGGCCGCCTGACTGGCACGCTTGAGTTGATGACTCGAACCAAGTACCCGCCTTCGCGTCCTCCGCAGTAGCACTGCTACGGAGGATGGACGCTGAAGCTATGGCGGGTTATCCGCCTTCGATAAATCGAAGGCGGATAAAGAACACAAGTCTTTCTGGCTTGTTTGCCTATGATTATTCAGTCAAAAGCCAGCCTGTCTGTTTTTCATTTGACAGAATCGTCATGCGTCCTTACGATCGTAAACCATGAAGCCCGGATACAAACTAGACGAAGTCGATCGTAAGATCCTGACCCTGCTGCAGGAAAACGGCCGGATCACCAATGTCAAGCTGGCGGCCCAGGTTGGTCTTTCGCCCCCATCGGTGCTCGAGCGGGTTCGTAAGCTCGAAGAAGGCGGCATCATTCAAAAGTACGTTGCGATCGTTGACCCGGTCAAGGTAGGTCGCGGGATGACCGCCTTCGTATTGGTGTCTTTGTCCTACCACTCTAAGAAAAACGTCAGCAAGTTCCAAAGAGAGGTCTTGCGCCAGCCCGAAGTGCTCGAATGTTATCACCTGGCCGGGGAAGGCGATTTTTTGTTGAAGGTGGTTGAACGCAGCATAACGGCCTACCGTGACTTTCTGGTGAGCAGATTGACCGGGATGGAAGGAGTGCGGCAGGTCAAAACCATGATCGTGTTCGATACACTAAAAAGGGAAACCATCATGACAATCGATGACGGGGACGAGGAGTGAGGTCATGGCTAGTCTCATAAACTTGCTCGCCACGCGAGCCCGCGAAGTCAAAGCCTCGGCGATTCGGGAAATCTGTAAGCTGATAGCCAAACCGCAGATTCGCAGCATGGCCGGCGGTTGGCCTGATCCAGCCACTTTTCCAGTAGAAGAACTCAAGGAAATCGTTACCCAGGTGTTGGTTGATAAACCCCATCTAGCTTTGCAGTACACTACCAGCGAAGGCTTGCCCGAGTTGCGAGAGTTTTTAGCGGGCTGGCTGAAAGAAAAAGACCAGGTGGATTGCACGCCTGACCAGATTGTGATCACTCACGGCTCGGCTCAGGCGATGGAACTGACAGCCAAAATATTCATCGAACGCGGTGATATCGCATTTGTGGGGCTGCCAACCTATTTTGGGGGTAGTGGGGCCTGCCAGACCTTTGGAGCCGAACTGGTCGGTGTTGAGGTAGATCAGGACGGCATGAATGTTGAAGAGTTGGAACTAAAAGTGATTCAAGCCCAAAAGGAAGGTAAGCGGCCAAAGCTGATTTACGTTATTCCTGATTTTCAAAATCCGGCGGGTGTTACCATGATTAAGGAGCGACGCAATAGACTGGTGGCTATTGCCGAGCGTTATGGTTTGGTAATCGCCGAAGATAATCCCTATCGCGACCTGCGTTATTCGTCACAACCGCTGCCACCTGTTATGACCTGCTCGCCCCTTGGGCGGGTGGTGTATTTGAGATCTTTTTCCAAGATATTCTGTCCGGGATTCCGATTGGCTTTTGCGGTTGGTGATTCGTCAGTCATTCGACGTATGGTGATAGCCAGACAGTTTGAGGATTGCTGTACGGCTGCATTTGGGCAATATGTTTTGTATGAGTTTTGCAAGCGAGGATTGCTGGATATTCAGATCGAAAAAAATTGTAGTCACTACAAGCTCAAGAGGGATTCTCTGCTTAGGGCTCTTGATGAGCACTTTCCCAAGGAACTCAAGTGGAATCGTCCTGACGGCGGTTTTTTTGTCTTCGTGCACTTGCCTCAAGAATACGACGGGGAAGAGTTACTCAGAGAGGCAGTCAAGAAAGACGTTGCTTTCGTAGCCGGAGCGCCCTTCTTTGTCGACGGAAGTGGCTGTAACACGTTCCGTTTGTCGTTCGCTCAGGCGGAGATCTCGGTAATCGAGGAGGCAGTCGCCGACCTTGGAAAGCTTCTGAAAGAGCGAATCTTGAAATAGCGGCCGTCTCAAATGGTGGAGATCCCGGTGCCTGATTCCAAAAACAGAAACTTTGTTCAGGTTGCCGTGGCGACACCCTTGCGGAACTTTTTTACCTACAGTGTTCCGAAGTCCCTGGCGGGAGAACTACGAAGCGGACAGTTGGTCGAGGTGCCTTTCGGCAAGAAAATGTGTCGCGGAATCATATATGAGTTCTGCGATCGACCGGAGGCGGGCAAGTTTTCAATCAAGCCGATTGCGCAGATAGTCGAGCATGAACCGGTGTGTAACAGTGCAATGTTGCGTACTCTGAAATGGGCGTCTGACTACTATTTGACGCCCCCGGGAGAAATGATTTTTGCAGCCCTGCCTCCCCGTTTTCGAAAAAGAGGTGCCGCGAACGGGATCAAGGCAACCCTGACGGCCAGCCTGGAAAGAAAACTGGAAGTCGATCAAATTGCAGAAATAAAAAAGCGGGCCCCGCTGCAAGCTAAGTTGCTCGAGTCCCTGAACCAAGAGATTCGGGTCGACGTCAGCAGCCTCGCTTTCTTGGGTTCCTCGGTACGCCAGGCCCTGCATGCGCTCGAGCAAAAAGGGTTGGTCCGGCTTGAGCGTGAAACCCGCCGAAGAGAGCCGGAAAGTCCGGATCTGCCGCTGCCCGACGAAGTCGTCAGTTTGAATCCGCAACAGACACAGGCCCTGGCCTGCCTGACCGGGGCATTGGAAAAAGACGAATACGCTGCTTTTTTACTGCACGGTGTGACCGGGAGCGGGAAAACAGAAGTCTATCTCAGGGCAATTGATCACGCCCTGGCCCTTGGAAAAGACGCCATATTACTGGTTCCCGAAATTTCCTTGACGCCGCAACTATTGTCGCGAGTAACCGGCCGGTTTGGCCGGTTAGTCGCTGTCTTGCACTCGGGCCTCAGTCAGGGTGAGCGCCTGGATGAGTGGAGACGATTGCAGCGCCATCAAGCACGCGTGGCAGTCGGAGCTCGTTCGGCAGTCTTCGCGCCTGTTCGAAAATTAGGCATCCTGGTGATCGACGAAGAACACGATTCATCATACAAACAATCAGAACGCCTTGTGTATAACGGCCGAGATTTGGGCATGGTTCGGGCGCTTCAGGAGCAAGCCTGCGTGCTGCTTGGCACGGCAACTCCTTCGGTCGAATCCTACTCAAACGCAAGCAAGGGACGCTCCAAGCTGATCGTTTTGCCACAAAGGGTTCAACAAAGAGCATTACCGCAGATAGAAATAGTTGACCTGAAAAAGGAATTACCCGATCCAATCGAACGCGGTCATACAGTAGGCTCTGTGCTGGCTGATGCTTTGGCTAAAACTCTCGATCGCGGCGAGCAGGCCATTTTATTTCTCAATCGCCGCGGATATTCCTCATTTGCATTGTGTAAAGATTGCGGGCAGAGCATCCGCTGCACTAACTGCTCGGTTGCCCTTGTTCATCATCGCGCCGAACAAAGGCTCAAGTGTCATTACTGCGGCTTAAACATTGCGTTGCCCAAGAAATGTCCCAGTTGTGAATCCGGGCGAATCCAGATGTTTGGTCTGGGCACCCAAAAATGCGAGGAAGAAGTCTTGCGTCGTTTTCCGGGGGTGCGATTAATTCGGCTCGACTCCGACAGTACCTCACGGCGCGGCGCCCTGCATAAGATGCTGTCTAAATTTGCCAAGCGGGAAGCAGATGTTCTAATTGGGACCCAGATGGTCACCAAGGGGCATGACATGCCGGGCGTGACCCTGGTCGGAGTGCTTCTGGCGGATCTAAGCTTGCACTTCCCCGATTTCAGGGCCGGCGAGCGAACCTTTCAGTTACTGGTGCAGGTAGCCGGGCGGGCGGGCAGAGGTGACAAGCCTGGACGGGTGGTGATTCAGACCCTTTTACCCGAGCACGAAAGCATTGTTTTGGCCACCCGCTATGACCTGGAGGAATTCTACCGCCAGGAACTGAATCGCCGGGAGGGGCTCGGTTACCCGCCCTTTCGAAGATTGCTGTTGGTAAGAGTCGCACACCCCAACAAGCAAACCGCCTCCGAGTTGGCCCAACGGGTTGCCAAGTCTTTTCAGGCCGAGAGTCGCGGGCAAATCCAGCTCTTGGGCCCTGTGGTTTCTCCGCTCGCAAAAATTCGGGGACGCTATCGTTATCAAATGCTGGTTAAGTCGCCTACCGTCGAAGCGCTGCATCAGGTTGCCTTGATAGTTCAGCGCCGGATTAGGGCGCCTAAAGATGCTAAGATTCTTTTTGATGTAGATCCTGTGGACATGTTATGATCTTGCGGTTTTGATTGTATAATTCTGGGTGGATGTGATCTATGGCCAAGATAATGATTCTTGTGCCGGACGAGAGTCTCGCCGGTTCACTATCTGAAGCTGTCCAGCGGGCCGGCTGGCTATCAGTTGTGTATTCCACAGGGAAAGAAGCGCTATCTTGCTTCTTGGCCGATCAGCCCGCGCTTGTTGTACTAGATCTTCAAATCGATGACAGCCACGGCGTAGAGCTATGCCGCACGATCCGGGAGACTCATGGTGGGGAACTGATCCCGATTCTACTGGTTGGGACAGGTGCAGAAGGTGTCCAGAATTTCGGCGATGCCCTGGTTGAAGGCGGCGACTATTACTTCGAAAAACCACTTGAGCTTCCCAGAGTTATTTCTAAGATTCGCACCTATGTTGGTATTGACCGTGATGCTCCCACTCAAGTAGGCCCGCCGCCAGTAGTCGATACGAGCGATCAAGCCGACAAAGACCAGGAGAAAGACCTCACCCAACGTGTCGAGCAAATGATGGATCTGGGAGCGGCCTTCAAGGACGGTCTACTGGCGCCACCCACGGGCAACGATGGTGAGCGTATCGATCAACTGGAAAAGCAACTG
>JAFDKH010000335.1 GCA_019307065.1 Deltaproteobacteria bacterium
ATACCTTATTGGTCGCTAAGCGCCTGAAAAAATAATCAAAGACTGTTCCAGCCTGGTAATTACACTTGTCAATTTGGCGTGACATGCTGTCGCACTAGTTCGGGTGGGGTTGCCTATAACTTGACGTGGCGCGTAATATTTTTCTGATTTTTCTGCATGTTGAGGGGTTGCCAGAGCCTGTGCTTTTTGGCACACTTGTTGGCGTGTAATCGGGGTGGTTTTCGGCCTGGAGGTTTCTATGCGACGGTTTATTTTTCTGTTCGTAGCAATAAGTTTCATTGCGGCTAACTGCTCGCCCGTTGAAAGCCCGACTCAGCTTGTGAGTCAGGGCCGGCCGATTTACTACGGGAGCCCGGATACTAACCCGGCCCACACAGCCGTAGTGGCAATCACCAACGGTCCCGGTACGGGCTATTTCTGTTCGGGAACTCTGATAACACAAAGTGTCGTCCTGACCGCGGCCCATTGTCTGCAAGGCAGCTCTGCCGGCAACGTCGAGGTTTTCTTCGGTTCGAACGCCTATTCCGGCGGAACCTATCGCCAGGCGGCCGATCTGGATGTGCATCGCGACTATGATGGCTGGAACATCGAAAACGACATCGGCCTGATCCGTCTGGCCTCGACTGCACCGGCCGAAATCACTCCGATTGCGTTCCTGCCGGAAGAAATTGGTTTGACCAGCGCCGATGTCGGCGTGCTGCTGGATTTCTCCGGGTTCGGATTGACCGAGACGGGCAGCGACGGCGCGAAACTGCATGTTGAGCAATCGATTAATCAGGTGTGCCCGGGCCCCAATAGTTGCGGCAATGTGGCCCCCAGGGCTTTTGGCTACGCCCAGGACGGCGGCGGTCCCTGTTCGGGCGACAGCGGCGGGCCGGCTTTTATCTTCCGGTCCGGGACCGAATACGTGGCCGGGATCACTTCATACGGCGATCAGAACTGCACCGATTTCGGAGTCAGCACAACCGTCGATGAGTTTAGCACTTATATTCTGACCTACCTTTCGCAAGGCGGCAGCGAAGACTGTGACAACGACATCGACGACGATGACGACGGTTTTACCGATTGCGACGACGGCGATTGCCTGGCCGACCCGGTTTGCATCGGTCCGGGCGCCTGCGAGGAGGCCGAAACAGTTGTTTGTGGCTCCCAGGTTTCAAACACCACCAGCGGCGGCCCGACTTCTTATGAATATTATAGCTGTCTGCCCAACGACTCGGAATCCGGCCCTGAACGGGCTTTTTGGTTGAACGTACCGGCTGGGACCGAGGTCAGCGTGACCATGCAACCAACCGGAAACGGGGACCTCGATTTGTTCTTACTGCCGATATTGGGCGGCACTTGCAATCTGTCTGGCTGTATCGATTCATCCATGGAGCCCGCCAACACGACCGAGAGTCTCAGCTTTGTTGTTCCCAGCGGCGGGGCCTTTCTGGTAGTCGATACCTGGGACAATGCCGCTAGTTTCACACTGAACGTCAATTGCGGCGCCACCAGTGAGATCTGCGACAATGATGTCGACGACGATGACGATGGTCTGACCGACTGTGACGACTCCGAGTGCGATAATTCGCCTGACTGCCAGGTGCCCGATGAAGACTGCAATAACGATATCGACGACGACTTGGACGGTGATACCGACTGCGACGATGGCGATTGCAAGGCCGACCCGGCCTGCTTGACTCCTCAAGAGAACTGCCAGAACGATGTCGACGATGATCATGACGGCGACACCGATTGCGACGATAGCGAATGCAGCGATCATTACTCCTGCCAGGTCATCGTAGAGAATTGCATTAACGACATCGATGACGACCAGGATGGCGACACCGACTGTGATGATAGCGAGTGTTTCATCCACGAGGCTTGTCAGACCCAGCAAGAGAACTGCATTAACGATATCGATGACGACCAAGATGGCGACACCGACTGCGACGATAGCGAGTGTTCGAACCACCCGGCTTGTCAGACATTGGACGAAGACTGTGACAACGGCATCGATGATGATCACGATGGTTTCCTCGATTGCGAGGACAGCGAATGTGTCGGCTACCCCAGTTGTCTGCCTGACCCGGAGATCTGCGACAACGGATCGGACGATGACGGCGATGGGGCTATCGACTGTGCCGACCGCGATTGCAGCCAAGAAGACCACTGCCTTGTAGACGACGGCAGCTCGGGCGGTTGCCGGCATGTGGCCGGTAAGCGGGTGCCTTTTGGCCTGGTCGTCATGCTGCTGTTGTTCTCCTGGTTGAGACGCCGAACCTAGTTGCAAATAGTAACAGACTGTTGATAATTTAAGCCGCATCTGCCGCTTGCCGTAAAGGGAGGAAGAGTGTTTAAGCGGACTGTCTGCGCCGAGCTATACGATTTTAGAATAAACCAAGACCGCCAGATCAATCAGTTCGTCAAACGGGACGGGCGCTGGCAAGCCATCGGTCAGGGCGAAGGTTTTGCCCAACTCGAAGCGCTTGGTTTGGGCCTGCGTGAACTGGGTGTCAAAAAAGGTGTTCCAGTCGCAGTGATTTCACGAACCCGACTCGAGTGGCCTTATCTGGATATGGCCATAATGTCGATTGGTGGTATTACCGTAGGTATCTACGACAATTTGACCAGCCAAGATGTCGGCTACATCGTCGAGCATAGCGAAGCCTGTGTTGTCGTCGTCGAAAACCAGGCCATGCTCGATATGCACCTGGAGGCGATCCTGGCTTGCCCGGCCGTCGTCAAGATAGTCGTGATTGAGGACAGTCAACCGGCAAAGGACTCGCAGCTTATTAGTTACAGCCAGCTGATTGAGCTGGGAGAAAAACAAAAACAAAAAGCGCCTGACTTGTTTGGTCAACTGGTCGACCAGGTCGAGCCTGACGATATTGCTACCTATATGTACACTTCCGGCACGACCGGGACACCCAAGGGCGTCATTCTAGACCACAGGAACCTATATGAAACCGCAACCGCTTCACGCGGGATACTGCCTTTAGAAAAAGACGACGTTCACCTGTTTTTTTTGCCGCTTTCTCACATTCTTCAGCGCATGACGACTTATATCGGCACTGACGGTAATTTCGGCAGTGTCTACTTTGCCGAATCGCTCGACAAACTGGTCGACAACATTGCCGAAGTACGTCCGACTGTCATGACTTGTGTGCCGCGGATTTTTGAAAAAGCACATGCTCGTGTAATGTCGCGGATCGAAACGTTGAACTCACGCCGTCAAAAGATTTTTACCTGGGCCCTGGGGGTCGGGTTGCAGGTCAGCCGACTCAAGCAAAAAAAACAACCAATCCCTTATTTTCTGACGGTAAAGTTCAAGCTCGCCGATCGGTTGGTCCTGTCCAAGATTCGAGCGGCCCTGGGTGGCCGGCCGAATTTTTTTGCGGTCGGCGGGGCACCGTTGGCAAAAGACCTGGCCGAATTCTTTCATGCCTGCTCGATAATGTTGCTCGAAGGCTATGGTCTGTCCGAAACCAGTGCGGTGACTTGCCTCAATCGGCCTGACAGCTTCAAATTTGGCACTGTCGGACGGCCGGTACCCGGCACCGAGATTCGAATTGCCCAAGACGGTGAGATCCTGATCAAAGGTCCTGGAGTCTTTAGAGGCTACCTCAAAGACCCGCAGAAAACCGCCAGTGTTTTCGAAGACGGCTGGTTTAAAACCGGAGACATCGGGCATCTGGACCAGGATGGATTTCTGGTGATTACCGATCGCAAGAAGAACATCATCGTAACTGCGGGCGGCAAGAACATTGCCCCCCAGAAAATTGAAAACCTGATCAAGCTAAACCCGCTAATCAGCCAGGTGATGGTCCAAGGGGACCGGCGTAGTTTCTTGAGTGCCGTAATAACTCTCGATCCCGAAGAGCTTGGCCTGTTTGCAAAACTTCGCGGAATCGCCGATTGTGAGTCGCGCCAGTTGATCAATCACCCTGAAGTCAAAAACGAAGTTGAACGAGCAATTGAAGCAGCCAACCAGAAGCTGGCCCGTTTTGAGACGATCAAAAAGCACGCTATTTTAGATAAAGAGTTCAGCGTAGAGTCGGGCGAACTGACGCCTTCGTTGAAGGTCAAGCGCAAGGTAGTCACTCAGCGTCATCAGAACATTCTGGACGGATTCTATGAATAAAACGAATCACTTACGTGACGAAGTCT
>JAFDKH010000336.1 GCA_019307065.1 Deltaproteobacteria bacterium
CACCTCTGGCTGCTGCTTGAACGAGTTTTATTTGGCTTTTATTGGGCATTAAAGGCCTCTATAATTTCGTCGCATTTTTTGTCACTGGCAACCATGAGTGTAATTTCTGACCATCGCTCAAAAGTATATCCGTTTTGCGGATTAAATATCTTGGCGATGCGATAGTCTGTTATTTTTACATTACGGACCCAAACGCACCGTACTTTATTGTCACGCATAATCAGCCAGAAAGTCCGGGGCGTGCATCTGTAACGTCTGAGTTCAGCGGACCGGCTCTCTATCGTTAATCCGATTCTCACCATCAGACTCGAAAGGTTTGTAATAGTGATATTATCCGGCCACAGATGCGGCATTGCTTTGTTCCTCCTGGGCGAATTCCGGGCTGTTTATTGGAAGCCAAACGCGTACCGGCAAACCCAGTTGGGCTATGGCACTGGGGATGTCCGAGGCGGTGATCTGACCGCACTTTTTGATCTTCGAGGCGGTGTGCAGGGCGGTTATGATCTGGCTGCAGGTTCGCAGCCGTCCGCTTCTGGGTGTCCGACAGATTTTCTTGAGCGTATTGACGGCACCGCCGGTTAGTTTGATCCCGCCGTATTGGTATAATTTTCGTATATCGTCGGGGGTGTAGAGGCCTCCATCCTTTTGGGCTGCCGCTTCGTCGAGATTCAGTATGGCCATCAGTCGGCTGGTGAACTGGTCCAGTGACTCACTGCCGCGTTTGGTTGTGGGTGACATGATGGTATTGCGCAGTCCCTGGTTGCCGGCCAGTATCAATGGGCATCGGCTCTTGACGACGATGATCTGACGCAGGCTGTTGAGTTGACGCGGAGAGAGACCGCTGCACTCATCGAGCAGGATTATAATGTGTCGGTTCTGGAGGTTGTCGATAATCCGCCGGGTAACACTCTGCAATGTGCCGTAACCTTCCAGGCCGATCTTGGCGGCGATTTCCTGATAGACACCCCGCATGGTCATGGCATCGTCGAGCTCGACATAGACACTGTTTTTGTCAGTCTCGGCGTAGGTGCGCAGACAGTAGCTTTTGCCGTGGCCGCCGTCCCCGATGATGATCCCGATCTTACCTTCTTCCAGGCTGAACGCGTCGGTGTTGGCGATGAGGGCTTTTACCCGTATAGCTACGGTTGTATCGATATAACCGGGCTTGTCTTTGGCCTTGCGTTCTTTGCCGGCGATACTGTTGACGTAGCTGACGATTTTGTTGGCCAGGGTTTTGTTGTCACCGGTATATTTATTGTTAAGAAACTGGCTGATAGCGGAGGGAGAGGCATTGATTGCCTGGGCGATTTTATTGTTCGACAGACCTCGGCCGATCATAAAATTGCGCAGCCGCAGAGCAACTTTTTTGTAATCGGTTTTTGTCATAGGAATCCTTTCCTCGATTCTTTGAGCATCCTGCTCAAGCGAATTATTCAGATCGTTGTTGTCCATTATTCGTCGAACAAATTCACATCAGGTTCCCTCGTTGGCCTTAGTGTTGATAAATCCATATCCAATTGCGTATGGTCGGTGCCTTCGGCACCGGCGGCCCGCTTGATTACCCTGCCGATGCCGAGGCGATCGTGAGCGGCCACCTGGCTGTCGAACGGTGTTGCCACCGGCCTGATGGTGGCGGCGGGTGCGGTGGTCTTTTTATCGGCCTGGTCTAAACCTTCCTGCTGTGCCTTTAGGGCCAGGGCCGTCAGGTCCATATTGGCGGTCAGGCTGGCATCGCGAAATTTGTTGGCGATCTTTTTGGCCCGGTTCTTTTGCTGCATCGCAACACGGAGGCTGTCATCGCTGACGGCCGATCCGTAGGCGATCAGTTGGTTCTGGTCGGCGATGGCGATCAGCTTCATGGTAGCGGCGTCATAGACCCAAACCTGACGCAGGTCGTCGGGGTCGTAAGCGACGCGTACTTTCCTGCCCTGATGGCAGAGCAACTCGGCGTTGAATTGTCCGTACCAGATATTTTTGAAACGGACGCCGTTCTTGCCGACCATCAACTCGCCGCTCCATACCCGCATCAGCAGATCGAGCAGACCGTCGGTGATTACCCGTCGGGTTGTTCGAGTGGCCATGACCGCCGCCGGCGATTGACCGTTCATGCCGACGCCGGTGTGTGGTGATGCGTTATAGACCTTGGCGATGTATTCATCGACCAGGCGGGCGAAACTTTCCAGGTCGTAAGCCTCGGCAAGGGCACGATCGGACGCCAGGTAATCGTTGAGATTTTCCGGCTTGCGATTGGAATCTTTACCGCAATAGGTGGGCAGGGTTTTAGTGAACTGTCGATCGAGGGTATCGAACCACCGCTCGATGGGCTTGGACTGGTGATGGTAGGGAATCGAAAAAGAAACGGCGATATCCATCATGGCATAGATACCCGCCACCAGCATCTCATCGAGATATCCTTTTTTGATTGCCTTGCGGCGGGCCTTGGTAGTGCCGGTGAACATTTGGGAGTCGTAATCCCGACCGTTATCGATCTTGGCGCCTTCCGGCGGTCCGTAACGCTCAATGGCTCGTTTCATGGCGATCATGATGGTTGTCTGGTTGGGGCCGCTGTTGGTATGATGGCCGGCGATCAGGCGACTGCGTTTATCTTCCCAGGCGGTGATCCATGGTCGCACTCACTGGCCGCGATGACGAATCCAACAGTTGAACTGATGGTGATCGCCGATCCACACCGCTCCCGGCTGGATGCTTTCCGGATCGGTCTGGACGTACGGGGCGCATTTGGCATCGTAGGCGGCCAGACCTTCACGATGCAATACCTTGACGGCCAGTGGAATTCTATCGACATATTTGTAAACCGTGGGCAGGGCCGGAATTTGCCAGCCGCGATCTTCCGATTGGTTGATATAGTTGATATTCTGCCAGCACAGCTTTGCTGATAATTGTTGTGGGGTCAGATACAAGCTCTTGAAAAGTTCGAACGCATCCGGGCTGAAAGCTTCATCGCCTGGCCGAGCCCCGCCGCGTCCGTCGATCAGGCCGAGCAGTCCCTGGTTGCGGTAACGGCTGATCCATCGCTGCAGTGATCGTGAGCTGATACCCTGCAACTCGGCATAGGCGGCCAGGGCGTCGCTGTAGGTACCGCCGAAGTGGGCGGCGAATTTCTCCAGTTGGCGGATATGGCCCAGGCGGGTCAGGGCTTGGGTGCGTTTGTGTTCCGAGAAATTGCGGAGCTGTGCGGGGCTGGTCAGATCGTCGGCGGTTTTGATGCCACGCAGTTTATCGTGGGCACTGACCGGGATGAGCCAGCGTCGGCCCTTCTGAACGGCTCCGGCCAGTTGGCCGGTTTTGCATAAACGGCGGATATGCCGCTGGGTTTTGCCCAGCAACTGGGCCGCCGTTTGAATGTCGAGTAGTTTTTGGTTCATAACAAAGTTAAAAATCAGGATTGCTAAAATATTATCAGAGTCAGTGGTTGATATTTCTTATGCTATCAATCAGATTCCCGATCGTCTGGGTGGTTTCCTGGAGGATTTTGTGAGTCCGCTGGACCACGTCGATCGCTCGGCAATTGTTCTGCTGCCCGGTCGGGTTATAGGCCTGGTCGTAATCGCCGCCGGGTCCGGTCACTACCAGCGGGGCGTTGGGTAGTTCGTTGACTGTCTGCCACCAGTCGGGGACATAAATATCCGTAGCCACGGCTGCGTAATAACGATACTTGTGGATCAACCAATTGGAGCCCTTTTGGAACTGGCGTACCTCGAAGCCGAGGTGACAATTAAGGCACCAGCCCATATAGGTACGCAAGCGGTGCCCGTACCGGTCGGTTTGCTCGCGGGAGATCGAAACGCCGGGCGGCGGGCCGTAGCAGTTGGGGCACACTACGAACTTATCGATCTGTACCGGGTTATGTTTATCGGTTGTTGTCATTTGAGCTTACCTCAAATTGGCCGGTCAGGGCCTGGAATACCTGGGATTGCAACGCGACCATTTCGGGGAAGGCCGCTTTATACTTTTCGATGGCTACACGATCGGCACGGTCAACTTTGCCGTCAGCCAGGATGTCCAGGGCTTCCCGCTCGCATTCGATCTGTTTTTGTCTTTGCTTGAGCAGTCGCTCCATAGTTGGCTTGTCAACTGTGGCTTTGGTAGGCAGCAGGGGCACCTCGATCACCGGCACAT
>JAFDKH010000337.1 GCA_019307065.1 Deltaproteobacteria bacterium
CGGGTTACTTGAGATCTGACAATTGCCGTGTATGCACGGATAACTTTGGCGAAGGCAGATCCATCGCCCTGTCTGAATCCCACAAGAGTTGCCCTATCAACGAGGAGCTTCATCGATCTCCTATTCTGTACTACGCCGGAAATACGCCAGCGGATCAATATTTCTATTTTCAATAGAGTCCACAAGAAAAAGTGATCGCCCGGCATGTCTTCAAGCGTATCTCTAATTGGGAATGTGGTGAAGATGCGGCGTTTGACGATCATGCTTGTGGCTGACAGCTCAGCGAGAATCCGGCGTATCCGTGTATCAAAGTCCACAATCTGGATCGTAGCCTCAATCGTCTGTCTTGGGCTGAGCGCCATGTTGGCGGTCGGGATTCACTACTACTCGATCATCGAAAAAATTAGCCAGAACAAGCAGATGAGAGGGTTGAACTTACAGCTGAGTAGCCGGCTGGAAAGGTTGTACGCCAAGGTATCCTCAATCCAACCAGGGCTCGTTAGGCTGCAGCGATTCGACACCAAACTCAGAATCATGACTCAGTTGCATGATAAACAGCGACACCTGGCTCTCGGTCCCGTCGAATCGGGCGGATTCGGGGGATTCTTGACGGAAAGCGATGGTGAGATACCTTCTCTCGTGCGAGTCAGCAGCGAAAATACAGGTCCGACTATTGACTTCATCGAAAAACGACTCGATGAACTGACGGCCGAGATCGGGGAGCGTGAGGCCAGCACCCGGCATCTCGATACTTTACTCCAGGGCCGGAAGATCCGTTTGGCAGCGACTCCATCGATCTGTCCAACCAGCGGCTGGGTGACCGCCGATTTCGGTACCAGGTTGGATCCATTCACTGGCAAGTTTACTATGCATAAAGGCATCGATATCGCCAACCAGCCCGGCGTGCCTGTCATCTCTCCGGCCCGCGGTGTGGTTACCTTTGCTTCAAACAGTGACAAATTTGGCAAGCTGCTCGTCCTCGACCACGGCTACGGTATTCGCACTCGTTATGGCCACCTGAACGAGTTCAGGACAGCTGTCGGCAGAAAAGTGGAAAGACGCGAGATCATTGGCACAATCGGCAACAGCGGCCGCAGCACCGGCCCACACCTACATTACGAGGTTATTGTCGACGGAGTCTGCAAAAACCCCAAGTACTATATGCTAGAAGACTGAAATCACCCTGACCAGCCGTTGATCGTACGATTTCATCTGCAAAAATGGTTGTCTTTTTTTATCCCTGCCTTCGCCGCCGGTCGTATTTATATATAGAACGGAAACTGGCCCTTCGGGCTCGGTCTGTGCATGGGCTAGCCGGCCGGGACTGGTTAGACCTAGACGCCTGCATTGGAGGAAGGTTCTACTTTTGAGCCAAAAAAAGTGAGGCCCTGAGAAAAGTAGGTGAAAATGCTGAAAACCAAGGTAATGCGAGAGTTGCTGGCCAGCCTGGAAAACAGGCTCGCGTCCAACGGCAGACAAACACCTAATATACGGTACATAACAGAAAAAATGCATGCGGAGCTAGAACAGTTCGAAAACGAAGAGGGAGAGGTTCCAGATTCGATCGAGCTACCACCGGTGCCGTTGGACTCCGATACCAGGGCGAGCCTGAAGATCGGCGATTTGCTGGCCGGCCGCGGTGAGGATAAGTTTCCGCAACACGACGCGAAGCTACTTTTGTCGGCTGTCTGGCGGAAGCACGCGGGCCAGATATATCACATGCGATGGGGCGATGAAGGTGAGATCGAGGTCACTCTCGGTAATGTGATGAAGTTGAGGATTGAACGAATGCGAAATGGCGTGCGTCTGCGGTTCCTGCGCCTCCGCCTGTAATTATCATTTAACATGGAAACACGCGGTCAGATCCCGCGACTCAGCCGGTGAGCAATGAAAACCACGGAGAGTTAACAGTTGCAGAAACCCAAAGACATGAAGGTCCTGAAAGTTTTCAAGGAGGCAATGCAGCGGGACGAGGGCGGAGAGGTGGTCCTGAGATGCGGAGATGAAACTGGACGTGTCTTCTTCGCCGGTGGAAAAGTCGCCTGGGCGACAGTGTCCACGATAAAGAAAACGTTAACCGAATATCTGCTTGAACATTCTTCCTTGAACGAAGAAGAAGTCAAGGAGGCCTTTGAAGAAAGCAAGCGCTTGGGTAAGAACCTTGGCGAGACCGTTGTGGAATGGGACTTGTTGGGCGAAACCACAGTGAGGCGTCTACTTCTCCAGCACATCTCAAAATGCCTTCTGAAAATATTTTCTTGGTCGGCCGTTGAGGCAATGTTCGTGCCGGAGAACAAAAACTACAAGGGGAGTCTCACCTTCGATTTCCAGGAAGTCCTTGATGCCGCAATGAGGCTGGACACAGACGGCAGGTTGCCTTTCAGCGGATGTTCAGCAGAAGAGATCCTTGCAGAGCTGGAAAAGGATCCGGAAGACAAGCCAAAGCTAGTCATCGTAAGCGAGTCCGGCGAAGAAAAGATTCTGTCTAAAGAGATTTTGACAGAGCTAGGTAAGCAACCACACCGGGAACAGGAACCAATCGACGAAACCGCCCTCGTCGAGGAACCACCCGAGTACGGCGATGGTGAGCAGGCACTCCCTATCAAGAAGGGCAAAGGCGGCAAGCTGCTTGCACTGTTTGCGATCTTCCTGGTGCTGGCCGCCGGCGCCTTGTTTTACCATTTCCGCGATCGCCTGTTTCCTCAGAAGAGTGAGCTGCCAGAGCCTACGGTTCCTGATACCCGAAGTTTTGAAACAAACAACCAACCGATGGCCATCCCTCAGGAAACGAAGATCGCATCCCCCGAAGAGGCAATGCCAGATGAAGAGGAAAAACTCCCAGAGAAGAAACCAGAGGAACCGGAAGAGGACGAAGTGCTGGAAGTACCAGCCGGAATCGTGGCTGGCGCTAAGGGCGAGGGAACAGGGACCATTCATATAGTGAGCAAGCCGAGAAAAGCTCTAATCTACCTCGATGGTGTCTACACCGGCCAGCGCACGCCGTTCACCCTACGAGGAGTTCCCGCCGGTCTGGAACACGTGGTCATGCTCGAGAAGAAGGGGCGGCTGCCCGCCTTCATGAAACTGAAGCTGGACAAGGGCCAGAACGCCAGTATGAAGTTATATCTGAAGAGAAAGGGCAGACATTGGAGGTGGCGAGCTCTTGTGCATGTAGATTCCGAACCTCAAGGGGCCGATGTGTACCTTGACGGCAAAAGAACGAAAAATACTACTCCAACAGACATCAAGCTTCAGATGTCAAGGGCTACGAAACTCGACATAAGACACCGTGATTACCGCAGTTGGATTCGAATCGTTCGCCCCATCCCGGATTTGAACCTGACCATTTTCGCAAAGTTGGAGTCGAAATGAGCTTACGATATCTCGCAATAGGAAGAAGACGCCGAGGATCCTGGCGATGTTTGAGATGGTCGTCTAGGTAGATGAGTAGGCTCTAGAAAACAGGTGGAGAAACCTGAAGATGAGCAAAGATCAAGAGCCGCGGGAAGAGCGACATCGAGTTCACCTGTCGGTTCGATATGAAACTGCAGTGGATTTCGTGACTGAGTACGCCCAAAACCTGAGTGTAGGTGGCCTGTTCATCCAAGGTGATCAGAATTTGCATCTGCGTCAGCAAGTCAACGTGGAACTTGAGTTGCCGGGATACAAAAGTTTTCAACTAGCCGCCGAAGTTGTGCACATACTCGATCCAGAGTCGGCGGACGCGATTGGCCGTAAGCCCGGCACGGGATTCACCATCGTAAAAAGCCCTTCCGGCTTCGATAAGGCACTGAGTTCATACCTTGAGCGACTAGGAAGGCGCAAAGACTTTGTTGTGCTGGCAGCGAACCAGCCGTGCCTGAAAATGATTAAAGATGTAGGCTTCCAGACCTCGCCGGTGCCCCCCACTTCTCAGTTGGTCGAAGTAATTAAGCGCAGTAAAGACCAGGTCATCGCGGTCGTGGTCTCTAAGGAAATCGAGCATGAGTATGCCGCGGCCGCCGAGGCCGGCGGGAGGCCGGGACTCGTGTATGGAATCGACTTTCTGGAAGAAATAGATGGGCTGATTCCACGATTAGACGAGGCACTCCTGATTGGGGGATTAGGAATGCGAATTCTAGTTGCTGACGACTGGTCGGAGTTGGCCATGAGATCATCACAGCTGCCTCAGGAAATGAAGCTCTGGAGAAATCTATTTCGGAACGGCCGGATCTCATCATTCTCGATATCATCCTTCCAGGGATGTTGGGAACAGAGGTGTGCGAGATATTGCGTAGCGACGAAGACACGGCTTCGATACCCATCATTATGGTCAGTTCAGGTGTTGCCGAGATGGAGGCATTAAATGGGAATCCAGAGGAGTTTCTTGCCGACGACTTCATGAAGAAACCGATTGACGAAATGAAATTATTGAAGCGAGTTGAAGATCTCGCAGGTATAGCTTCCAAGTTCTCCAAGCGAAGCCTGGAAACGGATCGAACATAAGTCCGGAAAATGGCGTAATTAAGGGGGTGTTTCCATCAACTCCACGATTTTATTGCAAGAATTATCGTATTTGAGACGGCAAGAAACGAATGGCCTTCTTAGTATCGAGGAAGGAACCAGATACGAAATACTCCAAGAAGCGCTTGAGCTTTCGAAGACACATGTATCGAAAAAAACATGCTTATCTAGAGAAGCAAAGTCACGGATTCGTTTCCATGACGGAAACGGAGTCCAGGAGATCCAATTGGAACTTCAGTTGCATTCGATCATTGAAGTCGAACTTTATAGCGACGTTGCGGATGGTGACCGAATAGTAATTGTTCTTGAACACAGATCAAGAAAGCCTGCATTGGCCGCTGGAGCTACCGTTAGAGGTCACTCAAAAAAGGGGCCTGCCTGGTACTTCTTGGATCTAAGTATGCTGTTTTTAGATCGCTCGATACAGATCGAGTGAACATACGAAAGACTGAATATCCAAATGAAATCTAGATGGCGATTGAAATCGGTTATTGATAATTCAGGACCCAGGATATTGGCGGCGATCTAAACATTTCGAATGTTGTCGATATGAAGATCTTTTGGAATCTGATATTCGTATTGCGCCGGCAATGTTCCCACCGCTAAAGTGATCGTAGCGGCAGGCTACCATATCGTGTTTTAATTCCACCAGACGAATACCATTTGAGAATCTTCATCGCGGCCGGGTCCTTCCGGCTAAACGCCACAACTCTTGTGCCAGGTTACGCAGACATTGGGATATCTCGCTAGAAGGAGCGTATTCGTATACCAACTCGTAGGCTAACCCGGCCTGGTTTAGTGCTTCTGCCCGCAGCACTCATCCCCTTCGCGATTTTGAATTCCTCCGCAACCTGCTCCGTCGTTTGCCCGATGTTTTCTTATTGCGGGTAGCCGATAATACTGATCGATGAGTTTACCGCTATCCAGCAACCTTCGACCCTTGTTCCTGAGGGTTCTTTCAAGCTTCTTACACCTTCTGACCTGGGTGGCCCTGGCCCTGAGCTTGCTTTGGCTCACGCTGGGCATTTTCGGCATCGTACGGCATTGGCCCGAAGACGATGGGCAGTCGGGACGCGTAGTGCTGGTGACACATATAATCGATGCCGAAGACGCAAAGCCCAACACGCCCAGATGCTGGGTGCCGTACTACGATACCAGCGTCATGGGCATCATCCACCTCGAGGTCGACAGTGTACTGGCCGGTGAGTTCCCGTACGATCGACTCAATTGCCTGGATCACCTCTACCAGTTGAAATGGCACAATATGGGCAACTTATTTGGACTGAAGCTCGAACTCGAATGGAGCAACGACGCCGGACTGTACATCGTGCGTAAATACAGCAACGCTACTTTACCGAGAACCTTCCTGGGGGTAGTGCTGCCCGCCTTGCTTGCCCTCGGAATGGTGATAGGCTCCCGGTCCTTCATGCGCTGGGCCCACAGAGAATCCAACCACAAAAACAAAATTTGAGAAAATGAGATAACTGTAATTGATTTGTCCTTCCTTCACGTTTTTTGTGGCCATGCCTTTTACGGCCGTGTTTTGTACGGCGCCTCTCGGTGTGCCTTTCAGTGCCCTCGAAGGGGGGCGAACTTTTATTTTTTGGGGATGATCAACGGCGGCTGGTCCAACACCATGAGCCTATCTAATATCCTGCCCCAGGTCGACGCGGTACCAGCTAGGACCGTTGTCGCTTTGTCCGAGTATTTGCGCCCGGACGGCCGAAGCCGGCCCGCCTTTCTTTTCGACCACGACGATCTTGTAGCCCTCGGTAACGCCCGAACTCAGCTCGATATCTAGTACCGGATCGGTCAGCTCGTTCAACCGGATCTCCCACAGCGAATCACCGTCGTAGAACCTGATGCGAATGTCGCCTTCACCGATTCGATTGTTCGATTTGATCAGCCTTTTTTCGGCCATTATTATGGCCTGTTTCAGAAGCTCAATGCGCCCGACAGAATCCGGGTCCAGATAGCCCGCAATCACCCGGTTTCTCAGAAGACTGTACTCCTGGATCATGTTCGTAACGTCCATATTTTCCTCCGCGCCGCTAATGGAATCCTTGATGTATTCAGCTACACCCAGTGTCGGACCGTAAAAAGAAACCGGGATGGTTTTTGCTTAATCGAAAATGCTATCGATTGCCTCACCGATTTGCCTGAAGAATCTAACTAGCGTCTCGACGAATTTGTCCCAGTCGGATTTGTCTTTTCTGGGCGCG
>JAFDKH010000142.1 GCA_019307065.1 Deltaproteobacteria bacterium
CGCGAAGATCTCGACTTCGAGCCCCCAGTTACGGGCCGAACCTATATTCTTGAAAAAGAAACCGGCTGCGGCCGGCGGGTACTATATCAGTTGCTGATTGTGGATATCCATCTGGAAGAGAGTCAGGTTGACGGTCAGCTTCTTGTCCCAATAGCAAGATTTCAAGCCTAGCTCGTAGTTCCAAACAAACTCAGGATCGTAGGCCGCAGGATTTGATCCTTCCGGGCTGTTGAAGCCACCGGAGCGAAATCCCCTGGCCAGGCGGGCATAAGTCTTCAGATCACGAGTCCAATTCCAGGCGAAGGACATTTCAGGGGTGATCGCGTTTAGCGTCTTTTGTTTATCAACCTCGACGGTTTCTCCGTAAACGTCGTTTCCGAGAACCCGGTAGACTTGCCCTGCCATGGTCTGCTTTTCATAGTCGTATCTCAGTCCGGCCGTGACCTCCAGGTGCTCGAAAGCCGAATAGGTGGCTTGTCCAAAGATAGCGGCCCCGTATGTGTTCTTGTCGAGGGGAGAATGCTCGACCATTCCGGGGGGTGCTCCAAACATTCCGGCGTCTTGTCCGTAATGGTTGCGCTGGTAATCGTTGCCTAAGCCTGCAAAGCCGTAGACACCTGCCAGCCATTGAAAGGGCTGGCTGTCATTCTTCGAGGATAGCCGAAACTCCTGGGAGACTGAATCAAGCCGATTGCGTTCCTCGACGTTGAACAGATCGAGCGGCATGAAGTCTCGATCGTAGTCCTCGGCATTGCTCCAGTCGGTGTAGTTGCTTATGGATTGTAGAGTGTAGCTGTCGGTCGAGTAGGTTGTTTTCAGCGTATAAGAAAGAAGATCACGTTGATGGCGGGCCTGGGTGTTGTAGTTGACGTGGTAGGGATGTAGCCTATGTTCGTTGAGGCTAACCAACGGGTAGCCGCCGTCGCGGTCCCAGCCGCCGCGGGTGCTGAAACCGAATGCCAACTTGTCAGTCGGATTGTAACGCAGCGTGATTCTGCCAGCGTACTGTTTTACATGATCGGCATCCGTTTGCAGGAAATCGTTTTCAGAATAGCCGCCTCTGTTGAAAAAGCAGCCTGCAATACTCAAACTGAGCTTATCAGCGATAAGCGGCCCGCCGGCATACAACTCGGCCCGATGCGAATCGAACGAACTCGGCCCATAGCCGATCCTTGCCTCCCAGCGGCTGGTGGGTTTTTTTGTGATTACGTTGATTGCCCCTGAAGCCGTGTTGCGACCGTAAAGTGTGCTTTGCGGCCCGCGCAGGACTTCGATTCGTTCAACATCGGAAAGATCGAAGTCGGAAAATCCTGTCTGCTGATAGACGTCATCGACAAAGACGCCGACGGCCGGTTGGTTGGGGCCGCTGGAACCCACGCCGCGAATAAAAAACAGGGCAGCCCGGCGGCTGCCGACACTGTAGAAATGGAAGTTGGGTGTGATCAAGGCGACGTCATTCATGCCAAATACTCTGGCGTCGCGCAGCTGTTGTTCGGGAAAAGCCGACAGGCTGATCGAGACGGCCTGAGCGTCCTTTTCGGCCTTGGTTGCGGTGACGAGTATGATTTCAGGTTCCAACGCATCGGCATTGCCGTCGTCTGAGCTCACGCCAGGTGGTGTTTCGTTGCCAGCATTATCTTGTTGTTCAGCGGCTAGGGCCGAAATAGCTGAAAGGACAAGGGCAATCAGCCATGACGATATGAAGATGGTTTTATGCCCGGGCATTGTCTACTTGCTCCATTCGATATCGGCGGGAAAGGTATTACATTCAGCCCCCAAAGGTCAACCCGCTCACCTGTGCGATTTCGCACACCTGTATTGAATATCTTAAATATGTTCGCTTGACTCCTGCCTGAAAAAACAAGTACTTGTGTTCTACGAGAAACACGGCCTGAATTTTGCAGGACACAGACACCTGGAAAGGCTATCAAGTTTTACACGTTCAAAGGAGAAATGATGCAACTGCTAGACAACTTCAAGGAAAAACACCTACCCAATTTGATAAAACGCTTATCTAGAGGAAACAACGGCAATTCTGACGGTCAGCCCGACCAGGACATTCATATGGGCGAACCCGGCTTCTTGAATAAGGTCTTTCGTAAAAAGGAACTCGAAAGCGTGTTTCTTTTCGTGACGTGCCGTTGCAATTCCAAGTGCCGGACATGTTTCTACTCGAGCGAGCTCAATAAAAAAGACGATATGACTTTCGAACAAATCGAAACCATTTCCAAAACGGCTCCGAACTTCGACAAGCTGTGGTTGTCGGGCGGCGAGCCGTTCATGCGCAAGGATCTGGCCGAGATCATCGAGATGTTCTACCACAACAACAAGGTCAAGAGCATCAATCTGCCGACCAACGGAATCTTGCGAAAGGAAATCGACCGGGTCATCAGTCGCCTGCTTGAAAGCTGTCCCGAATTGAATATCCAGCTCAACTTTTCGCTCGATGGTTTGGGAATTACTCATGATCGAGTCAGGGGTGTGCCGGGCAACTTCAAAAAAACCATCGAAATAATGGATATAATGGAAAAGAAATTCGGCAAGCATCCCCGGCTGCACCGCAATGTAGCCACGGTTGTGACTCCGGAGGCCTACAAAGAGATGTATGATCTGGCGGCCTACATTTACAAAAAACATAACAGTGACACCCATTTCTTCGAGACTGTCAGGGGGACTCCGCGCGATCCGAGTGTTAAGCGGATTACGCGCCAGCAGCTAGAAGCCCTGCACGACAAGGTGATGCCGATATACGAGGGCATGGCCGAGCGTATGTTTGTCAATATCGACCCGCGCGGGCGCTGGCTGGCCAAGTTGTTTTTCATGGGCGTGATTCGGTTTATGTTCCGGATCCAGGAAGAGAACATGGACGGTCCGTGTGCCTGGGGGATGCCTTGCACGGCCGGGGAAACTACAATAGTGATCGACCACAATGGGTATTTTAGGTCATGCGAGATGCGCTCCCGGATCGGCAAGCTGCAAGACTATGATTTTGATTTGAGCGCCGCCCTGAAATCAAAAGCCATGCTGGACGAGATTAGCGAAATCGGTGGCGGGCAGGGGGCGAATTGCTGGTGCACCCATGGTTGCTGGATATTGTCCTCATTGCAGTTCAGTCCGCGGGTTTTGATGTTCGAAATTCCGCGTTCGTTTTTCAGTTACAAGTTCAAACGCCTGCCTCATTTCGTGCCGCCCGATATCGATCTCAATCTGATCGAACAATACCAGGTAGAACGCCCACGCCAGATCGTCAGGTGAATCCCGCATGAAGATTGTTCTTTCAAGTCGCGGTTCACGCGGTGATGTTTACCCGATTATCGAGGTTGCCGCCGCCTTGCAGCAAAAAGGGCATCAAGTAACCCTGTGTGTCCCGAAACTTTTTGAAAAGTATGCCAAGAGTCGCAAGCTGACGCCTGTTCTGTATGACGAAGACGCCCAACTAGTCATGCACAAGATGGGTTCTGGTTGGCAGGCGACTCGGCAGGCGCTTAGCTGGTTTGCCGGAGATATAGAAGAACAGTTCGATGTGCTTCTCGAGGCAACCCGTCAGGCGGATGTCCTGGTGACCAGTGCCAACGAGCCGGCGGCCCCATCGGTGTCCGAGCACCGCAACATTCCTTTTTACAGAATTGCCTATTGTCCGATTATTCCCGGTAGTCAGCCGCCGCCCTTGCTGCCCTGGCAAAACTTACCGGCAATTGTAAACCGCTTCATGTGGCGATTGTTGAACGCCACAATTGGTTTGGTAATTGGTCGACCGCTCGATCGGCGGCGGAGATCGTTGGGACTCAAACCTGTTGGCGAAATCAGCGAATATTTTGCAGGCCAGAGCCACACGATCCTGGCCATCAGTGAGTTATTGGCGCCGCCCTCGTCAGATTGGATGCACCCTTTCAGTTACGTAGGTTACTGCCATTCGCCCAATCACGAACCGCTTGACGACGAACTGATCGATTTCATCGAGGCCGGTCCGAAACCTGTCTACCTGGGATTCGGCAGTGTTAGCGTAAAAGACCCGGCCAAATTCACCAGGTTGGTGCTCAAAGCCGTAAAACTTGCCGGTTGCCGAGTAATCCTTGGCAGCGGCTGGACCGGATTGGGACAGCATGAGCTGCCCGACAATGTGTGCCAGATAAGTGAAACATCACATACGGCTTTGTTCCCGCTTATGGCTGCAGTTGCTCATCATGGTGGTAGCGGTACCACTCACACCGCAGTCCGGGCCGGTGTACCTCAATTCATTATGCCTCAAATCGCCGATCAGTTTTTCTGGGGTCAGCGTATATCAGATTTAGGTCTCGGACTGGCTCCGGTTGCTCCAACGCGGCTGACCGCCCAGGCGCTGGCTAGCTCTTTACGTATTTTGGCAAATAACACATCTTTTGCACGGCGCGCTCGCGAAATGTCTGCCAAAGTTTTGAAAGAAGATGGAATATCCCGAGCCGTCGATATCATAACTTAAAAATCATAGGCTCCGCGATCCTGCTCGTAAAGACGGCGCAGGATACCTGGGTAGACTGGAAAACGATCGGCCAGATCCAGGGTTTGCTCGCGAATCTGTCGCGTGCGCATTTCGTTGTCGGCATGGTCTAAGGCACTGACGATCAGGTGGCCAAGGCGGCGCATTTCTTTTTCACCCAGGCCACGAGTGGTCATGGCCGGGGTTCCAATGCGAATACCGCTGGATTTCATAGGCGGCAGAGGATCGAAGGGGATCTGGTTGTTGTTTACCGTGATACCGACCCGATCTAGAATGCGGGTGGCCTGGATGCCGGTTAGGTTGCGACTTCGCAGGTCGACTACCAGTAAGTGATTGTCGGTACCACCGGTTACCAGCCGCAGCCCTTGTTCCTGCAATACTTCTCCCAGGGCGGCTGCGTTTTTGATAATCTGCTCCTGGTATTTTCTGAAGGAAGGCTCCAGGGCTTCTTCGAAAGAAACCGCCTTGCCGGCGACCACGTGAATCAAGGGACCCCCCTGGATTCCGGGGAAGACGGACGAGTCGATGGACTTGGCGTATTTTTCTTTACACATGATCAGGCCGCCGCGCGGGCCGCGGAGGGTTTTATGGGTTGTGGCGGTGATGAAGTCGCAGTGCGGTACTGGATCGGGATGCAGTTGGGAAGCGATCGGGCCGGCAATATGGGCAATGTCGGCCATCAACAGGGCGCCTGTGTCGCGGGCCACTTGAGCAAAAGCTTCGAAGTCGATCTTGCGCGGGTAAGACGAGGCCCCGACGATGATCAGTTTGGGCTTGCGCTCTTTTGCAATGCGATGAACTTCCGCTATGTCGATCAGTTCAGTTTCCTTGTCGACCCCGTAACGGGCAATGTCAAAAACACTGCTGGTGAAGTTCTTGGGGTGGCCATGTGACAGGTGACCGCCGTGGTCCAGAGCCATACCTAAAATGGTGTCGCCCGGTTTCAGGCAAGAGAAATAAACGGCCATATTGGCCTGGGACCCTGAATGCGGCTGCACGTTGACGTGTTCAGCTTTGAACAGTTCCTGGGCTCGCTCTATGGCCAGTTTCTCGGCTACATCGGCAAACTCGCAACCACCGTAGTATCTGCGGCCCGGATAGCCTTCGGCGTATTTGTTAGTCCAAACCGATCCGACCACGTCCAGCACGGCCTGCGAGACGTAGTTTTCACTGGCGATTAGTTCGATGTCGACCTGTTCCCGCCGGACCTCGCCCACTAGAGCGTCGTAGATCTTCCTATCCACCCGGCGAAGTGCATTCAACATGAGAAGTTCCTCCTAGCGGTAGCCATGATTGGTTATGGGAGCTTGTCATAGAAAACGGCAAAGAACCAGACCTCCATTCTCTTTTTGGGTTTTGACAACCCCTGAGGTTGTGGTTAATAATCGGTGATGGAGCATCGAGGCCTACCACGCCAACCCAAAAGGAATTTCAACCATTCTTGACAATTTATCGCAGCCAGTAGTACGGGTATCCCTTCGACGTACAGCACTTCAACTACTATCTGCTTCGTTCGTCGTGTTGTTTATGGAGTTGGCACTCATCCGCTGGCTTCCCGGCCAGGTGCGTGTACTGGCATACTTTCCCAATCTGATCCTGATCAGCGCATTTCTCGGCCTGGGCATTGGCTGCCTGAGGGCCAAAAAACGTTCTCTGCTGTGGCTTTGGCCGTTGAGCCTGGCAACTCTGTTTGGCTGTTTCTTTGCCCTGAGCCATGTCGTCTTCACCCACGATCCAGAGTCGGAGCAGCTCTGGCTGTTGTATTTTGACTTGCCCCGGGATGCACCCGTCGTCGAGGGAGTGCACCTGCCAATTATTTTGGCGTTCATTCTTAGCGCGATCAGCTTCATTCCCCTGGGGCAGTTTATTGCCAAACGACTGAACACATTTTCAAAATACTCCAGCTCGCTGTGGGGCTATTCCTGGGACATCCTGGGTTCATTGCTCGGCGTGGTTGGCTTTGCGATGGTTTGCTTTCTCCAGCAGTTTCCGGTTACGTGGTTCGCCATCGTCTTCGTAGTCGGGCTGGTGCTCTTCTTGCCGAAGAAGCGTCTGCTGCTCGTTTACGTGCCTGGCGCCTTGCTTTGCCTCGGCATCGTGGTGCTAGCCGAGAAGGCGGCTTATTACAGCCCCTACTACTCGATCAACACCGATCGCGATCCCGCAACGAGTGGTGAGGCAGGCTTCTTCGTTATGACCAACGGCTCATACCATCAGAAAGCAATCAGCCTGCGACGTGCCAAGGAAACCACGTCGGAATGGCATCGGAAACTCAAGCACGGCTATCACCTTCCATTCGATCAATTGAAGAAACCCGCGCGACGCGTACTCGTGCTTGGTGCTGGCACAGGGAATGACGTGGCGGTTTTACTGGACCATGGTGCCGAGTCGATAGATGCAGTCGAGATTGATCCGCTGATTCTCGAGATCGGTCGCAAGTACCACCCCGATCGTCCGTACGATTCACCGCGGGTCCGAACCATCAACACCGACGCCCGTCAGCACTTGAACTCCTGTGACGAAAAGTACGACTTGATTGTGTTCGGTACTCTCGATTCAACGACCAAACTGTCCGCGCTATCGAACGTTCGACTGGACAACTTCGTCTACACGCTGGAGGGCATGCAAGCAGCCTGCGACTGCCTGACACCCGATGGGGGCATGGTTCTATACTTCGCCGTGGCAAAAAACTATATCGAAGATCACCTCTTGGGTGCGATTGTCAGTGCATTTGGACAGTTTCCAGCGGGATACTCGGGAGAATTCGGCATGTTCACCAGGATATACATGCTGGGACCCGCCTTTTCTCATATGAGAGGCGACCTCGTGCAATACGAGGAGAAGTTTTTCAATGAAATACTTCCCACGATCGAAGTTCCCACTGATGATTGGCCGTATCTTTACCTGCGCTCGCGAGGGGTTAACAATTTCTACCTGTCGCTGATGGCCATCTTCGCAGGACTGGCCGTCATAGGTGTGTTTCTCGTCTCCCGAGAAATGCGCGCCAGTGTCGCGAAGTTCTCAAAGATCGATTTCGAGATGTTTCTCTTCGGAACGGCCTTTCTTCTGATCGAGACGAAATTCATAACCGCCATGAACCTTGTATGGGGAGCCACCTGGCTAACCAGCGCGGTCGTATTCGGCTCAGTTCTCAGTATGATTCTCTTGGCCACTATCGTCATGAAGCTCAAGCCGCTACGCTGGTGGCTTGCGGTGGCAGGATTGCTGCTTACACTGTTGGCGACTTACTTTGTGCCGCCCCATTTCCTTCTGTGCCATAATTCATTGGTCAAACTTGTTCTGTCCGTGTTTTTTGTCGGTATGCCCGTCTTCTTCGCGTCTGCCTGCTTTGCGCTGCGCTTCAGAGACCGGGCGCATGTCGACCTTGCTTTCGGCTGGAACCTCCTGGGGGCGGTTGCTGGTGGTTTGATGGAATTTTTCTCCATGGCCGTCGGTTTGAAAGCGCTTTCCCTGGTTGCCATCGCGGCCTATCTGGGCGTTGTCTGGCTCGTATTCCGCAGAAATCCGTAACTGGTGACGGGTTGATTTGGAGTGACATCGAGATTCAGCTGAGCTATTGAAAAACTGTGATTTCGTTTTTACTGCCAGAGTCCAAAGTCCGCCGAATTGTTATTTTTGTCGGGCTGGTGATTATCCTCGAATTGGTCATTTGGATCTTCGGACCACGCGGTTTGGATGTCAGAGATGGCCGCCACGATCTCGGACAGAACGCCATCTGGCTCCAGCACGGCTGGCTGGGCGATCGGAGCTGGTTCGTAAAATACGACAAGCTAGACAAACTGGCTCATTTCAGGAACCCTGACCGGGTTCGCGAGCTGGCCGAACTACTTGGCCGGCATAACATTCGGGATGTTTTTCCTCACCTGTGCCCGGCCGGTTCGGACGGAAGAATTTTACCTGTCGACGATAAGGCCACTGAGCAGTTTTTGGACAAGTTCAATGATTTTCGAGTGATGCCCTGGATCGGAGGAGTACTGAGTAAAAACGTGATTTTGAAAGATCCTCTTTGGCGAAAGACCTTTGTCGCCTCGATAGAAAGGCTGCTTACAGCCCACCCGCGCCTGGCCGGCCTGCATCTGAATATCGAACCATGTCCAACAGGCAATTCGCATTTCCTGCGCTTACTCGACGAAATCAAAGCCGTTTTACCGGCGGGCAAGATCTTGTCAGTGGCGGCATATCCGCCGCCGACAATCCTGCATCCCTATCCGCAAGTACATTGGGATAAAAGCTACTATCTCAAGGTGGCCAAGCGAGTCGATCAAATCGCGGTCATGATGTACGACACTTCGATTCGTTTTCGCATGTTGTATCGCCATCTAATGGCTGAATGGACTCTCGAAATACTCCGTTGGACCAAAGGCACCAAGGTCTTACTTGGTTTGCCGGCCTATGAAGACTTGCAAGTCGAGTATCACCATGCCGATGTCGAGAATCTGACTGAAGCCCTGCAGGGTGTTCATCTTGGCTTGACGATTTTCGGGCAGTTGCCCGACAACTATCAGGGCACGGTGATATACTCTGAATGGCAGATGAATGCTTCCAAGTGGCAGGTGTACCGGACGCATTTCGTGAAAAGCAGTGGAGAGCAGGCTGATAGAGAAGATCTCACCGATCACTGATCACAGCCGGCCTTCGAACCCGCCTCTGAGTGTCGAACCGTCAATAAAACCAATCGAGAACTGTCCGCAAACTCTAGTCTCGGATTGTTGCTCGTTCAGCTCAAAAAGCACGGCTTCGGCATGGTTAATCTCGGGAAAAGGCCGCTCGTCCTGGGAGATCAAATATTTCTCCGGCATGACGATCACATAGCGATTGACTTCGACCTTATCGGTCACGTCCAGCCATTCACCCAGCTGTGTGGCAGCCGGCAGTTCATTGAATACCAGTTCGGCAACCGTGTTAGTGGCTTCATAGCCGACTTCGATGTATTCGACATTGTTCTGGTAAAGAATCGCAATATTTTCTGCCTGTTGCCTTAGCTCGACGAAGTCAAACTCGATCGCGAAGCGTCTCGAGATACTACCCTCCAAAAAATTATTATCAGGGCCGCAACCAATTGTGCCGAAGCATAAACCGAACATACAGGCCAAGAGACAAAAACTCAGTGATCGAATTGTTGGTTTCATTCGAAGTCCTCCGTTTCGAGGAATAGGGTCAGGGCATTCGGCAGCCGGAAGTTTGGCTCTTGAAAAATGATCTCTGTCAAGCTCAGGCTCTGGTTGCCCATCAGGTCGGGTTTATTTTCCGGGCTGTCGACAACCATCAGCTTAAGTTGATTGAGGCCCAGTTCGCGATCATCCGAGCCGAGGGGAGAGGTCAGGCTGATGTTGTCGACCTCGAAATGGTAACAGTTGCAGCCGCCGTTGCGGCCGGTTTTGTAAATTACGTAGTTGTAGGCCAGCTGCTCTTGTAGAGCTCTGTCGTCTACGCGTGGGTTGAGATGTCCCCAGATTTCGTCTGCGTTGGGAATGAAATCTCCGTCATAGTCGCCGCGGTCATCAACCAAAAGCGGGTTGGTATCATAGCGGACTTCCAGGCCGTCCGGAATGCCATCCGAATCTGTGTCGAACCGATCATAGCGGGTTCCCAGGAGGTCCTCCTCGTAGTTGTTCAGGTCATCCAGGTCATCGTCTTCGAACGCAGAAGGATCGAGACCGTGTTGCTCCTTGGCTAACGGATCATAGCCGATCCTGACCTCGACCAGATCTGAGATGAAGTCTCCGTCACTATCTGTCAGATAAGGAGAAGTTCCGATCTCCTCCTCGATGAAATCGGCCAGTCCATCGCCGTCGCTATCGACAAAGATCGACACCACGCCGTTGTTTTCGGCAACAACACTACTGCGGTTGTCTACATAGAAGGCCTTCAGATCGAAAATTCGCAGGACCAAGGTCAAGTCGAGCAGATCTCCCAAACTGGTGGCGATCGCAGCCGGCCCGGCCAGCTCTTTATATTCTCCGCCGCCGGCAGTTGCCATACCTTGCAGAATGGTCAAGAACTCAGGCGGCACGCCCATCATCTCGGTCGACATCATCATCGTATGAAAGGTCACACCCATGCCGGATAGGGTCCTGACTTGCTCGAGGATTCGGTTGACGGTTATCTGGGGATCATTATCGCCGGCCTGGGGAGCACCATCGGTGATGAAAACCGTTATGTACTCGGCCTCGAGCTCTTGATGGTTGAGGATGCGATCTCTCTCGATGAAGTTGATTGCCTCTGCAAGAACCCGATTGTAATCAGTACCACCCAGATATTGCTTGGGATCTTCTGGATCTTTAATGGGTGCCAGGGCCTTGGCCACCTCTTGCGCGTCTTTTGTGAATTCAGGGGTTTCGACTACGACACTGGTTCCAAAACGGATGATTCCAAAGGTGACCGATTCTGAAGGGCGGTACATCTGTTCGATATCCAAGATCGCGTCGGCTCTGAGACCGTTGGGATCGTTCCAGCGCATACTGTCGGAACAGTCGATCAAGAACAAGATCCGAGTAGTGTAGATAACCTCGGCCGGATCGGTTGTACAGAAATCGCCTTCCAGGGCCAGTTTATTGTTTTGGTAGGGTACAATGGCTTCGATATCGGCATCGGTGCAGCTTGTGAAGAAACCAACCAGCCAAAAAGCCAGCAATACCGCAAGCGGGCGATGGTAAAATTGTATTTTTCCGATGCGGTTCATGGTTCAGTCCTCCCATACGATAGTCAAGTCCTCGAGCATCGGAGTAGTTGCCAGGTCGGGGGCATTGAACTCGACTTCGACTTGAATCCAGCGTTCTTGCAGGCAATTCATGGGGCCGCCGGCGTCCATCTGATCGCTCCAGGTTGCGGTGTAGAGCCCGGCTTCTTCGGCGGCGCAACGATTTCTGACCCGAATTGTGGAATCACCCGGTTCTTGAGAATTCCAACTGATTGTTTTCCAATCCGGGAACTGGGCTCTGGTGTCGTAGCTGACTGTCCAATAGGCCGAGGCATCCCGACTCAGGGTGATTGTCCGCAGGGCGGTACCCAGCATGTCACTGTAGGTATAGGGACCCTGGCCGACCGGGATTATTTGAATATCGAAAGTGATCCCGTTGATCTTGTAGACATTGTTGGCGTTCCGGTTTACGGCCCAGACATGCCCATAGGCGTCGACGCCGATTCCAATCGGATGGGAGCCGACATTGAGAGTGTGTAATATCGCGCCGGTGCGGCCGTTGAGTTTGGTGGCCGTATCAGTGCCGGAATTCGCTACCCAGATATTTCCATCAAGGTCGACTGACACTCCGCGAGTAACCGAACCGCCACTCAAATATCCGTCAATGAAGTCGCCGGTTTCGCCGTCGAACTTGAGAACGTCATCGCATGATGTGTTGCCGGTCCAGACGTCGCCCAGTTGATCGATGGCAATTCCATAGAATATTGCGCAACCCCCGTCGGTTCGCTTGTAAGCTCCCACGATCGTGTCGTTGCTGGTATCGATTTTAGTAAGTGTACCGTCGGACCAGTGATGATTTGAAAGCATCCAGAGATAGCCGCGCTGGTCGACAGCTGCTCCGTAGGGCCAGTCGGCCACCATCAAGGGTGCCGCCAGGCAGCCGGGTTGGTTGCCCATCAGGCACTCGCCGGTCTCCTCATTGAGCTTGTAAACAGGATCGAGATCATCTTTTTCTGCGTCGCCGCAGCCAATCCAGATATTGTCCCGGGCGTCGATGGCCATGCCGCGCGGGATCCCCTCGAGCGGAACGATCATCATGACATGACCATCTTCGTGCGACACTTTGGCGGCATTGGCCGACCCGCGACAGGCAATCCAGACATCGTTGTTCTTGTTGACCGTGGTGCGCGAGGGGTTTAGGCAGCTCGCACCGTCTTTTTCGAGCGGAAAGGTGCCGATCACAATTCCGCTGCGGGTATCGATCTGGCTGACGGTATTGTCGGTTGAATTGGGAATCCAGATAAACGGGGTTTCGAAAACCGCCCGGCCGAGGTTCATCTGGAGTTGATCAGGCTGTGAGGTATGATTGACACCCGATTCGATACCGCTATCAAAATCTTCATCAGAGGTAAAAGTCTTAGAAAAGCGCTCGGGGCCGGTCCAGTCGGAGCCGTCTTTGCCTGCGTCTATCCCGGTGTCATAGCCTGACCCACAGGAACTAACCAGCAATGCAATTATCGCAACCATCAGGATTGAGATACGATTCGTTTTGTTCATGGTATCCTCCTTCACCTGGTTGATCATTAATCATCGCAAGAGCTATGCCAGCTAGAGGCATTTAAAGGTACTTTCTAAGGTATTGAAAAATAATCGTTATATCGTGCGATAATCACGCTCGTTGGTTTTATCAACAATAGCCGAGACTTCTTGTCACGATTCCGACTGAAGACACAGATCTTTGGTACTTAATGCTGTAAAACCAGTTTATTACAAAACAGATGGTCAGCCAACCTACCGGACACTTAACTGTCCGGTAACAAGCTATGGGGACAGGGTAGATTTCTGAGTAGATTTCTGGGAGTCGAGAAGATTCGTAGGTGTATGTAATTACTCTGGAATGAAGTCTGGCTGTCTGATTTTGACCAGGTTGAGGGCGTCAGACAGGCAGGCAGACAGGCAGGCACCACAGCCAAGACAGCGGTCCTCATCGATGCGGACCTTTTGGGTGACCTCGTCCAGTTCAATGGCATCCATGGGGCAGACATCAAGACAAAGTTCGTCTCCGATACAATTGTCTTCTACCAGGCTGGCTTTGAAAAGACTCGGGGCTAAAACCGGTTTACAGGCCGGGTCAGTTCGGGCCGGCCGGATAATAGCGCAGCAGCAGCTACAACAGTTGCAGATGACTTTACCCAATGCCCTGGAGTTTTCAACCATTTGAACCAGACCGGCCTGTCCTGCCTTACGCAAAATATCGATGGCTTGCGCTTTTGAAATAGCGCGCCCGGTCCCTCTTTT
>JAFDKH010000143.1 GCA_019307065.1 Deltaproteobacteria bacterium
TTCTGCAGCGATGGTGAAGTGTGCGCCATGACGAGCGAAGCCTGTGTTGACAACGAAGACTGCTGCAGCAACTTGTGCACAACCGAGCAATGCGAAGCCGATTCAGTCGGCTGTGCTCCAATCGGCGAGCTTTGCACAACCGACGGCAATTGTTGTTCGGGCAAGTGTACAGACATTGACGGGACTCTTCGGTGTATTCTGGTATCGATTTGTTTCGGGGAAGGGGACTTGTGCGACGAGGATGCCGATTGCTGTTCGGGAGTATGCGGAGATAACGGCCATTGTCCGCAATTGTCGGAATGCCAGACTGTCGGCGAGCCGTGTACCGGTTTTCATGAGTGCTGTTCCGGGGTTTGTGCCGACCCGGGCACCGGCGGCCTGGTTTGTCAGTTTCCATCCGGCTGTCGCTCAATCGGCGAGGTATGTTTGGTGAACGAAGATTGCTGCGGCTTTCTGTGCCAGGCTGTCCAAGACACCGGGCTGAATCGTTGCGAAAAACCCGCCAACCCGGGCTGCTTGCCGTCGGGTGAAGTGTGTGGCGGTTCGGCCTACGGCGCTTCGAACAACTGTTGTCCGCCTGGTATCGATGGGGGCTCGCAACTTTGTTTAGAGACCGTAATCGGAATCACCCGTTGCTATGGAGAGGGGACCCACGACGACTGTATAGTTGACGGCGAGACCTGTACATTCGGCGATGAGTGCTGCAGTGGATTCTGCCTGCCGGATGAAAACGGCGATTTAACATGCGGCACAGAATGTGTACCGCTCGATGGCGTCTGCACCACTCATGCAGACTGCTGCGATAACATGATCTGCGAAGACGGCACCTGCCAGGAAAACACATACGGCTGCGTTCAGATAGGCGGCGTGTGCGAGGTCAATGACGATTGTTGCAGCGACCTATGCTCGAACGGAACCTGTACGGTCGGCTAGGTTTCTAAATGTAATTCCCACACGTTACGCAGCATACGGGACCAGTAGCGGAAAATCGTTGACTATGTTGCGGATTTACATGATAATCCGCATATGGGTGGACGAATTCAGAAATATGACCGTATCCTGAAAATCGCCGCCACTCCTAATCCACTGACTGGTTCGGGCGCCGCATTTCTTTGGGGCCCTAGACAGACCGGAAAGACAACCTTTCTAAAACAGACCTATCCTCAGGCGACCTATTATGATCTTCTCGACACGGAACTCAATGCCGAGCTGAGTATCCGCCCGAGTTTACTCCGCGAAGAGATCCTTGCTGAAAAACCAGCTCTTGTAATCGTCGACGAAGTGCAGAAAGTGCCGCAGATCCTCGAGGAGATCCACTGGCTTCTTGAAAACACTTCTACGCAATTTATTCTCTGTGGTTCCAGCGCACGCAAGCTCAAACGGGGAGCCAGCAACCTCCTTGGAGGGCGGGCAGTCGAGTTCCACTTGCTTCCCCTGATATCCCCTGAAATACCCGATCTGGATATCGACAAGCTGCTCAATCACGGGGGTTTGCCGGCGCATTACCTGTTGGAGAAGCCCGAAGCGTTACTTAGATCGTACGTCAACACCTACATAAAGGAGGAGATCATCGACGAGTCGCTGACACGCAACATCCCCTCTTTTTCTCGATTCCTGCAAATCGTGGGGCTCACTCATGGGCGACAGCTCAACTACGCCAATGTAGGCCGCGAGAGCGGTGTGTCGTCGAACACGGTCCGAAACTACTATCAGATCCTCAAAGACACTTTGCTTGGGTTCGAATTGCCCCCCTGGAGAAAGAAAAAGAAACGAAGGCTGGTCGAGACCGCCAAGTTTTTCCTGTTCGACATCGGAGTGGCAAATTACCTGAACCCCGATAGTCGCCTGGTGGTGGCGGGCTCAGACACATACGGGCGCGCATTTGAACACTTTGTGATCAACGAAATCAGGGCCTATCTGTCGTATAATCACATTGAAGTTCCCTTGAATTACTGGCGAACGGCCTCGGGCTTTGAAGTGGATGTTATCGCCGGTGACATGAACCTGGCTCTGGAGATCAAGTCCACAACCGAGATCAGAAGCGGTGACTTAAAGGGACTTCGGGCACTCGCCGAAGAACATGCCGTCGACAAGTCCATTGTCGTCAGCCGGAACAAGAAGCACAGATTGACCGAAGATGGTATCGAGATGCTGCACTGGTCGGAATTTTGTTTCCGATTGTGGCAAGGGGATCTCATTCAATAATTTGTCTGCGTTCCAAAACCAGTTGGATCCCCGAAAAACCTACGAACAAATCAGAACACGCTATTATTAACGAGATTTTCGGCAAACTTTCCAGTAAGCTATCGAAATCCAGGCGGAATAGAAGCCTGGTAAGCGCACTAATCCATTCGCAGTGAGGTGAGAATGACAAAGAGGGTGATAATACTGGTAATTGTCTTGGCTGGCTGGTGCCTGGCGCCTCCAGCGCTGTTGGCTGCCCAACAGGCACCGACCACGACCGACGATGAGGCGGCAACTCCACCGGAAGAGGAAGCGACACCCGAAACTCCGTCTGAAAAGCCGACCGGAGAGACACCTGAGACCGGTGAAGAAAAGGATGTGACGACTCCTGTTGAGGGCGAGAAAATTGCCGAGCCGCCTGTTGTTTTGCCGGAAGGTGAGACCGCCATTGAAACCGATCCCGGTATCGAGGGCACCAAGGCCGGTACAAAAGATGCCGAAACCGGCAAGGAAGGTACCGAGACCGGGACGGAAGGTACTGAGACAAGTCCGGGGGATGTTGTCACGCCTGCGCCTGAAAAATATCCCGAGGTCGAGACAAGTCAGCGCAATTTCATCAAGGGCGATCTGATCTACCCGGGTACCCGCCGCTTGCTAAGCCGCTTTGACCATGTCGGCGTCTCGCTGGGCGCTTCGTTGATCGACAATGATGTTTGGGCCACGGTTTCTCCGGGGATGGCCTGGTATTTCGACTTTGGCCTGGCGGTCTCGGCCCATGTTCCGATGCGTTTGCTGGCGGTCGACATCGCCGGGAGCGACTATTCTTTCGGCGGTCTCAAGATCCGCCGCCAGGACTGGGACGAAGTTGCCGACTTTGCCAAGATCATCCGTTTCATTACCTACGGTCGTAAAGAAGACAACATCTACGCTACGATCAACACTATGCGTCCGGCGACTATCGGGCACGGTATGTTGATGAACAACTACCAGGGCGATATCGATGTCGATCGCTCGCTGACTGGTTTGATATTCGATGCCTACAACGACTATGCCGGATGTCAGTTGCAGATCAATGACATTACTATCCAAAATCAGGTCTTTGCCGGGCTGGCCTTTGTTAAGCCGTTGTCGATCTTTTTAGATGACTATCGCTCGAAGAGCCTGTCGCTGGGTGTCGAATACGTGATCGATACCAAGGCGCCGCGTTGTATCAGAAAGAGCGTCGATAGCGCCGAGTGTGTTCGCGGCACGGGCCACACTGCCGGTTACAGCCTTTACACCGGCGAAACTCTCGATGAGTCTTTCGTGCGCACCGACCCTGACAGTGGACGCTTCGCGGTCAAAGACGTGGCCGTCAACGCCATCGGCGGTTCGGTCGAGTTCAAGTTTTACAAAGACGATGTTGCTGATCTGAAAGTCTACGGAACCTACCACCAATTTCTAAATCAGGGTGGCGGGGGCGGGGCCGCAGCCGGGATCTTGGCGCGCTTGAATATCGGCCAGAAGTGGATCAGTGCTTTCCGTATACGTGGTGAGTACCGCACTTTTGGCGATGGTTTTCAGCCGGCCTATTTCAATACCCTGTATGAGATTCAAAAATACTCGTTTCTGCAAAGTGCGCGCTATTACCAGGTGGCGCCAACCAAATATCAACAGGTTTTCGGCGATCCCGAAAACGGTTTCGAGCGCGTCGAACACGGCCGCCGACACGGCTTCAATGTCGATTTGAACTGGGGATTGTTCAAGGGCCGCCGGAGCGCCAAACAGGTTGCCCTGGGGTTGGGGATTCAAGATTCAACCGGTCCGTATGACACCAATATGTATGTGCACTTAGAGTTTCCGATGCTTGAGTGGCTACAGATCTTCGGTACCTACATGCGCACCGATGTCGATGGGCTGGCCAAGGTTTTTACAGAGTCGACTGACTTCATCGTGTTGACCGGCATGCGGCTGATGGTCTTCCCCGGAATGTTTATCAACGCACACTATTCGAGGAGTTACCGCACGATTGCTTCACCGGGCGTCGAGCTTCACCTGGGCAACGACACCATCGTAGACGTCAACAACAACCCGTCACCGTTTTTCAAGCAAGACTCACTTCATGAAAACGTCCACATGTTCTTCGCCGAAGTTGAATTCGGCTGGGAATTTGATGATGACGATGACGAATAGGGCGAGGAATACGGCAATGGCTAAGATCCACCTGAAAACAATTCTGAGACTACCGGGATACATAGCAATTCTGGCCGTCTTGTTCATTGGTTGCACCGAGATCGACGAGATCGAAATCGGGGGGGCCGCTCAGGGCGAAGCCTGTCACCAGGTATCGGACTGTAACGCGGGCTTCACCTGTGAAAACGGCGCCTGTGCTCCAGTGCCGCCGATCTCGACCGGGCCGCAGCGCGGTGATGCGTGTAGCAGTCACAGCGATTGCGGTACCAACCTCTACTGTGGCACCCAAGCTGTCTGCACGGTTACGGCCGGTTCCGACTTGGGTTCGCCCTGCGGGCTGTCGCTCGATTGCATCGGCAGCCTGGTTTGCCACGGCGACACTTTACGTTGTGTAGAACCAACAGGGGCCGGGACTAAAGATTTCGGCCAGACTTGCCTGGGTCTGACCGACTGCCGGCGCCCGTACCTTTGCTCGATCGCCAACGCTTTTAATGCCAAATGCGAGAAGCTCCCGTTTTTCCCGGGGCCGGATTGCACCAGGACAGAGACAGAAGCCGGTGCCTTTCGCGTCTACTACGAGATTCCGCCTGAGACCATCCCGGTTGATCAGCCCTTCGAGTTTTACCGGCTGCCGTTTCCCAACGACATTCGCATGAGCGGCGGCAGTATTTCCTTAGCCGGCCATCCATCGCCGGGTGAGGTGATGGGTATCGATGTAGCCGGGGAATATATTCGGGCCATCGAACAAGACGCCGACGGCTATGCTCTCAACGGCCCGGTTTTTTTCCGCCTGACCGATTTCCCCGAGGCGTCATCGATTTGCTTAGAAGCCGGCAGCGCCTACCCCGAGGAAGACCGCAACGAATATTGTCAGGGCGGTACGAGCGCCAGTGTTTTTCTGGTTAACACCAATGACTATAACCAGCCCATTCCGGTTCAGATAGGTCTCTACAGAGATCGCAGCCAGTATATCTGTCAAAACGCTCTGGGAATCGGGCCGCTTGATGGACGGCCGCTCGAGCCGAATACCACCTACCTGGCGGTTTTGACCACCGACCTGCGCGATGTGCGCAACGACCCGCCTGTCCCTGATCGTGATTTTGTACGCATTGTCGAAGGCGACCAGACTCTGCCAACCGACGTAATCCAGGCGACCGAGCCGTTACGTACCTGGATTAGCTCAGAATCAATAGATCCGGCTAGCGTTGCTGCGGCCGTCGTTTTTACCACCGGAGATCCGGCAAGAATCGGTGAAGAGTTGTATGATGCGGTCCACCGGCTGTCTGCCCCAACCTTCGAGCCCGACGCTTTCAGTTGCGATAATCCGCCGGGGACCCGGCCGGCCTGTCACGGGCGCCTGGCTGGCGGAGGGGTGATTGCTTCGCGGGACTGCGGTAGTTCAACTGCTTTTTACGAAATCCATGGTACCTATCAGGCGCCGGTTTTCCAAAAAGGCACACGACCCTATCTGACCAGCAATCTCGGCGGCGATATGAACTATAACGTTGTCTCGGACCTACCCGAGGCAGATCATTTCGAGTCGATCTGTTACGCCCTGACCATTCCCAACGGAGTTACCATGCCGGTTGCTGGTTGGCCGGTCGTAATCTATTCCCACGGGACCAACAGCAATTATCGTTTGTTCACGGAAAAACCAATCACTGAAGATCTTTCAGCTTTAGGATTTGCCGTAATCGGCATCGACAATGTAATGCACGGCCCGCGCCAAGACCCGTCGGCCGACTCGAATTTATGGCTGGCCGACTTTTGGAACCTGGACCAGCCCGGCAATCTTTATTTCAACGTGATCAATGCTCGGGCTGCCCGGGACAACACTCTCCAGGGCGCAGTAGACTTGTTCTACCTGACCCGCCTGATTGCCAACGACAGTCCCGTAGTCGGTGGAATCGACACAGAGTTCGATCCCGGCCAGATTTATTTCATCGGCCACTCCCAGGGTACTACGATTGTGTCACCCTACTTAGAGCACGAAACCGAGCTGCGCGCCGCGGTCCTGAGCGGGGCCGGGGCCGAACTGGTTCTTTCGATTCTGAACAAGACCAAGCCCGTAAACATTGCTGATTTGGCCGGTACGCTCTTTGGGGACAAGAATCTCACCCGAATTCATCCGATGATGGGCTTGCTGGCGATTCTGTTTGGTCCGGCCGATTCGATCGCCTATGCTTCGAAATTCGTGGTCAATCCACCTCGCGAAGCGCGACCGCTGCTGATGTTCTCCGGGATTGGCGACAGCTTCACGCCTTATCCGACTCAGGCAGCTTTAATCCGGGCGATGGATATACCCCTGGTCCGACCGGTTGAGTTGGCTATCGAAGGAGTCGAAGATGTTGCTTCTCCGGTAATAAGCAATCAACTGACCATACATGGTATACCGTCGAGTGCTCCCGCCGGGGTTCTGCAGTACGACCCTGCCCCCGAAAAGGACGGCCATTTCGTCATGTTTGATATTGCCGCGGCCGGTACTGCCTTGGGCAATTTCCTGACTTCGGTCTACAACGACAATCCGGAGATATCCCGATGAAACGTATAGCCACAACTATCTGTCTGTTGCTGGGATTCATACTGGCTGCGCAGTTTCTGTCGGCCTGCGACAGTGGCGGCATTCCGATCCGGTTGCGTATCGATGAATTTACGATGGATATAGACATCGACGAAATGATCGGCGAGGCGCTGACTGAGTTCAAGTCTCTGGGACTGTTTCCAGCAGAAACCAGCTATTTGCCCGAACTCTGGCCGCAGAGTCTGCCGGCCATTGTCTATCGCATGGTGTTGGCGGCCGACCCGATTCCCGTCGATCTGACGCCCGAGCCGGGTTCTGAGGACGAAGAAAAATACAAAGACATTAGCCGGGCCGCCGGAGTTATCACCCGCATCGAACTCAACCGGTTGGTGTTGCGTATCGAGGCCAGCAACGTCTCGGTCGCCCTGCCCGAATTGAGCTTGCAAGTTGCCGAGGACAAAGACGCCGATGCGGAAGATCGCCTGGCCTGGCGCACGATCGGAACGATTCCGGGGGCCGAGCCCGGGTTCGTCGGTGATATCGAATTTGAATTCCTGCCCGGGGGCGAGAGCTTTCTCAACTCACAGTTGGCCGACGATGAAAAAGATTTTGCAATCCGGGTCCTCAGCCGGCTCGAGTTTGATACCGCGCAAAACCCGCGCCTGCCGGCCGGCAAGGCCAAGGTCAGACTGATCGTCGTAGCTACTTTCTTCGTAGATGCCGCCGGGGCAATTGGCGAACTTTAGGGCACAGCTTCAGGCAAGAGACTCCTGAGTTTCTTCAAGTGCGGCCAAAACAACTTCGTCGTCAACCTGGTGTACATATCCGTCGGGGCCTGCGCTAATCATCTTGCCCAGGCCGACTGGAAGTGAGTAGAGGTTTTTCCGCAGCCTGTTCTTCTTGTCTGTCCGGGTGGCTTCGAGGAGGATCGCCGGATCGAGTATATCCGGCGGAGCCAGTGGAAGTGACAGGTTCCGCAAGACCTCGCGCAGGCGTTCCAGTTCACGGGTGCTTAGCAACCCAAGCTGGTTGGCGATTCCCGCCTCGACCGACAGCCCGGCTGCTACGGCCAGGCCGTGTTTGATCCGGTATTGACTGACCAACTCGATGGCATGTCCGATGGTATGTCCGCAATTGAGTACCTGGCGCAGGTTTCGTTCTCCCGGATCCATCGATACGATTTTTGCTTTGATTTCAACCGAGCGGCGGACAGGTCTTTCGAGTGTCTTGAGATTGAGTGAACGAATTTCACCGGCGGCTTCAACCAATTCATTGAGATGGTCGGCATCTGCAATTACGGCGTGTTTGACCATCTCGGCCAGGCCGTTGTCTATTTCTTCGGCGGGCAAGGACGTGAGAAAATCGAGGTTGATCAATACCGCATACGGCTGGTGAAAAGCACCGATCAGATTCTTGCCTTGGGTTGTGTTCAGGCCGGTCTTGCCGCCGATACTGGCATCGACTGCCGCTAAAAGACTGGTCGGCAGGGTTATCCAGGGCACGCCGCGCAGAAAAGTGCTGGCCACGAACCCGGCCATATCCAGAGCAACGCCGCCGCCCAGGGCAACAACCGTACAATCTCGCCTGAGATTTGCTGCCAGGAGTTTGTCCTCTATTTGCTCTTTTGTCATCCTGTTCTTGTTGGCCTCACCGGCCGGGAAAGTAATGATCTCAACCTCGGCACGTTCTTTGACAACCGCTTTGACTTTTTCGGCATAGAGCGGGGCGACATTGTCATCCGAAATGATGCAGACAGTTGCACATTCCAGCGGCAAAACCCTGATCAGCTCGTGCAGAATATCGGGCCCGATGCGTACCTGATAGTTTCTAGAACCGGCCGGACGGACATTGAGGATCTTCCGCATCGAATCAGTTGTAGTCGTGGGGGGAATTTTGCAGTTTTTCTAAAGCCAACTCGAGATCGGACACCTTGAAAACCATCGAGGCCGGCGCATCTGTGGCTCCCGATGAAAAGTAGGTATACTCGATGTTGATCTTGGCTTCCGCCAGGCGATGGCCCACTCCGGCGGCCATGCCCTGTTTGTTGGGTACTTCGATCACCAGCACTTCGGTCAACAAGAAGGGAATACTGTCTTTTTCCAGGGCGGCAATCGCGGCTGGAGTGTCATCGACTATCATGCGCAAGATTCCGACTTCGTTGTCGGCGTGCAGGTTCATGGCCTGAATGTCGACGCCGAGACCATAGACATGATCACAGAATTCTGCAAAACGGCCGGGGCGGTTTTCTATAAAAACACACAACTGAATTTGTCGTCTGAACATGGCTCCCACCAAAAAAGTTTAGGAAAACTAGTCTATTTCGCGCGAAGCATAGCTAATTTAATAGCTAATTGCCAGAAAGAAAATTGCCAATCTTGGAAACAGAACAATTGCTTCAGACTTCTTTGTTCATTTGGTCGCGTAGCTTTTGAAACCACTCACTGCCTTTTTCAGCGACGTTCTTGCCGACATCACGTAAAAACTTGACCAGCGGATCGCCGGAATCTTCTAAAGATTCTTTGTAAGACTTGGCCGAATCGGCGAATTCGTTGTAGATCTTGGCCGTGGCTTTTTTTCCGCGCTCTTCGTACTGACCGGAGAGAATGTTTTCATATTCTCCTTCTTCGACCCATTTTTTCATCTCGGCCAGGCGCAGGACCGGGAAAGGATGGCGTTTACCGATCAAGTTCAATATCTTGTAGACCGAATCGAGCTTATCGCCGCCCGATTCGTAATCTTCGGCCTGGCGGATGAACTCATCCAGATTCATTTGGTCGGCTGAAGCTCCACCGGACAGCTTCATGAAGACTCCATAGCTTGTGGGAGGGTCCTGAACGCAGAGTACTCCGGCCCGATCGGCGCTGAGCTCGCTTTTTCTGTCCCATTCGTTCAAGGCGGCGATAATAGCGAAGATGGCCAGCCAACCCAGAGGAATTCCAAAGCGCACGACCGACATGCGCAGAAGCAGATTGAGCATGGTTTTATAGAGCACATGATCAGATAAGATGTGACCCAACTCATGACCCAGGATGAAGCGCAGTTCGTCATTCGAAAGAAGGGCAATCGTGGCCGAGTTGAGCACGATGAAAGGCCGGTCGGTTCCGATTGCCCCGGCGTTTACGAAAGGAGTTTGCGACACGAACAACTCGGGTTGTTCCTCGACGTCCAGGATCTCGATGCACTCGCTGTAGATCTTGAAGAGATCGCCGAATTGACGCTCGTTGACCCGGACGGCCGATGCCAAGTAGATGGTCCGCAGGCTGCGCTCACCCAGCAGGCCGATCAGTTTTTTCAAGGCAATGTCGAAACCGGGTACTTTACGCAGGGTGGTCAAGGCAGCCCGGTCGGCCGGGTGTTCAATGGCCCGGATGCTCAGCTTGGGAAACCTCTTTCTTTCATGGGTCTTAGCCGACATGATTTCCTCCCATATTCCGGATTGGCAAGTTTACCACTTGTGGATATCATAGGGGTCGGGACTATTCAATCCAACCGCTGAAAACTGGAAACTTTGAGACTTTGCCGTTGACTAAAGAAATACTCGGAAATGAACAAAAAGGGAGAACAGCCGATGAACAATCGAATAATGCCAACAATCCTGGTTGCAATGCTAGTTGCGGTTCCGCTTCTTTGGGCGGTTGCCGCAGACGAAGATTCGGCAAAGGTCAAATCGGCCATTCGCCACCGCTGCATCCTGGAATGTGTCTGGCTGGAGGACCGTTGTAATTCATCCAAAGCGCCCGGTTGCAAAGACTCGATCAAGGCTTGCACAGCCGTTTGCATGGATGACGAAACCCTCAAGGCCGCTATGGCAGAAAAACCGCCCAAGACCTGGGGGACCACGATCAAAGAAGCCATTGAGGTGTGCCTGCCTTCCGGCGAGCAATATTTTCTCAGGGATTTACTTTGTGCCGGATCCAAAGCACCCGGATATGAGCGGTCAGGCAGCGTCGGGCCGCGAAATCCGATGCCCGCTGACGCTGGTTTCGATGCCAATATGCTCGATCCGACCTATCGGCTCAAGAAGGGTCAGGTGGATACGCACATTATCGACAAGTACGAAGTACGCTGCGAAAAAAAAACCCACATTCTATATTTCGATATGTATCATTGCGGCACGCCAAAACCCTGGGCCGCTCCCGAGGGTTTCACCCGCCCGCCGCGCGGATGATCGATTTTTCGAAACGCCTGTAGTTGCCTGACAGCCTGTGAATTGTCCCTAATAACATGTTACTATTGCGCAATGCTGAAACTGCACGATTTTGTGCGGAGAGTGGGAAAAATATGTGCATAGTCATATTATTATTGGCCGGCCTGATTGCTTCTGGTTGTGGTGGGACGGTCTCGAATTATGACGGAGGTGTCGACGGGGGTGTCGACGGAGGTGTCGACGGGGGTATCGACGGAGGTGTCGACGGGGGTATCGACGGAGGTGTCGACGGGGGTATCGACGGAGGTGTCGACGGAGGTGTCGACGGGGGTATCGACGGAGGTGTCGACGGGGGTATCGACGGAGGTGTCGACGGAGGTGTCGACGGAGATGACGGGGGCGGGATTATCGACGGGGGCGATGGTGATTGTAGCGGTCCGGATAGCCAGGCTTGCCCGGTAGAAAACGGGACCGGCCAGCAAGCTCGTGTTTGTGAAAATGGCAGCTGGAGCTCTTGGGGCGCTTGTCAGGTAGTTGCTTGTGATGCCGGCTATTACCTCGACAACGACAGCTGCCTCTTGCTGGAGCCGTCAGACAGTTACGAAATTATGCCGGACCCGAATATGAACAACTTGCTCGAATTTACAATTGACTCGACAGACTTGCTGCCCCCGTTGGTTTTTAGCGTAGAGACTGTGCTCAAGGCCGGGATCGAGGTTGAGCTTCCCGAGCATGTCGGTCTGGAGGAATCGAACGGTACTTTCAGCTGGACCCCGACGCCCTCGCAATCGGCAGAGTACGACTTCTTCTTTCTGGTAACAGATTCATTGTCGGACAGCAAAGTGGTCATAGTACACATTACGGTGCTTACACCGGATATCTGCAATAGCAGTTCGAGCGCCTGTCAGTTCTTGCACGATAAATGGGATCTTGGCGAAGCGGCCGGCAACGTCGGTGACTGGTACCACAACCGTGATGATTTCCATACAAACTTGAACCTCTCTGAACTTCCTCAGCTGGATTTGATGACAGATGGATACGGTGCCGAAACTGCTTTGCATCCCGGCCGCGTTGTGGTCGGCAATTCATCGACTGCCTATACGACCGGGGAAAGCTGGATGTCGCAAATGCGCAGCATCATGTTGAGCGAGTATCGGACCGAGGCGGTCTATACGCAGTACATCAACAACAATCACTACTGGTATCCCGAACACCGTGATCATGATGACAAAGATCATTATCACGGAAAAAATACCTACGTGACAAGTTCACAAGGTTCTTCAGGCAGCGAGATGGATGAAATCAGAAACTTCTTCTACACTCTGGCGGCCTTCCAGCCGGCAGTTAAAAACTTGCTAATCGAGACCGGTTTGCTGATACCGACCCTGCAGATGATTTTCAGAAGAGTCCGGGTGACCGACGACTCCGAATACCTGGAAGGGTTGGCTCATCCCAGCGCTTTTGATAATTACGACGGCCGCCTGGCAATGGTCGAGATGGCCAATGCTATCCAGATAGACGACATCCCGCCCATGGTTCAGCTGGCAGTAATCGAGGAAAATTACTCGATTGTCGATGGCAAAAATGAACAGTGGTACACGACCCCGGCCTCTATTTGCCGCATATTCCGCGGGCTTGAATACACCAAACGCATGGTTGTCAGTGCCGCCGACAGCTATGACATCAATGATCGTCAGCTCACTTTTCACTGGGTGGTTTTACGCGGTGATCCTGAACATGTTGTCGTTACGCCTCAAAACGGCGATGGTTCCGAAGTCGAGATTCTGATCGACTACCATGTCGAAACCACTGTCGCCTCCACTGCGCTCTTGACCAACATGGTCGAAGTCGGGGTTTTCGTCGATAACGGGGCCTATTTCTCGGCCCCCGGATTCGTAACTGATTTTACTCTGAACAACGAGGAACGCACCTACGATGACTCGGGAGTGTTAACCGACATTCAGTACAATGACAACTATGTTCACCCCAGCCTGCTCTAGTCTCCGATGCAAACTGTCGTATAACTGATTTCGATTCGGGCACCTTTTACGGGAATGACGTCATTTCCGAAGTAGACCGAGTTGCTGTCGGGGATAAAACCAGGGACGGAGGTAGCAATTTTGGGCAGAGTGTCCGGAATCCGGACACATTGTAGATACTGGCAATTGGGACCGAGTTCACGATCGCATGTTTTTCAGGCTGTTAGCCAAACCAACATATTTGGCATTATTCCTGCTAGGTATTTCAGTGTGCGAATTCCAAGAAAACATATCCTGGGCCCGGGAAGGGTGTTTCACAAGATCTGGCGTTGCCATGACCGTCAGTTCCTACTTCAACAGCACGGTGAAAAGCACGC
>JAFDKH010000338.1 GCA_019307065.1 Deltaproteobacteria bacterium
CAACTTCATTTTACCCGAAGCCGTCGAAAACTTATCGCTGAAAGGAACCTCTGCCTGACATGGATTACGCAGGTAATTGTTCTGTGAGCCTTCAAACCAGGGCGCAATCATTTTGTCGAAAGCTTTCTGCGGGTCGGTCAGGACAGGGTCGGTCGGCCGGCCCAGCCGGCGATTGAGTTCATTGACGATCCAGACATCTTCGCGGACACCCTCTGGCGGTTCGCAGGCTTTACGAACCCGGGCGACGTAGTGGTGATTGAACGACCCGACTGCATCGAAATCTTCTTCGAGCATCAGACTGACCGGCAAGAACAAATCGGCGCAATCTGCGCTATCGGTCAGAAATGCATCGGCCAGCACAACGAAGCCGGCCTGGTTCAAGGCCGCAGCCGTTTTCTTCGAATCGGCGAATTGGGCAACCGGATTGGCGCAACTGATGTAGACGAATTGCGCCCGCGGATCGGTAAGCCCGGCCAGGTCTTTCCCAAAAGTAGGCATGTCGATCGTTCGCCCGGTCGCGTGAGCCAACCCGGAAACATCCAACCCTCGCCGGCGCCACGAGGTAAAGGTCACTCCGCCACCTTTGATACCCACGTTGGAAGTCAAAACAGCCAGAGCATCAATGCAGCGAATGTTTTTTCCGCCCGAGCATCTTCGCTGCATTCCCCAACCCAAATGAGTCGCCACCGGCCGGGCAGTAGTGTACAGCTCGGCCAGGTATTCCACGTCGGCCAGGGCCACCTCGGCCCGACCGGCCAAATCTTCAACTCGCATGTCAGGCCCGCTCAGCAGTTGCTCAAAGGCTGCAAAATTTTCGCAACGCGTAATAGCAGCCGGATCGAGTTTCGATTGATCGTGCAAGTAGCGTAAAACCGCCAGAGCCAGAAACCCGTCGCCGGAAGGTGCTACCGAAATGAAACGATCGGCAAAATTGGCCGTCTGGGTTTTAAGGACTTCAATTAAGACGACTGGAACTCCGCGGTCCCGGCTGGCTTTGACGAAAGGAATCAGATGCACACTGTTCGAAGCCGAATTCTTTCCCCACAGCACAATCGCCCGGCTGTTTTGCAGATCAGTATAGTCATGTCCGGCAGTCTCACCAAAGTCGGCCCGCTGGGCGGCCTCGCCGGTATCTCCACAGACTCCGCCGTGTAAGGTAGTCACCTCCCCCAGTGACTTGAAAAAATGCCCGACCAGCTGCTTTTTAACACCGAGCGAGCCACCGCTGGAGACATGCACCACAGATGCAGGCCCATGTTGGTCTATTGCCGCTTGTAGCTTCTCGGCCGCCAGATCGAGGGCGCTCGCCCAATCGATCTCAACCCACTTATTGTCCTTGCGAACCAGGGGCGTAGTAATCCTTTCTGGATCGACAAGCCGCTTGGGGTGGCGATGAATGCGTTGACAGACGAAGCCGCACGTAATCGGGTGATTGGGATTGCCGCGGATCTTGATCGCCTGCCCGTCAACCTCAACCAACAATCCGCAGGCATCCGGACAATCGTAAGTACAGGCTGTTTCGACCAGCTTCATTATTCCTCCATCTTCAATTCGGCTACAATTTTTCTATGAGGCGGTCGATGCGCTCTTTTTTGAAACCGATCACAATCGTTCCGGCAATATCCAGGACCGGAACCCCGCCGCCTTTCAGACCGGCCTCACGTAATTTACTGGTCAACTCCAAGGCTGCCTGACGATCATTGTCGATATCCCGTTCTTCAAAGGCTATTCCTTTTTGACGCAGATGAGCGGCTGCCTTTTTACAGAATCCACACCAGGGAGCTGTGTAAAGGATCACATTTGCAGATCGGCCACCAGCCTCAGTCGGCAAGCCCAAGAGTTGTCTGGTGGCCCGGGCCATCTCGGCCACAGCCCAAGTACCAAGCTCGCCGGTGTCTTTTGGTTCACCGAGCGGTTTTTTTGAACTCAATTTGTCGAGATCGACAAGCGTGTAATTGACCGGCCCGTTTTTACCTTCTTCTCTGAGATCTATCAGCATGACACGCTTGGTTTTCAAGCGTTGCTCTCTAGATCGGGCGGTGTCGGTCACGATTACCTTGTCACGAAATGCCTCAGGAATATCTTCAACCCTGGATGTCATCCGAATAGCACCCTGGTTGTCCACCCAGCTATAAACAACCTGGCTGGGGGCTTGCTGGCTGGCAGGATTCTTGTCGTAATCGGTCAGTTCCTGCGAGCCATCCTTGACTCGCGAGACCGAATTCGTCTTGGATGCCGGCTGGCATCCGAGCACCGTCAAAGACAACAAAGCGGCAACAGCAATTCTCAAGGCCTGGACTCCTCCTGGCCGGTCTGCAGGATTGCCTGACTGACCCGTACCCGTTGGTTGCTCGCTCGAGCGTCTCGACAAACGAGATCATTGACTGTTGCCAGGATTTGATTGACCGGAGTTAAGTCAAGCACGCAATCCCCATCGATATGTTCGACTTTCAAGAAATTACGCGGACAAACACTCAGCTCGTGCGTGCCGGGAATCAACATGGCAAGTCCGTGTGTTCGACAAATAATCGGTCTGAGGTTGTATACCAAACAACAACCTTCTTCCAGGAAAGGACAGGCGGCCTCTGTAGACAGCTGGGCCTCTTGAGCTCGTTTAGTTATACGTTTTTGACAATCGGCTGCCAGCTCAGAAAAACCCTCAATCAGCCTGGCAACTTCAAACGGGTACAACCACAAGTCGCGCTGACAACAGTCGTCACAGCCGGAACAACAATCCATGTCTGCTTTGTACTTGGAGTTAGCCTGGCTAAAGAAGTTATCCAGCTTTTCGATTAGCTGCTGATATGCTTCGAGGGGATCATTCATACTGAGTTACTTCTCGGGTTTGGCCGGTTTCGGTTCTGCGGGAGTCCAATCAACAACCGTCAGGTCATGAGTCACAGCCTTGGAATATCTGTCAGGACAGCCTGACCCGGCCATGGCTGATGAAATCTGCCAGCGACCGGCCTGTGGTTGATCGTCGGTTGGCGCACTTATGAAGCTAGCCTTGATTCGAATCGGCCGGCAATGCGGATGACCACTCGAGACCGACTCGATGAACCTGAGCATTTCGCGCCGGACTGGCAAGCTGTCCATGCGCGGCAAGAGATATGCCGCGACCCCGTTGGCAACGGCTTCAGAATACATTAGGTTCGGCCGCCAGTTGGCCGGATATTCGTCTTTGGGCGTTGCGAAATAAGTAACCTGCAGTTTTTCGGCACCGTTGGCAAATTCGATCGCCGCATTGGTCGGGGAAAAACGCTCAATAAAACGACGTACATCTTCGTGAGCTTCAGCCCGCAGAACCAGACGCCTGACTCCGCTCGCCAGCCGTTTGTATTTTTTTGTCCCGTTCGACAGCATAGCTCCAACCGGGTTCCCGGAAGCAGCTTCCAGGATAAGTTCGATTTGAACTTGGTAGGGCACCCGATGATGCGACCAGCTGACTGGGGGAACCAGTGTCAGAGTTGTGACGACGTTACCGTCGACGACACAGCCGACGGGCTGCACATTGGTCAGGCGCCAGCGGTTGAAGGCGGACATTCCCCGCCAGCGACGCAGACGCTGTTTTAGCTGATCTGTATCGAGCTCATGGGTTTCGCATTCGGGCTGGGCCCGGGCGGCCGGCGCTGCCAGGCAAACCAGCAAACCCATGGCCAGGCAGCTTCGCAATCCGGCCCGAATTGCTTGAACCCGAAAAATACCGATCCGGGGCTGTGAAACTTCCTGACTAGGCATCTTTGACCTTGGGCAGCCGACCTTTGCGCATCCAGCGAATAGCCAGAAAGAGGATCGGAAATGCAATTATGGCAATGATTGGGACCCAGAAGTTGTAGGCTTGCCTGGATTTTACTTGGTCATGAACGTGCAAAGCATTTTTATTGTTGGGATCGGCTTCGAGCGCCAGACCAATCAACTCTTCGGCTCGATCGAGTTTTCGAATTGCATAGTATGACTCGGCCAGCTTGACTACTATTGCCATATCATCAGGGAATTGCTTGTGCGCACTCTCCATGACCGCGATGGCCTGTTCGACTTCTTTGTCGAAATTCAACGCCCGGGCCAGGTTCATTGCGGCGGACTTGCTCTTGGGGTTGTGTTCGAGGG
>JAFDKH010000339.1 GCA_019307065.1 Deltaproteobacteria bacterium
TGCGAGCCTCTTAAATCTCCGCCGTGAAAGAGGTGTTTCAATACCAAATCTTCGAGATACGACGCACTCAGTCCGCTGGCCTTGATCGTCTGGGGCGGCTCGGGCAAGAAAGCCGGTTCATTGGCCTTGCGCGGCCGGGTCATAGGTTCTAGCTGGGCCGGCGCATTTTCGATCGTGTCATCAAGTGGTTCTTCAAGATTGACCGCCTGCATTCCAACAAGGGTGTCACTGCCGGAATAATCGGCCGTGGAATCTTCACTCATTCATCTTCTCCCTTGACCGGTTCGAGGTGCGCCCGGGCCATTTCAACACCTTCCATAACGGACAGCTCTTTATGAAGCGCATTGATTGCCTGGTCTACTTTTTTAGCGGCAAACGGCAGGTAACGAACTCGGACCACTTCTTCCTGCGCCTCCGTCCAGAACTCACCCAGGGCTCCGTCAAGATCAAGCAACTTCAGTATCTTAACCGGATCACAGAGCCTCTTTTGGGGGTCCTTGATCAAAGCGCCTTTGACAAACTCTATCATCCCCTCGGGAAGATCGGGTTGCAGCTTTTTGATATCGGGTGGCTCAGTACGTACATGGGCTCTCAACATCTCGGAGACTTTTTTCGCCTCGAACGGCAAACGTCCGGTCAGCATTTCGAAGGCGACTACTCCCAGGGCATAGATGTCTACCCTTCCGTCGGTTGGCCTGCCTAAGGCTGTTTCGGGAGCCAGGTAATGAGGTGTCCCATCGACAGTGGTTGCATTCTTCTCTTTGAGCGTTTCCGGAATGGGTCGCGCGATCCCGAAATCCACCAGCTTGACTCTTTCGTCATCACTAATAGTTATATTGGCCGGCTTAATGTCACGATGGGCAAAACCTTTTTCGTGCGCATATGACAAAGCCATTGCCGTCTGCCTGAGTATCGGGGCTGCTTCGGCCGGTGACAAAATAGAACGTTCCGCCAACACGGCTGACAGATCAGTGCCAGTCAACTTCTCCATCACGATGAAATAAGTTGCATAAGCGGTTTCGGTATCGAAAACGTTGACAATATTCGGATGGGACAAAGAGGCAACCATCCGGGCTTCGTTGAGAAACCTTTCACAGAACTGTGCGTTGTATGAGAGTGAATGCAGCAACATCTTTACCGCGACGATCCGTCCCAAGCCCGGATGCAAAGCCTTGTAAACTTTGCCGGAAGTGCCCTCACCAATCTTACCGAACAGGCGATACTTGCCAACCTGCTGGATGCCGCCATCTTCTTCGAGTCTTCTGCCGAGGATCTCAGACAGGAAGCCGGCCAGGAGCGGGTATTCAGTCAGCAGCGGCTCAAGGGTAGTTCGGGCGAAGACAAGGCAACTGACATCCGTGTCGGCGATTACATCCGCGCTACGCGGTTCTCCGGTCAGCAAAGCCATCTCACCGACCAGGTCTCCCGGCCCAAGATGAAAGACCATCTTCTCGCTGCCGCTTTCGTCGAAAATAGGTACGCTCACGCGTCCTTCCACCAGGACATACATGTTATCGCCCGGATCATTCTTGCGAATAATGTATGTTCCTTTGGAAAAATCTTGCTCTTCGATGTTGGCGGCAATGTCTTCAAGATCCTCGTGATCGATTCTCTTGAACCCCTCGACTGTTGATAAAAATTTGGCGATTGACATGAAATGAGGGTAGCCGCCGAGCAAACCATTGTCAACGGCTACTCTTAGACGTGAGGCCAGGCTACTTGGTCAACTTGTGCTTTTTAACCAGGCGGTAGAAAGTCATCCGCGGTAGATCTGCCTTGGCGGCGGCTTCAGTCATTACTCCGTTGCATGAATCGATCACGGCCGACAGGTAAGTCCTCTCGCACTGATCACGGAAGTCCCTGAAAGACAGATCGAGAAAATCTGCCGGGATCGCCACAAGTCCCGACTCTTCCTTATCCCGACTAAGGGCCGACTTTGGACGCTTGGGAAAGAGGATCAGCCGGTCGACAACATTGCGCAGTTCCCGAATGTTTCCGGGCCAAAGATGATTCAAGAACATGGCCAGCACCTGATCGGTGATGATCTTATCCGGATCCTGATCCGAGGCGCGTTCGGCGATGAACTTCTTGGCCAGCAGTGCAATGTCCTCGCGCCGGTCTCTCAACGCGGGCAGGCGGATTCGGACGACCGTCAGGCGGTAGTAGAGATCCTCACGGAAATGTTTCAACTCGACTTCGTTCTTGAGGTCCCGGTTGGTGGCCGCGATCAGGCGCACGTCCACCTTTCGATACTGGTTTTCTCCCACACGCCGGGTCTCCCAAGTATCTAAAAGCCGCAGCAATCTGGTCTGGAGCTTCAAGGGTATTTCGCCGATCTCGTTGAGGAAGATCGTGCCCCCGTTGGCCGACTCGATCACGCCGGGCCGATCGCGATCGGCGCCGGTGAAGGCCCCCTTGCGATGGCCGAAAAGCTCGCTTTCGACAAGGGTTGACGAGACCGCCCCACAGTCAAATACAACGAATGGTTTATCCTTGCGGGGCGAAAAACGGTGGATGTTCTCGGCGGCCAGGTCCTTGCCCGTGCCCGACTCGCCTTCCAGCAGCAAGACGGCGTCGGAGGGAGCGACTTGCTCCAACTCGGCGAACACTTGCCGGATGGTCGCGCTGCGGCCGATCATCGTACCGAAGGAGTTCTTGCGACTCAGCGTAAATTCTTCGTGCTCGTCGTAGACCGAGAGCAGCAAAGTAGAGTTGCCAATATCAATCTGCTCCCCTCCGTATAGCACCGCTTGCTTCACCCTGATTCCGCGGATGTCGGTACCGTTCTTGCTGTCCAGATCCCGCAGCAGGCAACCGTCCTCGGTGGTGAGCAGTTCGAAGTGTTGCCAGGAAATAGTCGGATCGGACAGGACCATATCGCAGTCCGGCGAGACGCCTACCATAAGGTGCAGTGACTGGATGTTCCTCTTTTTTCCGAGGTCGGGACCCCGGATGACTTCCAGTCGCGCCTTTCTGACCCTCAATTTATTCCGGGTGGGCTTCTCGATAAACTGCGTGCCGGCCTTATCGCTAGCCGAGGTCTTGTCAATAGCCATACCCAACTTGTACCGGATCTGGTATGGGTTTTCAATATTATTTGTACCGGATCCGGTACAAATCAATACCGGGCGATGCTCGGTCTTATCTGGTAACTGCTTGTAACAAAACAATGTTTTTGTGCTAGCGGACTTGGCCCGGTTATTGCTCTTAAACTTTATTAAATTTATCTATATGGAGGTGTCGAATGTTGGGATTGAGACAAATGGGTATCACGACTCTGATCGCTTCGTTGACGGGCTTGTTGGTCCTGGCATGCGGTGGGTTCGACGAATCCACCTATAGCGGCCCTAGTGTTGGATACCTCACCGGCCTGGTGACGGAGGTACCTGATTACGAAGAAACGGAGGACAGCCTGATCCGCAAAGCGGATCCGATCTCCAAAGTGCGGGTTTTCACTGATACGGGCGCTGAAACCTTTACCGACGAAGCCGGCCACTTTCGGCTGGAGGTCAAGCCGGCGGAGAGGATCGTGGTTCATTTCGAAAAAGAGAACCACACCTCCAGCACGAAGACCGCCTCGGTAGGCGACTGGCAGACGTCTACCGTTATGGCCGTACTGAAGCGGCGCGAGGTCTTCCAGGTGAGCAATATCGAAAACGGCGCCGCCATCGTAACCAATGACGGGGTTAGGTTGACTATCCTAAGCGACACACTCTTGCGGCCGACGGGTGAGCCGGCCAGCGGCGCAGCTAAAATCGCCTGCACGCTGATTAACCCCCGGAAGCTGGGCGAGCTCGAGGCCGCGCCCGGCAATTTAACCGCGGAGGATCCCCGGGCGCCCGATTTGTCGGACCCTGCCCTGCTGCGATCCTACGGAATGCTGGAAGTGATAGTAACCCAGGACGGCGAACCCCTGGCCTTTATGGACGGAACTGCGGCAACTGTTTCGGTTCCCTTTTCCGAAACGCTCCCCAACGACAACCCCAGTGAGCAAGGCGCTCCCTGGTGGTACTTCGACCAGAAACAAGCTCGCTGGGTCCAGCAGGGTGAGGCCCAGATCACCGAGGATGGCGATGGCGCCAGGTTTG
>JAFDKH010000144.1 GCA_019307065.1 Deltaproteobacteria bacterium
TTCCTGTAGCTCTGAGTCAAACAAGGTCAAAGGATTGAATTTCTCTAAAAAAGAAAAGCCGTCCACCCAGAGACGATATTGGTAGAGTCCGGGTTGCAGATCGAGCCTGGCGGTATAGACACCATCGCCATTGGAGTCACTCAGCGGAGTCGCTGTCTCGTTCCAACCGTTGAAATCACCAATTACGGAAACTTGTTGGTGCTGCTGACTAGACTCAAAAAAGACAAGCCGGCTGCAATCGCGCTGATAACCTAAAGGAGTCTCAACTGTTTCCTGACAGGCAACCAGATTAAGCGCGACAACGATGACAACCCAAGCGATTCTCATTGCGATTCCCAACTTAGACAAGCCGGCTCAACCGGTCGGGGTGACTGGCGCTCGAGGAGTGCCAGCAAATAAGCGCCGGCTCCGAAGCCGACCATCGGAATCTCCCCTTCATAGGTGCTGCTGTCCGGGCTGTGCAGTTCTGCAATCATGCCGTGATTGGAAAGCGCCTGAGCTGTAATCCAATCGAGCAACCTGTCGGCAACGGCTGTGCGTCCCGCCAGGCGATTGCCGATCGATGCACGTAAATCCACAAAGACCCACTCCTGGGAATCGTACCAACCGCCGTCGTCGTTTCTAAAGCACCCTCTTAGATTTGAAACTCGCAGATTGTTTTCAAACATATCCAATGTTGCGCTACTGACTGCCCCGTCCGGATCGAACAGCAGCCAGTTGAATGCCTCGACCGAAGCCATGTCGTAGTAGCCCGAGCCTGCCAGTAATTCTTCGTAAGAGCTGGCCAGAACACTCGTATTGTCGACACTATTTGAATAAATCGCGTCGCGAATGGCCACGGCGGTGTTTTGATACTCGGTTGCCAGAGCAGCCTCTTGCTTTTGCTCAGCCATCAGGGCCGCACTGCAAAGGCCGCGCGCGGCTGCTAGGGAAGTATAGCTGTAGCGTTTCTGATTGCCGTTCCAATGTACTTCCCAAATGGAAGAATCAGCCTCAATCAGCCCGGTCTCCGAGTCGACCAGCCCGACCAGGGCTGAAGCAATCTTGTCTTTGATAACGGTCCAGTGGTCATCCAGTAAGCTCGAGTCGCCACTTGCCGTAAGGTATTCACCCATAGCCCAAAGAAACAAACCAAAACCATCGAACTCAATGTTGGGCCCGTCTGGATTGAAATCGGTTTCTTCCGTCCCGTTTCCGAAGTAGCGCGTAATCGTGACTTGATATGGAACTCCGACATAGTCCTGTTGATAATTGCCCGAGTCGGCCAGCAGCACGAATTCCAGTGCGTCTCTGGCTTCGGCCAGGTGTCCGATTCGAGCCAGGGCCACGATCGCGTAAGCCATGTCTCGCATCCAACAGATATTCCAGTTGCCCGGCGGCAAGGACGCCATTATCTGTCCTTTGGACAAATCAGATGTTTCGAAAACTTGCGCTTGCCTTAGGATCGCTTCCGACTGGCGGTAGATCATGAGTTCGGCCGCTGAAAGGCCGTCGATTGGCTCCTGTCTCCAGGCCGACCACTCATCCAGGGCTGCCTGCAATGCTTGCTCGGCCGTCATAGAACCATAGGCTGTTTCAATATCACTCGAGAGAGTCACCTGGTCGCCAAAGCGATCAAATGCGCTGACTACGCCAAACCAGGCAGCCTGGCCCGGGCTGAGCGAGAAATCTTTCTGGAAACCTGCCACGCGGTCATCGCCGACACCGCTATCGAGCGTGTCTGCCAGATCCTGGCCCTGGGCAAGCGCCTGCCAGGGATTCGCCGGAGTGCAACCATAATGAGTCGCCTGTCCCAGGGGCCGGTGCAACAGCATACCCGCCGGCCCGGTCTCGAGATAGGCGCCCGACAACGCCTGATATTGTATTTGTTCGTCTTCAAAACCCGGATGGACAGGTTCTTCGACGGTCGTGGCTCCCAGGTGATAGTTGTGCAGCGTGAATATTGACCCGCTAGTGTCGGTCTCGCCCCGGTTGGTCACTCGTCCAATCAGGACAATCGCCGGCCTCGAAAGCTGCCAGGGAGAGTATACGTAGCTATCGATCTCCAACTCACCAACTTGATGAACGACGTGAATTATTCCGGTCTGTTCAAGATATGCATGTCGAACCGGCTCGACTTCGTTCAACCATTGGTTGACCCCAGCCGTGCGAATGCCCAGGTAGGAGTCAAATAATAAATCGCGGGTCCAGCTGTCGGCATCCCAATTACGATAGACATGCTCTAAGAAGGCATCGATTTTGCGCTCTGAGATATTATAGCCGACGGCCGAGTGCCCGTTTGCAGAAACCATGATCTCAAATGATGCCTGGGCTGCACTACATAAATCAGCGTCGACGTCGCAGTCGGGCAGACAGGCCCCGGCTTGTTCGTGATATCCGCTGTCACATGAACAAATGAACGAGCCCGCATCCGGGGTACAGGTCGTCCGATGGGTTTCAAAGCATGGGTTTGGATCACAAGGATCAATCAGGTCCTCAACACAGCTGCCATTCTCATCGTGATAACCCTGATTGCAGTGACAGATGAAATTCTGTCCGGAAATTTCACAAACGTTCTTGTTGGTCTCTTGGCATGGGTTCGGATCGCAAGGGTCGATCAGATCCGCAACACACTGGCCATCCTGGTCGTGATAACCTGAATCGCAGGCACACGAATAGGAATCGCCGACAAGGCTGCAGACAGTCTTATGCTCGGCGGTGCAGGGATTGGGATTACAGGCATCCGGCTGATCTGGGGCGCAAATCAAACCTTCGGGATGAAACCCTTCTGCACAGCTATCGCAGGTATCTCCGGTATAGCCGGCATTGCAGTCACAGACTTCCTGCTCGCCTTCCACGCGGCACTTACCGTGGATACAGGGGTCGGTATCACAGGGCTGGTCGGGCACACATTCACCGTTATCTAAGTGATAATCTTCCCGGCACTGATCGCATAAAGCGCCTGTCCAGCCGGCCTCGCACTGGCAAACACCAAACTCGACGTTTTGGGTGCATTCACCTTTTTGGCAGTCTAGATCCTGGCACCAATCCTGGTGACAGACCAGTCCCAGGGCAATATATCCAGGATCGCAAACGCAAGTCGGCTGACCGGCAACGACCTGACAGTAACCCCGCAATGAACAGTCGACCGCTCGACAGGGATCGTCAGTCTGTCCACTGCAGCCAGTCCCGGTAATAGCGGTAAGTAATACCAGGGCAACAAGCCACTTTTCATTCAGGATTGCTTTCATAGCAATCTACTCCACAACAAACACGGCCGAAGCATGGCCGTCCAGGGTGACACTCAGGGCGCCCCCATTAATCTGGCTGCTGACAGCCTGAATCACGTCAAGCATATTGGTGCCGTCAGACAATCCGATGCCTGAAACCGGTATGGCTCGAGTTTGGCTGCTGGAATTCCTGTTGAAGACAACCACGGCCTTGTCGTTGCCTTCAACCATTCCGTAGGCCCAAATAGTACCGTCGCTCTCCATATACAGTTGGGTACGCGTACCGTGGCGGAAACAACGATGGGAGTGGCGAACCGCGGTCAGCTTCTTGACGTGATTCAAGGTATCCAGCTGGTTTTGATTCAACTCGGCATCGAAGCGCATGAATTTACGGTTGTCGGGATCACCGGCGCCTTCGAGCCCGAATTCGTCGCCGTAATAGATCAGCGGAATTCCCGGAATTGTCATTAAAAAGGTCCAAGCCAGTCTCAACTTCTGGAAAGGTCCCAGCTGATCCGGCAGGCTGGGAGGATTGGTCCAGCCCTGCTCTTTTGAGCCATTGCCCCACATGTCCGAGATGTCACCGGCCGCATGGGATAGGGCCCGGCAGACATCGTGGTTACCGAGGAAATTCGACATGACTGCCCAGTCACCGTAGTAGTACTCATTCCACTGCAACATGCTCTCCAGACCGCGGAAATCCTGTTCTTCTCTCAGAAATGTCTTGAGGATCTGCCAGTACAACGGAAAATCGAACTGGCCATCCAGCATTTCCGGCCTGACATAGTGTTTGATCAAATCGGCGCTGCCCTGGCCTTCGCCGGTGAATGTCTCGCCGACCATGTAGAAACGCTGCTCAGTGGTAGTAACACTTTCCGATATCCTGGCCCGCAGAGCGAACGAAAAGTCGTCGATCATGTGCTTGACTGCATCCAGGCGAAACCCGTCGACGTCAGTTTCCTGAATCATCCAGATCGCGTGTTCGACGACACTATGCATTACTTCCAGGTTCTTGTACTCGAAGTCGGGCAAGTAATCTGCAAACCAGCAGTTGATTGGCTGGTCCCAGCCGCAGATATACAAATTGTGAAACCAGGCCGGGTCGTCAGACTGGTGGGCCTGCCAAAGCGGACTGTCGCTGTGGACATGATTGGCGACCATGTCAACCAGCACTCTGATTCCGCGCTGGTGAGCAGCTTGAACCAACTGCTTGAAATCATCCAGGTTGCCGAAATGGGGATCGACCGGCTGGACTCCCGAGAGCTGGTTGTCGTCGCGCCAACCGGTTGAGATCGGCCAATATGAATGATAGCCCGAATAGTAGCGGCCATCCGTACCAATACCGGCTCCGGCTGTGTTGTGGCTGATTGATGAAATCCAAAGGGCATTTACGCCCAGCCCGTTGAAGTAGCCTTCTTCTAATTTGGTTAATAAACCCGCAAAGTCCCCGCCTTGCCAGTTGGCTTTTGAATCAACTCCGGCGACCGGCGAGTTATTGGAAGGTTCGCCATCGCTAAACCGATCGGTCAATACAAAATACAAGACTGCGTCTTCCCAGACAAAAGTACTGTTTTCAACCCAGATCGGGACGTACAGCAGGGCGGCTTTGCGCCCGTCGTTGTCGGCGACTTCAATTCTGTAAGTGTACTTTCCGGCCGGCAAGCCTACGTCATCAATTGTGAAGAGACCCAGGTCAAAATCGCAACTCAGCAAAGCATCGTTGCGAGTCACCTGCTGGCTGGCCAGGTCGATCCCGGCATTTTCAGCCCCGTCGATGTACAATACCTGAAACTGAATGTTGCCGCCCGTGGCAGAAGGCGTCGAAACCAGTTTCAGGACAGGGTAATTGCAGTCCTCGGCATGCAAGCGTGAGTTGCGAACTCCATCAATCCATTTGAAATAGAGGTTGTCGGGATCTTCGAACCAGCGATCTTGACCTTGTTCGTAGAGTTTGTAGGCATAGTCTCCCGGGTCAAGCTCGAGCTCGACTAAGTAAGTGCCGTCGGGATTCTGTTGGAACTGGTTGGTCAGGGCCCAGTCGTTGAATTCACCCCTTATGTACAGAGCAGAAATGTTTTCACCGGCCGGATCGTAATTCACGATTGTCTTGCAAGAGCGCACTCCGACACAGGCCGGCTCACCACTCGAGTCGTCACAGGCCAGGATACCGCAATTCAACTCGGAGTTGTCACAGTCAGGGCTACAGGTATTGTTGTGATCGTTGTCCTGGAATCCCAAATCACAAATACAGACCGGCTGATCGTTCTGCACTTCGCAGTATCCATGGCCGGTGCAAGTTATACCGTCGCAGGGCCCGCCGACACACCAGGCCGTACCTGAACTGTCGTCGCAATCCTCAACCTGACAGTCAATTGTTGCCTGATCGACAGCCGTGGCACAGTTTTCAAGGCAAGTGTTATTTCCATCATTGTCTTGATAACCCTGTTCACACTGGCATGAATAGCCGCCTTGTCCGTCTTCGATGCACTCGGTTTGATGGTCAGCATTGCAGGGATTTGGATTGCAGACAGTATCTTCGATACACTCACCGCTTTGGTCGTGATATCCGGGGTCGCAGCTACAAACATAGCTGTCTGCCGATACTTCACAGATCGACTTGTGAGCATCTTGACAAGGGTTGGGGTCGCAAGGCCCGCCGACATCGGGAACACAAATCAAGCCCTCTTCATGGTAACCGCTATCGCACTGCTCACAACGTTCACCCGTGTAGCCTACGTCACAAGTGCAAATTGCCTGCCCGCCTACTTGCTGACAAGCACCATGTACGCACGGATCAGGATCACAAGCCGTATCTGAAACACATTTGAGATCTTCGGGGTGGTAGCCCGAAGCACATTCATCACACAGGTTGCCGCTATAGCCGGTAAAACAGTCGCACTCCGGAAGGCCTGCGACCGAGCGACAAACCCCGTAGACACACGGATCATCTTCACAGGGCGAGCCCTCGACACAAGCCAGGCCTTCCAATCTATATCCCGGGGCACAAGCATCGCATAGTGCGTTGGTGTAGCCCGGCTCGCAATCACAAATCGCGTTCTTGCCGTCCGGCCGACAGGTGCCGTGTAGGCAAGGAGAAGACGAACATGGATCTTCGATGCAACTCAGACCGTCGGTCACATAACCCGGGTCGCACAGACAAGCCGCCTGGTCATCGACATCTACGCAACTTCCATTCTGCCCGCAGTCTACCTGGTCACAGACCGAGTCGGAGCCGGCCGTACAACCGAAAACTCCAAACAAGCCGATAGCGCCTGACAGAAATACTCGATGGAGAAGATGCAAGCCCGCAGCTTTCATTGATATTCTCCTCACTGACCTATTTGAATAGTCTGATCCGGACTGGACCAGGAACCCGATTCATTGTGAAAAACAAAATTCACTTCAGCAACTGTTGTCTGGTTGAAAGGCCCTATCTGGATCGAATAACGACCTTCAGGATCGGGCCCATTCAAAGGCGACTCGATGGACTTGCCGTCGCTCCATAATACAGACCCGCTGGGCCAGTATTCATTGGGCGGCGGGCTCCAGTCACCGTTCAGGCTGGCATCGACACCCCAATGCAGATTGGCTGGCTGATTCCAGATGATCGTGATTATGTCCTGACTGGTTGGATTCTCGGGTGTCCATAGCTGATCGGGAGTACCGCCGGAACTGCCTATGTAAACATGCATGAGCGAAGACTTTGTCAGGTTGGCCTGGTTGTCCCCGGCCGAAATATAGTAGTCGACCAGTTTGTCAGTCAGACCGGTGATTTGGGCCACATACTGATCTGCTTTGTATAACGGCGGCGGAGATGTCCGGGCCGGCAGGCTCTCGCCGATCATTGTCACTTGCTGCCAGCTTCCGCCGGAATAGATTTCATTGGCGGCATCGCGGACTCCATCCTGGTCTACTCGCACGTGCAAGCTGACATTAGCCAGCCCGGATACATCATATACATAGGTCCATATTGTAATGTCACTCGACTGGCCGGCCTGCCCGGGATTATACGGCTCGCGTTGAGGCAAGTAGATGGTCGGGCCAACGGTGTCGGCTGCTGAAGAAATCACTTGATCGGCATAGGAGTTTGCTGTGTTGGCGGCCCTGGTTGGGTGACTGTCCCAAATACCATCCATGGAATTGTCCCAATACCAGTAACATGACGTCTCCCCGTTCAAAAAATAGTACCAGGCCTTATCGGTATCGTTGCCGGCCGCATCGACAATTGCTGCAGCCGAGCTATGCGGTTGAATGCTCTCAGCCGTCAATAACCTGTTTTTGGCAGCCGTAATCACCGCCCACGAGTTTCTGTCCGGTGAATAGCCATCAGGCCCGGGATCCCCGTTCCATTTCTGAAACTCCGGGTCGCCGTTATCGGCCCCGCTCCAAGAACCGTCTTCAACATGAATCACATCGTTTATGTCGGGTGGAAACCTATCCAGATAGTCTTGAATGGTAGTCGCCACAAACCTGTCAGGTTGGGAGGCGACCCAGCTGACAAATGCCTGGAAGTTTGAATGATAGTAGCTCTCAGTGCCTCCACCGTAGTTGTCACCGTCATGATGGAGCACAATCAACATCGGATGGGCCGGATCGGTATTGAGATGCTCGTATTGGCTAAAGACGGCTTCGTATTGCAGGGCTCCGAACCCTCCCCGAGCATCCTCGTTGCCCTCGTAACGGGCCGCAGGAACAGCAATCATTCGGCTAGACTGACCCGTTTCGGGATCTATGTACTCGACATAATGCGGCTGATATCCCCAGGGCGCCGAGACTTCCGATGGTGCCCACAACCCATTGAGTTGAATCCAGGCTGTTTGATCGCTGTTCACCTGGTCGGCAACATTTGGGGCCGGCAAGTTCGACTCGGGTCGAAATGGATAGTCGGAGTGGGCCCGGTCGAAATGAATATTGTCAACCATGACCCACTCGATTCCCTGGGCGACCAGGGCCGGTATCATCCGTTCACTAAAAGCGCATTCCGGCGGAAAAATACCCTTGCTGGTCGGGGCGTTGAAGTTTCGGCTGACGACTTCGCGATGGGTATCGATCTGTAATTGAATGGAAGTCGCGTCGACCAGACCCATCAAGGGATGATGGTAGCCAAAATTGACCAGATCCAAACGCGGGTTACTTTCTGCGGTTTGCCAGGTCATGGCTTCCGCCCAAGGGTCGGTCCAATTGGCAAAGCCAGCCCCGGCGGCTGCCATGTTGTTCAGGTTCTCAATTAATGATCCTGAAATCGACACCTGGGCCCCCATATGGGCCAGGCTTCTGCCCGAGTCGATCGCATCCCGGGGCCATGAAGTATACGGACCAGTGCGATCGGAATGGATTGAATATAACGAATAGCCCATTGAGCCGGCGGCTTCGGTGTCGACAATGCTCTCATAAGGCCAATAGATCGGTTGATGCATGTGCCAATGAAAAGTGATGTATATTGGCGGCATTACCGAAGATACGCACTCGGGTGAACCGGAGCGGTCGTCGCAAATTTCGCCATCGGGGCAAGCCAGATTCGCGGTTAAGCAGGTTTCTTCACAACTGCCGTTTTGATCGTTGTCCTGGTAACCGGAATCGCATGTGCACATCGCCAGACCAGTAATTATTTCACAGTGGGCATGTTCAGAGCAGTTCAAATTTGCACTCGTGCAATCCGGCCGGCAAGTTCCATCGTTGTTGCCATCCTGGTAGCCCGGATCGCATTGACACAGGTACCCGGCGTCTTGCTCGACACACACAGTTCGATTCAGATCAGTGCATGGATTGGGATCGCAAGCTGCATTGGGAACACACTGGTCGCCCTGGGGATGATAACCACTGTCACATTGTTCACAATAGGCTCCGGTATAACCACTATTACAAATACATTCCAAACCGTTGCCGCTGCAACTTCCATTACCCGAACAAGTTGTCTCGGGATTACAGACGCTGTCTTCAACACACAGACTGTCTTCGAGATGATACCCGGCATCGCAATTGCAAACATGGCCATCGCCTGCCAGCCGACAAACCGTGCGATTAGCCTGCTGACATGGATTGGGACTACAGGCCGAATCGGCTAGACACTCGCTTAGCTCTTCATGAAACCCGGGATCACATTGGCAAGCATAGGTCTGTCCATCTATGACGCAGATCGAGCGGTTTATTGTCAGGCAGGGATTTGGATCACAGGGGTCAAAGAACTCGGGAAGACAATACAAGCCGGCCGGCAGATAACCCTGGTCACATTGATTGCAACGCTGGCCGACATAGCCCGGCTTGCACGAGCAAACCGCTTGACCGTTCAAATCCGTGCAGATTCCATGAACACAGGGGTCCGGATCACAGGCCGAATTTCGCAGGCACTCCAATCCTTCGGAATGATAACCGGCGGCGCACTCGTCACAACTCTCGCCGGCATAGCCCAGCCGACAGTCACAAACTGCAACGTTAGAGACCAGCCTGCAAACACCATGAATACATAGCTTGTCATCGCAAGGCGAGTCGGGAATACAAGCCAACTCTTCGGCATGATATCCTTCAGCACACAGATCGCAATACTCGCCCGTATAACCCGGGTCGCAGTTGCAACTCGCCGTAGTCTGGTCGGCTTGACAAGTTCCGTGTATACAGACTGCCTGTCGGCATGGGTCGGCCAGGCAGGTTGTTCCGTCCGACAAAAACCCCGGATCACACAAGCAAGTTGCTTCACTGTTTCTTATGGCGCAACGCCCGTGTCCCGAACAGTCAACATCTTCGCATAACCGATCGGTCTGACCGCAGCCGGCCTGGATCAACGTTAGCGCCCCAACTAACAGAATTTCCCCTAGACCAATTCGCATATCCGGGCCGCCTTTCAGGTCTTGCGCTTGTCGAGTTTTCCATTGACCATTTCCTCGACCGGGGCAAGATAAGCGGTTAATCCAGTTATCACTTCGCTTGTATCTATTTCTCTACGCTGCCCAAACAGAGTAATGTCCAAAACAAGGTTGGAAATGGCCATCTCCACCAGGACGCTTTCTTCCGACATGAGCGTATGGTTCTCTTCCGATTCCTGTGCCTGACCAACTAAGACGCTCTTGCGATCTGCAATCAAAATAAGTTTATGCGGCCAGTATTTTTCGAGATCTGTTTCGTCAATTCCGTAACTGAGAACCTGCCCTATTTCTTTTTCAATTTTTGTAAACGAAAATGTAAGCACGTCTATTTCAGATTCAACAGCCTGGCGTAAGGCGTCTGCCAGTTGCCCGAATTCTCGCTGCCAAATTGAAAGGTGTACACTCTGCCGGGCATTTTTGATCATCTTACAAGCACGATCCAGTAGAGCCGGATAACCTTGTATTGTCCAGGTCCGCAGCTCGGGCGACTGCTGCTCGAGGCTCTCCAACGATGTTTTGAGATCTTCTAAATTTCTTGTGAATCTCGACTCGATCAACTCAAACAAACGCTCCGGCGACAACGGCATATAGCGAGCCGGTTTTCTTTGAATCGCTGTGACGAGCCCTCGGCTTTCGAGCCTGTTGAGTACGTTATATATTGCCGATCGCGGAACTCCGGAATTGGCCGCCAGTTCATATCCGGTTGCCGGATTTGATTTCAACAAAGAGAAGTAGGTCCGAGCATCAGAGGCTGTAAAACCAAGCTGCTTCATGGCCATCACAACTCGTTCTTCCAACCCCAATTCAATCGCCAAGGCTGACTCCTTTTGTTCTGTTAGGGACTCATGATGTGAAATAGTAACTCATGCATGAGTTACTATCAACCCGAATTATCGTTAGTGTGTTTGTTCGGTGTTTTAGGTGTTATTACAGGGTGTTATATCTAACAGGCCGATCTGGCTGACCTCTAGAACGAACCAACCAGGTAAGCCGTAACCATTCTTCGCAGTCGGTCGCCGCCGTATATACTTCCGTCTGTGGTCACAGATCCGCCTTTATCATAGTAATGCCATTCGAGTTGATCGATAGAAAACGGCAAGAACAATTTCAGTCCTGCTTCGAGTTGAAATTCATCTGCCAGCCGGAATTTATGTCCCAGTTTTGCAATTACTAGAATAGAATTATCCATCTGCCTTGTCAGGTAGTCCTGAAACAAGCCGGCCGGGTTTTCTACTTGCGGATCTATGAATTCCGACCTTGAAAATATGAACAAGCTGCCCAACATTCCAAAATCCGTTTTAAATCTGCCTCCCAGCGTAAACATATTTTTGGGGCTTCTGTTTTCCCAGCTGCCCTGATTTCGGTTGTATACTTGCCTCAGCGTCCATGACGCCATCAATACTATTTTTCTATTGATCTGATAACGCAGACTCAGCTCGCTGCCGTAGATATCAATCTTTTTGTCGGTATTTTCGAACCTAAATATACTCCTGCCTTCTCTGAGATCCGGCAGGCCCTGTGCATTTGAGATTATTTCTTGCTTTACTTCTATTAAATCTCTGTACAGGTTGGCATACAGGTCCAGAGCTATGTTGATTCTGCCATCTAGAAATCTTCCCAGGTAGCCCGCCTCAAAAGAAATAATTTGTTCGTTGATCAGATCCTTGTTTCCGATCATCCTCGACATAAATTCTTGAAACTCATTCTGGGCCGGCCCGGTAATCGGACTTCCTTCAGGAAACTCAACAGCCATATGAAAACCAGTTTCCAAATAAGCCGGTTTGCGAAAAGCACGGGCGACACCCAGTCGCAGATATTGATTGGAGACCGGCTTGAACACGGCCGCTATGCGCGGGCTAAAAAACTCCTTGGTCACATTGTTATAATCGAAACGCAGGCCGGCCGTTACCGTCAACCAATCAACTAGCGAAAGTTCACCCTGCACAAAAGCGCCGGTCCTGTATTCCCATTCGCTGAGACCCGGCTTGTGATAGTCGGAGCTGCTGATATCTGAAAATGTCTCGCCATTGAGTAACTCGTCCGAAATCAAGGCGTAGCCCCGCAAGCCCCCGCCGACAATAATCAAAAGTGGGTACCAGAAACGCGGCACGGTCCAATGAACTTGTCCGTCTATGGTATGAGCGTCAACGGAGGTATGAACAAATTTGGCAAGTTTTATTCCTCCAAATTCAAGGCCGGCCTTGGGCCCGCCCTAGGCACCGGCCATGCTCCAAAAAATCTGTCCATCGAGGTTTTCGGATTTGTAGGCCAAGCGCAAAACCTTCATGTCCATTTCGAAATTTACCGTACCCATCGCTGATGTTGTGGCGCCCTCCCCTTGAGAAATTCCCCAATCCAAAAGAAGACTGTCCGATTCAGACAGGCGGTATTCGACAATTGATCGAAATTTCCAGACTTCTTTTCCGGGCAATCGCGGATCGGTGAAACGCCCCATTAGATCACGTCCGCCGCTGATCGAGACTCCCCAATCACCTATCCGGGCCGATGCCTGCGCAGCCCCCGACAACATTCCGATTTCACCGCCGTTCATTCGAACCCAGCCGGAGGCCTGGTCGGTAATCGGGCGAGTTGTAATGTTGATCACGCCGGCAAAAGCATTTGCACCGTAGAGTGAGGAGGCTGGCCCGCGGATAACCTCGATCCGCTCAATCTCTTCCGGGTTGATCGTTTCGATCTCCCAAGGCGCCCATCCGATTAGTTCGAGGTTCGCCTCGCGGCCGTCGACCAGAACCAGAAACAAATTGTTCTCGAAATTCCAATACAGGCGAGTAGAAACCGACGTGTAAAAGGGCGAGCACAAGACTACATCCATTCCCGGAACCAGCCTGAGCAAGTCGGGAATTGAAGTCGCCCCGGAAGCCTCAATTTCCTCACGGGTTATGACAGTAATCGCCGAAGGACTCATCCCGATATCTTGGGCATGTCTAGCGGCGCTGGTTACTGTATCTTCCGGAGCGAAAAACATCTCCAATTCGAGTTCTTCTTCTTCTTGCGCACGGATGTCTCCGGTCATTATGACCAAGCTGCTGAGAATCGTCGTTATTAGAATGAATCTATGCATATCGGAACCCGGGTTGCAATCGTATATAAAATTATTGGGGCGCTTCAATGAAGGAAATAGTCTTTCCATCATCTGATAGAATTCTCGCAGCCAGCCCTTTCAGTATTCTTACAAAAACGTTCATGTAAACGGGGTCGAACCT
>JAFDKH010000145.1 GCA_019307065.1 Deltaproteobacteria bacterium
ATCTGCCTGAAGTGGTGAAAAATTTCAAGGGATCGATTGGCCAGGGCGTGACCGGGCATGTGGTTGCCACGGGTGAAGCAATCATTGTCAATGATGTCAGCGAATGGAACGGCTATATTGAGGGAGTCGCGGGTGCCAGGGCTGAAATGGCTGCCCCGTTGCGGATCGAGGACCAGATAATCGGAGTTCTAGATGCCGAAAGCAAAAATACTGGAGCTTTTGTAGAAGGTGACCTGGAACTCTTTCGTGTCTTCGCAAATCAGGCGGCCACGGCAATTAAGAATGCCAGCTTGATGAACCAGCTTGAGCGGCGAAGTGAACAACTCGAAAAGACGGTAAACGAGTTAGCCTTGCTGAATCGTCTCGGTCAGCAAATGAATTCAAACCTGTCGATTGATTCCTTACTCGAGGAGGTGCTGCAACTCGCCAAACAAGCATTGCGTTTCGACCACTGTGCTGTCTTGCTGAAAGAAGACGTGAACGACGAAGTATTTCTGGTAGTCAGGGCGGCCATCGGTTATCGCGAAGAGGTCGCCAAGGGTATGCGCATTCGAGCCGGCGAGGGGATCACCGGGCGCGTGCTCAAGAGCGGTAAAGCGGTGCTTGTACCGGATGTTAAGATGAACGGCGGTTATATCGAGGGAGTTGCCGGTGGTCGCTGCGAGATGGCTGTTCCCCTGATTGTCAAGGACGAAGTTATTGGAGTTCTGGATGCCGAAGCGACCGAGCCGGGAGCTTTTAGCGAAAAGGATATGCGCCTGTTTTCAACCTTTGTATCCTGGGCGGCCGTGGCGCTTCATAATGCTGAGATTTATTCTCAACTAGAGAAGAAGAAGGCCCAACTAGCTCGCAATGTTGATGAAATTAACAGCATGAACAAAGAGCTGAAAGAATACGCGGCGCGGATCGAAAAGGCGAATCTGGACCTTGAAAAAAGGGTTAAAGAATTAGTGACTCTGCAAGAAGCCTCTCAGGCGATTACCTCGAGTCTCAACTTGAGTGACACACTTGATGCAATTGTTACAATGACCAGAGAGATTGTGGTTACTTCAAGTTGTGCAATTCGTCTACTCGACGAGGAAACGGAAGAAAAACTATCTCTAGACCAAGCTGCACCGGGTAAGCCTGTTGGGTCCGACCCAAAATCAGGGACTGGCGAACTCAAGTCGTTTCTTGGATTGCCGTTGAAGATCGGTGACCGGATCATCGGATATTTTGAACTGGGTTCGCTCGACGAAGAAGCTTTTGGAGACAGCGATCGCCGGGTGCTGCAGGTTCTGGCCAGCCAGGCTGCAATTGCAATCGAAAACGCAAGACTGTTCGAAAACACTCAGGAAACCTATTACGAAACAATCCGCAGTCTGGCACAGGCGCTCGAAGCTCGGGATGCCTATACCAAGGGACACTCCGATCGGGTGACAAAGTACTCTCTTGGAATTGCCAAGCAAATGAAACTGTCCAGGCACAGCGTAAGAGTTATTCAGTATGCCGGTTTGCTGCATGACATTGGAAAGATCGGTATTTCGGATACGATTCTTCACAAAAAACTCAGGCTTACCGATGATGAGTGGGATGTGATTCGCAATCATCCCCTGTTTGGCGATTCCATCCTTGGGCCGCTTAAATTCCTCAATGATGCCCAGGAAATTGTTTTACGCCACCATGAACGTTATGATGGATCGGGCTATCCGGGCCAGTTGGTCGGTGAAGAAATCCCTCTCGAGGCGCGTATCATTGCTGTGGCCGATGCCTATGACGCGATGACCTCAGATCGTCCCTACCGAAAGGCAATGGAGTCTCAGCTGGCGATATCTGAGATCAAACAAGCATCCGGTATACAATTTGATTCGGCTGTGGTCGAGGCGTTCGTCGCGATAGTTGACAAGGTCAGGAATGAGATACTCGATATAGCCAAATAACGAAGTTGCCACCTAGCTTACAATTGAAAATTTCATGCGCGTGCGCAGCCTGAAGTATTCCTCGCTGACGGCAAATCGAAGTAAATCATAGATGCTGATTTTATTGGAAAGTGCCGAAACGATTTCTTCGGTTGTGTTTAGGCGTTTGTCCCTGAGTTCAGGATCCTCGCGAGTCAAGTGCATGATTGCCTGCGGCAAGTCGTTACACATCAATAAACCATACCGATTGGCTGATAGTTCCATGCCACGGAAATAGGCGTCATAATCGGGAACTCTGGCCAGGTCGGTGGCATTCGTGTTCATTAGCTCCTCGACTGCTTTGCGTATCTTGCGCGGCAATGCCTTGTTGATACGTTTGGGCAAATCGGGAGGCAGTTCTGAGGGGAAGGTGGCCACCGGGCTACTTGGATGGTAGGGCGTGACAACAGCGGCAAGCAGCTTTGCCAGTTCCTTGGTCCCGATGATTGTCGCCAGATAACTGCCATCCGAAATACGCTTAATCGCGCGACCAAGAGCAAAGCGCTGCTCCTTTACGACGGTTCTTTTAATCAACCCTTCACCAACAATTAATGAGGGCGGTGTTGTGTTTTCAATGGCTACCAGGTGGGTGGGCTGACTGGACTGGTAAAGCTCGTACTCGATCTCACCAAGATTAGCGACCATCCCGTTGCACAATGTGCGCAGTGGATTGTCCGGCCGGGCCCGATCCCCTTTGCCCACGCCATGCCGTTCGAGATTCGGCGGGAATAACTTGAACAGATGGGGTCCGATCAACTTCATGATTTTTCGAACGATGCCTTGCTCGTCAGGATGAACCAGTAGCTTCTCAATTTCTTCCGCTGTCAACGTATTTGTAGACCGGTCGGGAATCTTGCCGCGGTTCTCACCGTAGAAGAATTCTTCGTTCTGGTCGGCGGCCCGTAAATAATGCAGGACGGCGCAAACGCACAAGACTTTGTCAAAGACTCGCTGTTCTTCAAAAATTCGGCGGAGCTCGTGAAATGAATCGACCCTGAATGGGTTGATGTCGAGCAGCTTGCGGTGCTCGTCGACGGCATTGGCATAATAGAGACCGGTGCTCCCGTATAGACCAGCCAGGGCCTCATGGGCCTCGATGTGGCGCGGGTTGATCTCCGTAACCCGTTTAAACTCTAAAATTGCCCGATCGGTGTTGTTGAGATTCTTGTGGAATAATCCTCCCATTTTCATGTGCAGTGGAACAGCATCTTGCTCGCGATCGGGAGGTAGCAAGCGAATAAAAGCATGGTAGGAATCGATCAGATCTTGCCAGCGTTCAAGCTTCTCATAGAGTTCGCCGAGTTTCTGAATAATGGATACATTGCTGGGCTCAAGTTCCTGAACATGACGATAAGCAGCTACAGCCTTTTCAGGGTTGTCCATGCCGGCTTCGTAAATTCCGGCTTGTTCCAAGTGATGCTTGATTTGATTGGCCGGTTCGGTGTCAACTTCAATCAATGAAGAAAGAGCTTCAATGGCCTCGGTCCACTGCTGTCGGGCGCTAAAAATAGCTTTCAGGCGTTCAAGGGTAGAAATGTGGCCGGGCTTGAGCTCTAGTACTTTATTGAAGTGCTGGACGGCCTTTTCGAGATCTGGTTGCTTTTCCTGGTAAATGAGGCCCAAGCGATAATGACTTTCGGATAATAAGTCGGGCTCAGTAGTTAATTCTTGAAGACGGTTGTTCAACTGGACGGACTCATCCCACTGTTCAGTTTCAAAAGTCAGTTCGGCCAGCACCGCAGACGCCTGTACGTTTGATGGGTTGATTTTCAGTACTTCTTTAAAACTTTGGGCTGCATCTTGAGGCCGCTCCAGTTGTTCGCGGAAGAGTCCCCCCAATTTATTGTGCAACTCGGCCAGAGTTCGGCTGTCTTCGGTAATACCGATCCGATTGCGATAAAGAACCGTCAATCGCTCCCAGTCAGCTTGCTGAATCAACAGGGCTTCCAATTGACTAAAAGCCTGACTCTCCTTGGGATCGCGCTCGAGTACTTTAAAATAGCACTCGATCGCACGGGCTGGATCATTGAAGCGCTCGACATATATCTGAGCGGCCTGGAGCAATGTTCCAATTGCCTGACGGGGATCTCTTGTTACCTGACCTTCACGTTCAAGAAGTCCTATCATGGATTCGTGATCGTCTTTGCTCAGGCTGATGCGTTTCAGAGCTTTTATCGCAGGAAGTAAATCGGGTGAAATGCGTAGTGCTTCTTTGTAATAATGCGTGGCGATATCCGGACTTTCAAGGCGAGTTTCGGTCAGATCGGCAATACGCATACACAAGTCGGCGGCTTCTTCGGGTGTATGATCTCTTTTTAGTTCACGTTCGTATAGGATTTTGAGGCCTCGCCAGGTACCAAACTTGTGGTAGAGGATATCCAGAGAACGAAGTGCTTCGGGGTGTATTGAATTGATTGCCAGGACCTTTAGGTGGTTCTCCCCGGCATTCTGAGGTGGCTGGATACGATTCTCTTTCAGGTCGGCTATCTGTGATTGTAAAGACAGCTTCAGCAGCGGATCGGTAGTCCGCTGGAACAGAGATTCGTATATGCGCGCCAACGAGCTGTAATTTCTCTGGCTTAGGTAGATTCGCTCGAGGGCCTCAATTGAAGGAAGATGATCGTCTCTTATTTCCAGAATCTTCTCATGGCATTCAGCTGCCTGTACCAAATCGTTTAACTGGTTGGTGTAGATTTCAGCTATGGCACCGTGGATTTGTATGGTCTGGGACTCCTGGACCGAATTTTGGAGTTGCTTTTCGTAGATCCCCAGCAATCCTCGCCAGTCCTGGGCTTGAGCATAAAGACGAATCAGAGATCGCATAGAAGGTGTATGATTGGGATTGCTCTGTAAAATGGACTGAAGAGTCGCAATTGCCTTATCTGGCTGAGCCAAATGGTTCTCCCAGATCTCTGCTACTCTATACAGGGACAAGGCCCTTTGCTGAGGGTCTTCGAGAACATTTGACTCTTTTTCGTATATATCAATCAGGCTCTCCCAATTGCGTTTATTGGCGAAAATACGAATCAAAGACTTCAAGGCCGGGAAATTTGTCGGCTGAATTCGGAGTACTTCCTGATAGGCAACAATGGCTTTGTCTTCCTGGACGAGTTTCTCGTCGTACAGCTCACCAATTTTGTAAAGCAAGGCGATTTGCTGATCTTCATTCAAGGTCACTTCAATTTCTTGCCGATGCATGCCTATCAGATCTTCCCAGCGACCCTTGATAAAATACAGACGCCCAAGGCTCTGTAGGGCAGGCAGGTAGGAGGGCGCCAAGGCAAGCACTTTCTTGTACATTTCGATTGCTTTGTCTTTATCGTTGAGTTTCTCTTCGAAGATTTCGCCATTGCGATGCAGTAAGGAAACAACTTGCTTCTGATCGTTGATCAACTGGGCTTCAAGTTCGTTGACGCTGATCATGTCCTCCCAACGATCGGCTCGAACATGAAGTTTGCCCAGGGTCCGGATGGCTGGCAAATAATTGGGTGAGATCTCCAATAGATGTTGATAGGTCTCAATCGCTTTGTCGATGTTGTTTAATTTTTCTTCCCAAAGAATACCAATCTTGTCCAGCAGAAACACCGATTGATCATGGTCTTGAGTAACTTCGAGTTCCTTTTCGTACATATGAATGAGAGATTCCCAGCGCTGATACTTCGAGTATAATCGCCCAAGAGCCTTCAAAGCTGGCAGATAACCGGGGCTCATGTCTAGACACTGCTCTAACTTCTGAATAGAGTCTTCATCGCGGCTCAAGCGCTCTTCGAGTATTTCGGCCAGTTTATAGAGTTTTACTGCCTTGGGTTTGGAATCCTTGGTCTCACGAATCTCGACCTCATACATCTGAACCAGATCATCCCATTGGCCCTTTCGGTAGTATAGTTTTCCAAGAGCCTGGAGGGCCGGCAGATAGTTTGGGCTGAGCTCGATCACTTTGCTGTAATCGGCAATAGCCCGATCTTCATTGAAGAGCTTCTCTTCCCAAATAGAACCCAGTTTAAAATACAACGAAACTTTTTCTTGGCGATCGGAGATCACCTCGACCATTTTTTCATAAATATCCACCAACTCCTGCCAGCGCATGAGATTTTCGAAAATATTGGCCATTTCCGCCAATAGCATGTGATTGCTCGGTGTAAGCGAAAGGGCCAGGGACAAGGACTCAAGAGCTTTTTCATCATCTCCAGTTTGTTCCCTCTGCAGGCGCGCGGTCTGGTACCACAACCAGGCAGCCGTTGCCGGATCAGACGCTACCTGGGCTTCAAGCTGGACGATTTCGAGCAGTCGATCATTGTTCTTGGTCTCTGAGTAGTAGATCCTGAGGGAGCTGAGGGCCGATGTATTTTCCGGTTCGATTTCAAGAGCCCGTCGGAACATCTGCTCGGCTTTTGCCTTGTCCTCGAACTGAACCTGATAGAGTCGCGCACAGCTGAGTAGGGTCTGTACGCATACGGCAGGGTCCTTGATGAGTTCGAGAAGTAAAAGACGCACTTCGAGCACCGTCTTCCAGTCACCAGTTGAGATTGCCAGACGCTCTTGTTGTTTGAGAAGCTCAATATTTTCCGGAACCAGGCTGACGGCCGCCTCGTAAGCTGCTCGGGCTTCATCTGCCTTGCCGAGCTTCTCTTCGAGAATCAATCCGCGCCGATAGTGCAAGTATGCTTTCTCGCTCGGGTCGTCCAGCGCTTCAATTTCTGAGTCTATTATTTGGACAGCCACGTTCCAGTTGCCGACCTGGGAGGCTAGTCGACCGGCTGCGCGGATATTGGGAATCATGGCAGGCTGCAGCTGAAAAGCTTTATTGTAGCAATTCCAGGCATTGCGGGGCTGGGCTAGTTTTTCTTCCCAAAGCTTGCCTGATTCGTAGTACAGCATGGCGGCAGCCGGCACATCGCCAATTGCGGCAATTTCGCGTTCATACTCTGCCAGCAGGGCTTGCCAGGCGGGAGCCTGACGCGGGTCAAATGGCGCCGGCTGACTGCCCTGGCCTCCCGGTACAGGCAGCGCTTCATCACTGCCATCGGAAAGAACTTCTATCACGGGAATCTCAAGCGCCGGCTCGCTTGACTGTTCTAGGGTATCGGCTGACTCGGCTTTTGAACTCTCACCGGACTGCTGGTCGGCAACAGCCTGATCAGTCTCCGCTTGAGAGGTTTGGTCGGCCAGGGAGTCTGCATCGGTCTCGATGATCTCAGGCTCAAAGGTGCTAGCGCTGCCATCTGGAATTTCGGGACTGTCATCTTCATCTGCCGGGGGTGCCTCTTCTGGTGATTCTGGGGAGTCGGCGGAGGCACTTTCGTCAGCCGGCTGGTCGGTTGGTGGTTCTAAAGATTCGTCTGGTGGTTGCTCACCGGTTTCGGTGCTCTGTTCGGATTCTTCATTCTGGAAGAATTCTTGTTCGACTTCGTCGTTTTGCGTGCCAGCCAAATCTTGGGACTTGTCGGCAGCAGAAACAGACGAATCGGTTGATTCAGAATTGTCAGAATTCTCGGGATTTTCGGGGTTCTCGGAGTTTCCCTGGTTTTCGGTCATCGAGACACTCTCCAAGTAGATTATGTGTCTGGGACACATCTCTTTTAGGTTCAATGGTTTCGAGACTTTTCTGTATCACAATCTACTGGAGGGATTCAACCCTAGATTCGACAACAAAGTTCATATAGGCGGGTTCAGGTTATCGCCCTCTTGGTCATCATCGAGGCGCTCGAAACCTTCGATCTTTCGACGCCTTTTCTTCAGGTAGGCCAGAATAAAGATCAGACTGGCCAAAAACCAGAAAGTGGCAGCCCCGGTTATGAGAGGAATCCAGGTATAGCGCAGTTTGAGGTCCTGACGCCATTGATCTTCAATTTCGGCAAGACTTGAATCATAGGCTTCTTCAAGGGCGCTGATGAAAGACCAGCCCTGGGCCAGCAGTTCGATGAGCTGCCCGAAGGGCTCTTGGCCGTACTCTCCAAGCAAGAAGCCTACAAAATCAATGCTCTGAGCATAGGCCAGTTCTACTTGGGATAGCTTTTCAGGAAAAAAGTCTGTTAACGATTGCAGAGAAAATATCCGCTTGGAAACAACACCAGATGCTAGAGTAGTCGTTCGTGAAAACGACCATTCGCCTGAATGATACATTGCAAATCCCTCATTGAACCAACGGGGTATCTTGCGAAAGTCAACGGCGTAGGCCAGGGCCAGGTGGGCCCACTCATGAGTGAATACTTGTTCGATCTTGGATGCCTGCGGGCTGTCGCCCTTGACACGCAATAAGATCAGGTTGTCTCTTGGGAATGCGACTCCGGCAGCCCAGGCCGGTATTTGAACACCGGCTGGAGCCGCTGCCTGCATATCGTCGAAATCACCGGCGACTACAATTTTCGTTTTGTCTGGACGATTGCTCCTTAGGTCTTGAAGGACCTTTGCCCGAATGCTGTCGGCTGACTCAGCCAGCTCCTCAGCCACAAGGCGGAATCGTTCACGAAAGAAAAAACGGTAGTGACTGGTGTCTATCTGGCCGTCGAAGGTTGCAGGCACTAAGTAGTCTGAAGCCCGTGACCGGGAAATATTAAGGCCCAAGAAAAGAACTACGAGCAAAATGCTTCTGAAAAAAAGAGATGGCTGGATCTGTTTAATCATGACGATGGAATGAACTCAGGGGAAGATGGGCCAATAGAGAATCGACTTCAGCGACAATGCGAATAGTTTTTCCCCGAACTCTGAGCCCGGCGGAAATCTCGATATCTTTTTTTGCCAAGCCTAATTCTTGTGACAGGAAACGGATCAGTTCTTTATTGGCTTTGCCGTTAACCGCAGGGGCCGCCAATCGAATCTTAATTCGCTGGCCATATAAGCCGGCCCAGTCCGAGCGCTTGGCATTGGGCTGAACCCAAACTTGAAGCAGGCATGTCCCTGTTTTCTCCTGAAGCAAGTAAGGCGGGTAATTCAACGGCCTTCCATTTCCCCACTGGCCGGGCTGTTTTGGTTCTCTTCGCTGTCTTCGGTTTGTGTTGGTTCAGATTTTTCTTCCGGTCGTTTGAGCACCTTAAGGCTGGTGTCTTCAACCATGAGCCCGCCAGTTTTTCCTTCAGCCTCCTCGCGAGCTTCTAATAGCTTGGAGTGGGTGTCGACAACACCTTGTAGACGAGAGAGGAAATTTGTACGTAGGCGTTGTAGGCGCTCGACTTCTTCACGTAGATCGTCTATTTCGTGATCACGGTCAAGGTCAAGCAAGCTAGCCTGGGCTTCGAGGGCCTCCTGGATGGCGGCATGCAGTCTTCTCCTTCGCTGTTTGAGCTCTTCGACGCTGACGAATACAGATTCCATTTTATCTTCGTCCACTTCATGTAACAGTCTTCGGTGAGACTTGACTAGTCCGGCAAGATTGACATGCATTTGTTCGCGCTGACGCTTGATCTCGTTGATGTCCTCGATAATTTTCACCAATCTGTCGTTGGCGGCGTGAATGATCTTTTCGGCCTGTAGTTCCGCCTGGGAGAGTATTACTTCAGCCTCTTTGCGGGCGCTTTCTTTGATGTCGTCGGTAATCTTCTGGGCCGTGATCATGGTCTCTTTCAGGGCCCGCTCGCGATCGCGGTATTCATCGACGATTCGGCCGGTACGGGCAATGTCTTCCTTGAGTTGATTGTTTTCTCTGAGTACGGATTCAAGTTCGTCGCTGATCAGATTGAGAAAAGAATCTACCTCACGAGGGTCCAGGCCGCGAAAGGTTTTGCCGAACTGTTGCTGGCGAATGTCAATCGGAGTAATTTTCACGATTAATCTCCTTGTTTTCTTGAACTTCAGAAAACGGCGACCAGAGGCCGACCTGCCTGATCATCTCGCTCGTCTCAACCAGAGGCAGACCAACCACGTTTGTATACGACCCCTCGATAGAACTTACCAGAAGCGCACCCTTGCCCTGGATCCCATAGGCGCCGGCTTTATCTCGAGACTCGCCGGTTTTCAAATACCCAGAAATCATGGTTTCGTCAAGGGTGCGGAAAGTAACTAAAGTTTCAGATAAATGTTCATCTGCGGATTTACTGCCAGCTTTCAGTAAAACAACTGCAGTTAAAACACGATGCTCTCGGCCGGATAACAATTTCAGCATTCGAGTGGCGTCGCTCTGATCGGCCGGTTTGCCGAGGATTTCGTGATCAACAACAACAGTTGTGTCTGCGCTTAATATCCAGGTGCCGGGCTGGACTCGCTTGGCGACTGCATCGGCCTTATTCCGGGCAGCTCGTCTCGTGAAAGCCTCTGGTTTTTCACCTTTAATCAGATGCTCACCCACATGGCTGGGGAGGCTGCGAAAAGGTACACCGGCCAGAGTCAATAGTTGATGCCGGCGGGGAGATTTTGAGGCGAGTACCAACATGTTTGCATCCCTATGAATTGTTATCGACTCGAAAGTCCTATGAAAATCGTAAGACAAACAGCGCAAGTCGTCAAGAAACTGCAACATAGACAGATCCGCTAAGTCGGCCTGGTTGTCATGATTCTTATAATTAAGATTCCTGAGAAGAAAGTCATTATTTACAAAAACCACTCTAAATAGAACCGTCATCACCGAATGGTTCTGTCGGTGATCCAAGGGGTTACGCAGTATGGATTCCCGGCAGAATCATCCGGGAACGACGAATTTTGAGTTACTTCTAGGAATCAATTAATTGACTTCATCAGAGCCTCGGGTATTATTGAGAGTCTGCAAGTGGTTGATTGTGGGGTGCAAATGGACAGAGAAGAACTACTTCGTGAAATGACCAGGACCGTTGAGGAATTACGTGCCTTCAATTCCATCGGTAAAACGCTTACTTCCACTTTAGATATTCGTGAAGTTCTTGCAATTATAATGCAAAAAATAAGTGAGCTGATGAAGCCACACAACTGGTCTTTGCTCCTGCTCGATGAGAAATCCAGTGAACTTTATTTCGAAATTGCAGTTGGTCAAGGAGCGGACAAACTCAAGGAACTAAGATTGGCTGTAGGCGAAGGAGTTGCCGGTTGGGTTGCCAAGGAAGGCAAACCGGTCCTGGTGGCTGACGCTCACCAAGATGAGCGTTGGTGTAAAAAGGTTGATGAACTCACAAACTACAACACTCGTTCTATTCTCTGTGTCCCTTTAGTCGCCCGCGGCGACGTGCTGGGTGTGATCGAGTTGGTCAATGCCGAGGCGAACTCATTTTCTGCGGCAGATTTGAGGTTGCTGGAGTCATTGGCCGACTATGCTGCGATAGCAATTGAAAATGCGCGCAACTTCTTAAGGGTTCAAGAACTTACCGTTACCGACGATGTGACCAGCCTTTATAACTCACGCTACCTGCATGAAATGTTACAGGGAGAGTTTGAGCGTTCGAGGCGTTATGATCTGACTTTTTCAGTCATCTTTTTCGATCTTGATTTCTTCAAGAATGTTAATGATGAACACGGTCACTTGTGTGGCTCGAAGTTGCTCAAAGAGGTTGGCGACCTGGTAAGGGCAAATCTGCGGACGGTCGATATTCCGACTCGCTATGGCGGCGATGAGTTCGTTATCATCCTGCCGCAGACAACAAAAATGCAAGCTTTGCATGTTACTCGCCGCCTGCGCCTGGCGCTGAACGAGCGAGTTTTTTTGACCTCCGAAGATATGCAGGTTCGAGTCACGGCCTCATTTGGCGTCTCAAATTTTCCCGTAGACACGGGCGACAAGGATTCAGTCTTGAGGATGGCAGATGAGGCCATGTATCACGTAAAAGAGTCTACTCGAGATGGCATTCAAATCGCCGATCCGGCGATAACACCTAAAAAAGCCAACGCAAAATAATATACTTCCCTTTATTTTAGGCATGGGTCAAAATACACCCATGTGTCACCTGATACCCTTCATGTTTGATACGCTATTCAGGACAGGGTGGGTTATTTATACCCCACAAGAGCCAAGCAGCTACGTCTGACAGGATAGGCAACCGCACGTAATGCGTTGAAAAGTCTTCGTCTTTGTGGCCGTTCGCAATAATGGTATGGTTTTAGCAACGTCGAGAATTGGGCGTAACATTCTTATTTGTGACAACTGAATTAGAAGACAGTCAAGCAAGGATGGAGGAGTAAATGGAGAATTTTAAGGTTCTCTTAGTCGATGATGAAGCCAACGTCCTCAATGCGTTACGAAGATCTCTTCGAAAAGAGCCCTATCAGCTCTATTTAGCCCAGGGGCCAGAGGAGGCCCTGGACATTCTCAAGGATCAAGAAATCGATCTGGTGATTTCCGACCACTTGATGACGGCAATGGATGGTCTGACGTTTCTGAAAATGGTCAAGAATCTCTATCCGCAAGTAATCAGAATCATTCTGACCGGACACGCCGATCTGCAGATAGCGATTGAAGCGATCAATGAAGGTGAGGTTTTTAAATTTTTAACAAAACCGTGGAACGACATCGAGTTGAAAATGACTTTGAAAAACATTTTCGATTTCATCGAGCTGAGACGCGAGAATCAAGTTCTACTCGATACGGTCCAGAAGCAGCAAATGTTCATCGACAAGATGGAATCGGATCATCCTGGAATCTTCGAGGTCAAGCGCGATCAAAAAGGTGCGATTGTGTTGGACGAAGATTTTGGCGAATTGTAACGGGCTGAGGTGACTGCTGATGCCAAGCTGTCTGGTAATAGATGACGACGCGATTTTTCGTCGAATGGCAGCTGATATCCTGGTTGCACATGGCTTTGTCGTCAGAGAAGAAACAACCGGAGCCGCCGGCCTGGAAAACTATCTGAAAGATCCGACTGATGTGGTTCTTCTGGACCTGTTTTTGCCTGATCTGACTGGTTATGACCTGCTGCCAAAACTAATCGAAGTCGGTGCCGCTGGCCAGGTAGTCATTACTACTGCTGATTTTTCCCTGGACTCCGCCCTGAAAACACTTAGAGCCGGAGCCGGTGATTACTTGCCTAAACCATTCTCCGAAGAATCACTCTTAATGAGTCTTGAAAGAGTCATGCGGCGCACGGCTCTCGAGAAAGAGAATCAAAACCTGGCTCTTCAGTTGCGAAGACGCGTCAGCGATCTTCAGTTTCTCCATCATGTCTCTCAATTGATTACCTCGAACAAGCCACTCGAAATCTGGATGGATGCAGTCGTCAGGGCCACAAGCGGCTATATCGGAGCGCAGGCAGGCGCATTCCTGTTGAAGGATTCAAAGAGCGACGAACTGTTTTTCTATGGAGTCACGGGTCCCCGCGGCGAGGCAATTAGAGAGATTCGCCTGCCGCGCAACGAGGGAGGAATCGCCTGGTGGTGTCTGGCTAATCGGGAACCGGTCAAAGTGAACGATGCCCATAGAGACTCCAGGTTTAATAGTGACGTCGATGAACATACCGGATTTCTGTACCGATTATAGTCAAGGACGAGAGCATCGGCGTCATTGAGCTGTTGAACAAGACCGGGGCAGCCAGCTTCTCTGAGGATAACTTGCATCATCTGGAGGAAATCTCAAGTCACATTGCTGTCGCGGTCCAGAACATGATGGTGATCGGCGATCTGAAACATTCGAGAGAGGAACTGGTCAACTGGTCACACCAACTGGAAAAAATTGTTGACGATCGCACCCGGGCATTACGTGAAGCCATAAGGACAAGGAAAACCGCCTATCAGGAACTCGATAGATCTCATCAGAAACTCAAGCGAGCTCAGTCGGCTCTGGTTGAGAGAGAAAAGATGACAGCGCTCGGGTTGTTGGGCGCCGGTGTGGCCCATGAAATCAATAATCCACTTGGATTTGTCAACGCCAATCTAGCGACTCTCGAGCAGTACGTGCGCTCACTAAGGCGGCTGGCCGGAGTAGTCATGCACGCACGGGCCCGGGCAAAAACAGGCAGTCTTAAAAAGGTTACGCAAATTGTCGAAGAAGCTGGACGGATTATTGACGAGGAACATATTGGTGAAACACTTGACGATCTGGGGCCGGTTTTCGACGAGATTAGCAATGGGTTGACCAGAATCACCGGGATTGTAGAGCAGTTACGTGTCTTTGCAGAGGAAGGTGGAGTCGAGGGCGTTTCGACTGAAGTTGACGTCAATATCGAAATCGAGAGATTGGTGGATCTTGTCAGGGGTACGGTCTCTAAGAGTTTTCAAATTGACTGTCGATTTTCCGAAGTTCCTGTGGTTAGTGTTCCTGTAAAAAGTCTGCGCCAGATATTACTGAGTATATTCAGTATCAATGCTCGGGTTGTCGATCCCTCGCGTAAAATTATTATTCGCACAAAAGACCATGGCGAATATTTAACTGTCGATCTAATCGATCGAGCGAGTAGTTTATCCGAACAGGATGTCAGCCGCCTTTTTGATCCGTTTTTCGAGCCGGGCAGCAAACTAGAGACCGGGGGCTTGAGCTTGAGTGCCGCCTGGGGAATGGCTAGATCGCTGGGCGGCGGTCTGCGCGCGTTTCTTCTTCCGGAAGGCGGAATGTGTATTCAATTGAGTCTCTCTGCGGCCCGCAGCGTACATACCCAGAAAAAGGAGCAGGTACTTTGAATTCTGAATTAACAAATCAGACAACTGACCAGGAACAGAATTTTGGGATTTTACTGGTTGATGATGAGCCTCATATCTTGACCGCCCTGGTACGCTCGTTACGCCGTTACAAGTGGCGCCTCTTCAGTGCGCCAAGTGGCGAAGAAGGTCTCGAAATTCTCGAGCGAGAACAGATCCATGTTGTGATTTCGGATTATCGTATGGATGGAATGGATGGAGTGACTTTTCTCAGGTTGGTGAAGGAGAAATGGCCGGATATTCAACGGGTGATGTTGACCGGTCAGGCGAGTTTTGAGGCCGTCGAGAAGGCAATCAATGAAAGCGAAGTGCACCGGTTTCTTAACAAACCCTGGCTCGATGCCCAGTTGGCAGCCACCGTCAATGAATGTCTAGATCATATTGAACTGATTGTCAGCAATCGTCTTTTCGAAACAGAACTGGCCAAACGCAACCAGGAGCTGTCAGCCATGAACCTCGAACTCGAGAAAAAAGTCGAGGAGCGAACACAGGCCTTGATTCAGGCCGAAAAAATGGTTGCCCTGGGGCGAATGGCCGGTGGGGTTGCGCATGAGATCAATAACCCGCTGGGGGGAATTCTGGCATTTGTTCAGGTGTTGCTGCGCGAGAGTCGTCATCATGAAGACGAACCAACTAAAGAGGCATTGGAGACAATTCAATCGTGTGCTCTGCGCTGTAAAGATATTGTTGAGAACCTGCTGTCTTTTTCAAGAAAATCATCAGGCGAGGCCCATACTGAAGTTGATCTGAATAATGTTGCTCGAAACTCACTGGCAATCGCACAGTTGGATCCCCGGGCCAATGACGTCAGTGTTCGTCTTGAGCTAGGCTTAGATGTGCCTTTAGTGCTCGGACGTTCGGGGCTTTTAGAGCAAGTCGTAATTAACCTGCTTCAAAATGCATTCTATGCATCTGCATCCGGCAGCAAAGTCGTGTTACGCACGGAAGGCCGCGGGAATCAAGCCGTGCTGGTTGTTCAAGACGAGGGCACCGGAATTGCAGCTCAGGTCTTAGCTCATATCTTCGAGCCCTTTTTTACTACCAAGGAAACCGGAGAAGGGACAGGCCTGGGGTTGTCGATTTGTTATGGCATCGCTCAAGAACATGGTGGCAGCTTGATTGTGGAAAGCAAAGAATCCGAAGGCTCAAAGTTCGAACTCAGGTTGCCGGCTGCTGACTGCCTGTCAGATAAGGAGTTGAGAGAATGACAAACGAGTTTACCCAGGACCCCCTGATGAAAGTATTGGTGGTCGATGATGAGCCCTACATGCTTCAGGCCTGGAAGAAAATACTCGAGGGCCACGAGTGCGAAATCAGGACCCTGTCTGACGCCGGCGACGTCTTGTCAGTTGTCGAACGCTGGCGCCCGGATGTGACCGTCATGGATATTCGCATGCCGCAAGTGTCTGGAATAGACCTGCTCAGGCAAATCAAGTCTCAGGATTTGCCGACCGAAGTTGTCATGATGACCGCCTATGCGACGGTAGAAACAGCTGTTGAGGCGGTTAAGTCGGGCGCCTACGACTATCTTACGAAACCCTTTAGCAACATCGAGGCGGCTGCCCTGACCGTGCTCAAGGCGGGACGTCACAAACGCCTGGTCCAGCGCAACCGCGAACTGGAAAGCATGCTCGATGTTCGTGACAGTTTCGAAGGCCTTGTCGGATCAAGCCCCCAAATGGAGCGGGTGTTCGAGCTAATTGACGGAGTAGCCTATTCCTCTTCAACCATTCTGGTTCAAGGCGAGAGCGGGACCGGCAAAGAGTTGGTAGCCAGAGCCATTCATCACCGCAGTCCCCGCCGGGCACGCCCGTTTGTGGCTGTCAATTGCGCGGCCTTGACGGACACTTTACTTGAGAGCGAGTTGTTCGGTCACGAAAAGGGTTCTTTCACCGGGGCTACACGTGCCAAGCGGGGGTTGTTTGAGGTGGCCGATGGAGGTTCAATCTTCCTCGACGAGATCGGGCAAGTCCCCCAGCCAACTCAAGTGAAACTCCTGCGAGTTCTTCAAGAGGGTGAACTTAAACGCGTTGGCAGCAGCGAAATCCGCAGTGTTGATGTGCGCGTCATTACCGCGACTCATGTCGACCTGGTCAAGGCGACCCAGGCGGGTGAATTTCGAGAAGACCTGTTTTATCGGCTTAATGTAATTACCATCACTTTGCCGCCCTTGCGCGAACGGACAGAGGACATTCCATTATTGGCGCTGCATTTTTTACGAAAACACAATGCACGTACCGGGAAGAACCTCGAGGGTATTTCTCCTGAGGCTATGGAGATTCTCGAGCGTTATTCCTGGCAGGGAAATGTGCGTGAACTCGAAAACGTGATTGAAAGAGCGGTTGTGCTTGGGCGGGGTCGCGAGGTAGAGGCACGTGATTTGCCGGAGTCGATGAGAGGGCCTTTGCCTCCCCGGCGCGAGACGGGGACACCCCTGGCCGAACTGCCATATCGCAAGGCCAAAGAAATAGCCTTGGGTGAATTTGACCGACGCTACATGACTGAAATCCTGAGTCAGACTTCTGGCAATGTTTCGCAGGCTTCTCGTCGAGCCGGAATGGATCGGAGCAACTTCAGAAGAGTCATGAAGAGATACAACATGGATCCAGCTGATTTTTCAGCCAGTAACCAACTAAAGGCACCCTGACTGAAATTCAGGAGGTAAGCTTGCCAAACACCGGCAAAATAAAACGTATATTTCTGGTTGATGATGAACCACTCATTCTTGGGGCGCTTCATCGCGTTTTGAAACAGGAAGGCTACGACACCACCGGTTTTCCAGGCCCAAGCGAGGCACTCGCCGCCTTAGAAAATTCAACTCCCGATTGCATTATTTCTGACTACTACATGCCGGTAACTGACGGATTGACGTTCTTAAAGGAAGTCAAATCGCTCTATCCAGATATTGCCAGGGTGTTACTCACCGGCGGACACATTGACGAGCGAATAAACCAGGCGTTGGAGCAAGAGACCGTTCAAATACTCATACAAAAGCCGTGGCATATCGGTTCAATTCGCGAATTAATGGAAGGCGTCGAGAGTGGTCGAACAAAAATGGTTGTAAAGAACCATGAGATTAATCAGGAAGTTGCTACGGCTGTCAATTTGCCACTTGATCAGGATAATATTGTTGCAATAAAGAAACACCAGACAGGGCCGACTATTCTAGTTGTCGACGATGACCTTGCTTTTCTCGAATTAATGAAAGTCTGGCTGACTCGCCTGGGCTACAATCCGTTGGTATCGCCGGCAGCCGAGCAGGCCCTGGACCTGTCCCGGCAGAATCAACCGGATTTAATGATAGTCGATCTCATTATGCCGAGCTTCAGCGGATTTCAGTTGATGAGTGCGATGAGCGAGTTGCATCCCAGTACTCCGATCATTGGTATTACCGGAGTTGCCGAAAGAGACTCCGCCATCGAGGCGTTTCGAGTGGGTGCGACCGCTTTTTTACACAAGCCACTCGAACTCGACACACTCGAAGTGACCATCCGCAGATGCCTGCAATTTGGCAATTTAGTTTTCAATGGATCTTCCTCACAAGAGCTATCAGCCATGGTCGAAATGCAGCATGCGATCTCGTCAGGTATGGCCAGCCACCGGTTGTTGCACCTAATGTTGCAGCAAATGATTCGTTACACCAGGGCCGACGCCGCCAGTGTCATGCTGGTCGACGAAGATCGGCAATCCATGAAAATCGCTGCCTCATACGGACTGGATGAAGAAGTCGTCAAGACTGAACGGATTAACATTAGTGACGGCATCGCCGGCTGGGTGGTCAAGAACAACGAGCCCCAGTTGATTGTCGGTGAAGCCCCGCACGAATTCAGGGAAGACGGCAGACAACGCTCCAAGCCGGCGACGGTCGGCATGTGTCTGCCGTTGCGCGGTCCTAAAGATGTGTTGGGTGCCCTGAGTGTAACCAGGTTTGAAGGCGAAGAATTATTTACCAAGGGGGCACTCGATCTTGGGCTGCTTCTCGGCGCTGAAGTTGCGAGGGTGATCAGCAAGGAGACTGCCGTCAATGCGCAATTGACCATGGAACGCAACATGATGCGGCACGACAAGCTTGTGACAATTGGCGAGTTGGCATCCGGCGTGGCGCATGAGATCAACAACCCGCTTGGTTATGTAAGCTCTAATGTCGCTTCGCTACGAGACTACATTGAGGACCTGGTGCCAATCCTGCAAAATCTGACTCCTGGCGGGACGGGAGTAAATATCGAAAAAGCGGTCGCAGCCGCCCAGGCTGCAGATCTCGAATTCATCCTTTCCGATTTGCGGGTTTGTGTCGGTGAAACCATGGAAGGTGTCAAGAGAGTTCTGAAAATCGCCGCCGATCTGAAGGCTTTTGCCCGTGAGGACGATGTACTCATGGAAAAGGGCGACCTGAATCAGATTTTTGATAGCGCTGTTGGGATCTTGTGGAACCAGATAAAATGCAAGGCTGAACTTATCCGTGAATATTCAGAACTACCGGAAGTTCAATGTTTCCCGTCGCAACTGGGCCAAGTATTGTTGAATTTGCTGTATAACGCCGCTCAGTCGATAGAGCGCGACGGGCGAATCATTGTTCGTACGCGCGTGGCCGATAAATGGATTGTAGCCGAAGTCGAAGACAACGGCCATGGAATGGATCGGGAGACTGTAGCCCAAATATTCGATCCTTTTTTCACGACCAAGCCAAGAGGAGTCGGCACTGGCTTGGGTCTGAGTATCGCCAAGAAAATAATCAAACGGCACAACGGTAAGATCAGCGTCGAAAGCGCCGAAGGTCGGGGCAGCCACTTCGTGATCGAGATTCCGATTAAACAAGCGGATCAAGGTGAGGAGTAACCCGTATGGTCGATCAAGACTTTACAAACTCGGGTTACTCGCTCGAAAAGAAATTGCCGGCCGGTGTGTTGATAGTCGACGATGATCCCGCAATCCTCCAGGCGATTACCAGATTGTTGCGTAGATCGAGTGATTATAACGTTTACACGGTCACCAAGCCGATGGAGGCGATTAGCATTCTACGCCAGAAGGACATTTCTGTTGTCATCAGTGATCAAACGATGCCCGAAATGAAGGGGGTTGAGCTGCTTTCTCTGGTTCGCCAGAATTGGCCGGCGGTCGTCGGGATAATGTTGACTGGTAGCAGTGATATCTCACTGGCCGAGGACGTGGTCAATCGGCGCCTGGTTCACTATTTTGTGACCAAGCCTTGGAACAACGATCGATTACGCGATTTAATCCGAGAAGCAGTTGAAGTAAATCGCCGGCAGCTCAACCAGTCGGGTGAAGTTCATCAAGTCGAGGGCACTCTGCTAAGAGAGCTACGTAAGACTGCCGGCAAAGCTGCTTTTTCGCTTGCTCGGGCGGTTGATGCTCGTGACAAGTATACCCATAGCCACTCTGAAAACGTGGCGACTTTTGCCCAGATAATCGGTCGCGAATTGGGTCTTGAAGACAACGCTCTCGAAGAGTTGCGCATCGGTGGTTTACTACATGATGTCGGCAAAATTGGAATTCCCGACGAGGTCTTGTTGAAACCAGGCCGGCTGACCGACGAGGAGTTCGCGGCAATAAAAATGCATCCGACGATCGGGGTCTCGATTTTGGAGCCGATCAACTTTCCCTGGAACATTGCGGCAATAGTCGG
>JAFDKH010000340.1 GCA_019307065.1 Deltaproteobacteria bacterium
AGATATTCATCGACTAGTTTTTCAATGACAGCCGTAATCTCGCGCTCTTTTTCCGGACGGGCCGTCTTGACCAGGTAGCGCCGCTTGACCTGCAAGTCTAAGACCCGGGGCGGATCGCCGGCGACCGAATCGGCCAACACCCGGCAGCGCAGCGTACGGTCGGCCACTAAGGGCGTCACCGGCCAAACCACCAGGGTGTTGTGACCGGACTTGAGCGTCGCGCTGCCTACTCGAGTAACCTGGGCGCGATCTTCCATGACCAGAACCGACTGGATAGCCCCTTCGAGAGTCAGACCCTCAGGCCAGCTGTCGATCTCGCGTTTTTCGATACTTGTTTCAGTCACGACGATTACCTCCAACCAGGACTTGCTTGCTTGGGATGGTCACCTGGTATGTGAGCCGGCAGGATTTCTCTTCTCCAGGCTGCAGCTCAAGTTCGAACTTCCGGCCTCCGTGAATAATCCGGCCGCGATCTGTTTGATCGTACTCCTTGGCTGCCGGTAAGGCCGAGACAACCTTGACTTCGATGTCATCGTCATGGCTAATCGGCACTCGCTCAAAAATTTCGACCCGGACCGGCTTGGCCAGCTTGTTGTGCACGTCGATCACGATTGTGTGTTTCAAGTCGGTATCGCCGCCCAGGAGACCGCTGGTGGTTTCCGCAAAAGTCGTATTGCGAGCGATCGAGATACCCTCTTCGACTCCCAGATTGACCCGAATTGTCTTGCCCGGCGCCGTGGTTTTCAAAGGGGCCGTGACGATGAAATCCTGACCGGAAAATACCCGTACCGCCCCGGCTAAAAGCGGCAACTTTAGAGGATTTACGAATTCGGCAACCTGGTAGACATTGGTGTCTATACGCGGCACGCAACGGAAGACCCGCTGAACGCCGCCTTCGCGGCGCAGCAAAGTCAGGGCATGCAGCTGCCCGTCGGAAAGCACGTTGCCGGGGCTCTCCATGGCATAGCGCGCGGCGAAATGCCCGGCCGAGTGTTCCAGCCCGACCGCATGGGCCGGCAGCCCCAGGTTGTATAGCTCGGCCACCCCGGCCCCGGCAGTCGAAATCAAGATCTCGGCCGGTATCTCACTAAGTGCCTGGGCGACTTCATCTTTGGCTTTGGAAATTTGTTCTGAGATCCTGTCGGCCAGCCTGGTCGCCAGAAGTTGGCCGCGCTGCTGTGTGGTTTCTGGGCCCTGCATGCGTAAATTGCGATACGAAAGCGCGGCCGAACTGGCCTCGATCCGGTCTTCGATAAATTCGGCGACATTTGCAGCTGCCTCGCCAAAACCTTCAAACATACCGGCCTTGTCTTCTTTTTTATGGGCCAACCCGCGCGAAACAGCCCCGGCCACGGCCCTCATCAGCCCGCCCGAGCTTTTACGCTTGGCCTGCATCATCGAAGCGGGCGCCACAGAAGGTTCCGGCGCAGACAGGCAGTCCACCGCAATTGCCGATTCGAATTCACCTTGTTCTTCGCAGCGCATTTCGTCCATGTCATATTCGTCATCCTCAAAATCCTCGCACGGCTCCATGACCGCCTGGGGGGCTTGCTGCGGCGGTGCCGGGGGCGGCTGCATTTTGGCGAATTCCTTGACTTGATTCCTGAGCATTTCCTTGCGCTTCTTCTTGCCCTTGCGATCTTCTTTGCCTTCGGATCCCAGCCGCTTACTGCGCGGCAATTCAATCGAATCTGGAATCTGAGGGGCGGGCAGACTGCGCAGATCGCGATCATAGCCCTCGAACAGTTCGGAGATTGTATCGGGCAACTCTTTCCAGCCCGAAGGCTTAGGCGGTTGGGCTTTGCCAATCCGCCAGGAATCGAGCTCGGGCAACTTAGTCGAACGTTTGAGATCGGCCGTCGAAAAGGCCAGGTCGATTAAAGTCCATTCTTCCCCGGTTCGCTGAGCCACCAGGGCTTTTAAAACCAGTTCGGCCCGATCCTGCTCGGCATCGACGCGCAGCTCGTAATCAGGCACCCAGCGGGCGGCCGGAACCATGTAGCTGAACTCCAATACCAGGGCCGCGACCGGGTTTTCTAACTCCAATTGAAGGCGAGCCGCCTTGCGACAGATGGCTAAAGCTGCGACTTCTGCCTGGCTCTCGGCCGCCAGTTCGTTCTGAGCTTCAACGATTTGATCGTTGAGTGTCCTGATTTCGCGCGCCACTTGGCGGATTGCCTGATAGTGTTTTTCCATCTGGCTACGAACATAATCGGAAAGTTCCAGCCAAGCACCGGACTGGTGACGCTCTGAAAATGCAATATCCCGGGGCAGATCGATTTCATCATGCTCGGCGGGCGTCAGCGCGCTGAAGAAGCGCAGCTGGTCGATCTGCTGCTGCTTCTTTATGTACAGCTCGAGGCGCTCGCGCAGCAGGTTGGTTAATTGATCTTCGGCCGGGGTCCTGATATCGCCTGCGCGTTTTCCCAGCTCGAGTTCCAGGTGAACATCGACTACCCGCACCCCGGACTGGCCCATTAGATCGACACGGACTGAGTCGTCGCGCAGCAGAAACGGCAGTTGAGTAAGTCGTAGGTCCAGCGAGCCGGTCTTGTCTCCAAGCTCGACAGTTGCCTGGCGAGTCACCAGGGCCTGCGAGCGATAGACCTCCACTGAAGTGATTTTCGAAGTCAATTCGATCAATTGCGACATTATTGCCTCCAGATTGTCAGGACAGCTTGTTTTGTAACAATTGGGCATTCGATTGGCTACATAATTTTGTCCGGCCTGTCAGGTGGCCGTGATACATAACAGGCTGGGGAGGATGGAGTCGCACGTGCTGCAAATCGATTTTCTGGGCTCGGGCTCATCCGGTAACGCAACCGTGATCCGTTACGAGCAAACCTGTATCCTCTACGACTGCGGGTTCTCCGGACGTGAACTCAAACGCCGCTTGGAAAACACCGCAATCGGGCTGGATGACATAACGGCTGTCTTGCTGACCCACGAACATCGCGATCATATCGGCGGACTACCCTTGCTGGCCCGACGCGAATCGTTACCTGTCTACCTGACCGAACCAACCAACGTAGCCGTGCGCTTCGGCAGCCGGGCAACCTGTCAGCGAATCTTTATTCAGGCCGGGCAGACGTTCAGAATCGAACAGATCGAAATCCTGCCATTCGAGATTGCGCATGACGCCCGTCAGCCGGTCGGCTATGTGCTCAGTTTTCCCGATGGTACCCGCCTGGGCATCGCCACCGACCTGGGACACGCTAACCCCGAGGCACTCGAGGCATTGGACGGTTGCAATTTGATCGGTCTGGAGGCCAACCACGATCCCGACTTGCTCAAAAACGGACCGTACCCATGGTTTTTAAAACAGCGCATCCGTTCGAACAAGGGCCACCTGTCCAATCCTGCGGCCGCCGATTTACTGAGCGAGGTTGCCGGCGATGGTCTGCAACATATCTTTGGGCTACATCTATCCGAAACCAACAATCGCCCAGCCCTGGCCAAAAAAGCCCTGGTCGACCAGGTCAGTAAACTCGGCTTGACTACCCAAGTATCAGTCATTTCCCAGAACGAGCCGCTGAGCTATGCGGCCCCCGGGCAGATGGCGTTGCTTTGAAATCTATTTTCGACGTTTGTCGCGCGGGGAATTTCTTCGCTTGAAGGGTGGGCCTTTCCTCTTCCCGTGCGGCTTGGGTTGCGGCCGGTTGGCGGCCGTGCGTTGCTCGTCGTGGACCTGATCACCATGCCGCTTCAGCAGGTAAGCTACAATCTGAACGGCTTGATCGTGTTCGAGAATACCTTTTGACTGAGCTATAAAACCGTCGCAGATGGCGGATTTGGCCGCCTCGATCAGTCCATCCAGTTGACCGTTGGTGCGTTCTTTGACCATCTCGGCCGTCGGCGGAAACTTGCGTTCTTCGAATTTGATGCCGAATTTTCGCTCCAGCAAACCCAGGGTACGCACCCTGACTCCGCTGACCAAGCTGACGGCCGTACCCTGCTTGTCTACCCGCCCGGTGCGCCCGACCCGGTGTAAAAATATTGCCGGGTCTTCAGGCAGGCTGAAGTTGATCACGTGCGACAAATCGCTGATATCGATCCCGCGCGCGGCCAGG
>JAFDKH010000341.1 GCA_019307065.1 Deltaproteobacteria bacterium
GATATTGAGTTTTGCCAGGGCCCCGACCAGTCCGCCGGGAGTCTGTTCGTGCTTGTAGATCTTCTGCTGGCTATCGGAAAACCGGTTGCCGATTCCGCAATCGACGAGGATTTTGCGATCCTGGCCAACCAGCAACAGGGCCCTGAGCGCCATGACAATCCGGTTCTTGTGATCCGGCTTGTGGTAGCGCGACCACAATGCCTGCGGCACGATGCCGAACATCGATCCGCCATCCAGCAGAAAATTGCCTTCCAGTATGGTCTGCACGTCCCATGAACCGATTCGCATGGCCTGATTTTCCTCCATGTTCTTGTCTTCTGCATCGAGCTATACGATACTTGATCACAGGTTGTAAACAATCATGAGCGTACTATACGAACTATATATAAAAGTGGGCGAAGACCGCGAACCGTTATCTCGCAAAAAGGTGCTCGAGGTACTGAGCAGCTGCCAATTCGAGCCGGCCGAAGGCGTCCTGGGCCAGATCGATCTCGGCCATGGAAAACTGAAAGCCGTAGAGCATACCGGCAGCGACTGGGATCGGGCAGTCGAAACATCTGATCAAGATTCCGAACAAGAACCGGCCGACGAGTTGAAAGGAGTAGATTTTTCGTTTCCTTTCGGGCTGCCGGACGTGGAAGGCGAGCTAGCCATCACTCAAATTCTCAACGTAAACGAGCTGCTCTTGGCCAACTTGTTCGACCCCCAGGTTGGCTCGTTAGTGACCCACTCGGACCATGATCGGATTTCCCAAGCCTGGCATGAATCTCATGAATATCATTTTGGGATAGCCGGGACCCCCGGCCTGGGGAGCGGCATGCCCAGCTATTCACCGGCAACCCAGCCGGGCATTCCAACAAAATATAAAATCATGGCAGTCATTGCCGGAGCTATGCTGTTGGTCATCATGATGGTTCGCTCTTGTCTCAAGAGATGGCTGGATACCGAAATGGATCCGCCGCCGCCCATATCCCAGTCGAGCGACGCCGGTACTCAGCCGAAGAAGACAACCGCCAAGTAATCGCTTAAAAAAGAATTCCCGGGAAAACCAGTTTCCCGGGAACGCTTTGGCCTTCCCGTTTCCCCAAAAAGGGGTCGGTAAACTACTACAGTTTCTTCTTGAACTCTTTAGCCGGACGGAAGCCTACGGTCTTCGAAGCTTTGATGCGGATAGGCTGGCCGGTTTGCGGGTTGCGACCGTTGCGAGCCTTGCGGGTCCTGACTGTCCAGGTGCCGAATCCGGGATAACTGAAGCGGCGCTCTTTCTTGACGGCCTTGCGAATACTCGCAAAGACGGCGTCGACAACTTCCCCGGTAGCCTTCTTGGTCAACCCCCAGCTATTGTTTTTTGAGATAATGTTGACTAGTTCTTGTTTGGTCATTGTACTTCCCTCCTGAAAAGTTTGAAAAACTGTCTCTTTATTAACAAATGTTTAGCTGTATGTCAACCCTAAAACACAACATCTGGTGGCTATTAAAAAATCGGCACTACATATTACGCATGTCACCTGGGGTCACGGCACTACAACAGATGTCATGTTATTCAACTCGGAATCATCAGTCATTGCCAAAAACAGATCCCTGAGTAAAATGATTTTCGGACTTTCAGCTTGGGAGAAAAAAATGTGGATCAATCAACCGGGTCAAATAAGTGAACACGCTTCGATGTTGGGCAGCATGGCGTTTCCTTGTTACCTAATCAAGGGTGAGCGCAGCGCCTTAATAGATGCCGGAATCACATCACTGGCGCCGCTGCTGCGCCAGGAGTTCGCTAGAGATAAACTTATCCTGAACTACGTCCTGGTGACTCACTCCCATTTCGACCATGTCGGCGGCCTGGGCGTCATCAGAGAACTTGCCCCGCGCGCTATCGTAGTCGGATCGGCCAAGGCGACAGCCCTCTTGTCGAAGCGCAAAGTTTACGATTTCATTCTCTCGATGAATCGCGCCGGCGAAGAAAGCTACCAGCTGGCCAATCTAATCGGCCAAGAACAAATCCGCTTGCAACCCGACGATCTGAGAGTCGATAGGGTTGTCGGCCAGGGAGATGTAATCGATCTCGGACAGGGAGTCTCGCTAGAAGTCCACTTGACTCCGGGTCACACAAAATGCTCGGTTAGTTACTTGCTGAAGCCCGATCGGGTGTTGTTTGGCGGTGACGGGCTGGGAGCCCACCTGTCTGCTGACCAGGTCGGCTCGCAGTTCACTTCCAGCTATCACAAATACATAGACAGCCTGCGCAAAATTCAAAAAATGGATCTCGCGGCCATCGGCCTGCCGCATCAGGGAGTCCTGACCGAAAACGATGCCGACCGGCACATCAAGACTGCAATTCGGTGTGCCGAAGAACACTTTGCAGCTATCAGCCAGGAACTGGCTGATGGAAAATCGGTCAAGGAAATAACCGAGATCCTATTCGACCGGCATTACAAAGGCATAGCGCTTATGGAACCCGAGAAGGCCTTTCGTATCAACCTGCAAGCCATGGTAAACGTGGTGAGCAAGGAACAATCCACTCAAGGATGAATATCGGCCGTCTTACTATCGATCCCCCCGTTCTGCTAGCCCCCCTGGCCGGCATCAGTGACTCCCCTTTCCGGGCCGTCACCCGTGGCCTGGGCTGTCCGGGCGTGGTTACAGAAATGGTCTCGGCCGAAGGCATCTTGCGGCAGGGAAGAGGTTCGCTCGAATTGCTCGATTATTCTCCCGCTGAACATCCGCTAATCGTTCAAATCTTCGGCCAGCAACCCGAGCGAATGGCCACCGCGGCCAGCCTGTGTGCCGAAAAGGGTTTCGACGGAATCGACATCAACATGGGCTGTCCGGTCAAGAAAGTAGTCCGCAACGGGGCCGGGGCAGCCTTGATGCGCAATCATGATAAAGCGGTCGAAATCGTAAAGGCGGTGCGTCGAGCGGTGGACCTGCCGATTTCGGTTAAAATGCGGTCCGGTTGGGCCCGAGCCGAGATCTGCGCGATTGAATTGTCAAAAAAACTCGTCGATGCCGGAGCTGACCTAATCGTCATTCATCCGCGCACGCGCAATCAGTTTTTCACCGGACAGGCCGACTGGAACTTGATAGCCCTTCTGGTCGAGGCGCTGGCGGTCCCGGTGATTGGCAATGGAGATCTGCAAAATGTCGAGGACGGCCTGCGCATGCAAACCCAGACCGGCTGCGCCGGAGTGATGGTCGGCCGGGCAGCCCTGGGCAATCCCTGGCTGCCGGCAGCTATCGGCCGGCATATGCAGTCTGCGACCAGCCCAGGCTACCCCCCGGATGACAATCAGCGCCGGGATATCTTTTGCATCCATCTTCAAAAAATGATTGACTGGCTGGGCTGCGAACAGCGGGCGGTCTTGCGCATGCGCAAACACCTGGTTTGGTACACGCGCGGGTTCGAGGGAGCAACCAGCTTGCGAAGAAAACTCTACCGGATGAACACAGCCGCTGAAATGAAAACAGCTCTGGACGAACTACTATTCAAGACGGGGCGACAACCGGATGCCACCGAAAGGTCCTGATCATCATGTCATCTAAGTCACCTGGAAGAATTTCAAAATGGTTCTGGAAACTGATCACACGTCTACACGGCCGGCAACCCAAGCTAATAGAAGCCCAAGCTTCTCTTCTAGATCTGCAAACCCAGCAACAAGAAGATAAAAAGAAGATCGCTGAATTAGAAAACAAGCTGGAACAGGTTCGCAATGAAAGACTCGAGTGGCAGGCCAAGGAATCCTCGACTCGCAAGGATCTGCAGGATTGCCGGGACCGCAGTAAAGAACTGCTCGAGCAAGTCGTGCAGCTGACTCACCAGCAACGCCAGACAAAACAGTTGCTGCTCGATCAAAAGTTCAAGACCGAAGCAACTCCCCTGGAAAGGAACCGTTTCGCGGCCGATCTTTCCGAGGCTCGGGCACGAGTCAAGGAATCCGAGCAAAGAATGAAGCTAGCCGAAGAAAAGGCTGCCCATCTGAAACCGCTCGAGAAAGAGGCCCGCAAGGTCAAAAAATTGGAATCTCAATTAGCTTGGGAAACCAGACAATCCCTGGCACACTTG
>JAFDKH010000146.1 GCA_019307065.1 Deltaproteobacteria bacterium
CGAGGGTCAAATTGCCACGCGGGTTCAGGCCTTTTTGGAGAGCATGGGTAAATGACGCAAGCCGGTGCATATAAAGATCGCGTCTATCGGCGCTGGGCCAGGAAAAACTGGTACAGAATGGCGCGCCTGGGCCTCAGTCCGGGGCCGATCAGTATGCTGCGCCTGATCAAGCGTTATCTCTGGATCATGGCTTTTCCCAAAGTCAACCGGTTGATGGCGAGATTGATGAGAAATCGGCAGGGGGCCTATCGCGAGGCCACCGGTTTTACGATCAACCAGCTGATAAACGCCCTGGCGATCATCGTTGGGGACATGCACCGGCGGCGAAAACGGTTGGTCTGGCATGAAGATCTGGTACCCCCGGAGATTCTGCATGCCATGGATTTGGCGCCGTTCATGGTCGAAATGCTGGGCATAGTTCTGCCCATGGTGGATACAGCGACTGGTGAATTCTATCTGGACGAGGCCGAAAACGCCGGCATTCCGCCGGACACCTGTACCTTGCCGCGCATGTCGATGGGCTTGGCGTTGTGCGAACAGTTTCCAAAACCTCTGGCAATAATAGCTTCCAACTCACCTTGTGATGCCGGCATGGCCCAGTATGCATTTATGGAAAAATTATCAGGTGCGCCTATATTCAGATTGGATATGCCATACCGCTACAAAGACGATCGTGCGATTGACTACTATGTTTCCGAGTTGAAAAAGATGATTGCTTTTCTCGAGGAACACACGCCCGGTCGCCTGGACTACGATCGCTTGAAAGAAGTCTGTGAAGAACGCAACCGCACTATGGAACTCGAACTCGAGTTGTGGGACATGCTGCGTTCAAAGCCGGCTCCCTTGGGTTCCGATGTCGTCTTCCTGGCGCATATGCTTTTCTTCGGCCTCTTTCCGGGAAGGCCAGAAGCCACCAGGCTCTATAAAGGATTAGTCGAATACGCCAAGCAGTCGATCAAGGAGGGTGGCGGAATCCCCAACGAGAAACACCGCATTTTGTTATGGAATCCGGCCACGCTGATCTTTCCGGAAATATTCTCATGGGCCGAAGAGGAATTCGGCGCCACCATGATTATGGAGATGTTGACCTTCAACCGGCATCCCTTCATCGATACCAATTCGCCGGATAGTATGCTGCGCGGCCTGGCGCAGATCTTGATGCAAGGTCCCATGGCTCAACATACTCGCGGACCGGTAGAGTATTTCTTTGACGATCTGTTCTTCATTCACGAGCACTACTCGATCGACACTATCTGGATGGCCGGGCATATCGGCTGCAAGAACACCCAGGCCCTTTTGGGGATGATGCGCGAGAAGTGCCGGGAGAAACGAATTCCTTTTTTAGTCATCGATTACGATCTTGGAGACTCAAGAGTTGTGTCTGTGGACGGGATCAAGGAGCAAGTGACCATGTTCATGGAAACGGTAATGAATAAGGACGGAAACGGAGCAGGTAGATGACCTACTGGGCTGGCTGTGATGTTGGTTCGACAACAGGCAAGGCCGTCATTCTGGACGAAGGTGGAGTTGTTGCCGGGGCGATAGTTGAGAGCACAATGGATCCTGAGATAACAGCCCGTGCTGCACTCGATAAAACTATTGAGCAGGTCAATGACCTGGCCGGTTATGAGGAGTGTAAGTATGTGGTCGGGACCGGCTATGGCCGTCTGGAAATACCCTTCGCAAACGAGAATATTTCCGAGATTACCTGTCACGCTGTTGGTGCGCACCACATGGATTCATCGATTCGAACTGTGGTTGACATAGGCGGTCAGGATTTGAAAGCCATCGCAGTCAACGATGACGGTACAGTGCTTGAATTTGCCATGAACGACAAATGTGCCGCCGGTACGGGACGCTTTTTCGAGTCAATGGCGCGTACGTTTCAAATTTCCTTGAAGGAGTTTTCGGATTTATCGCTGACTTCGAAGAAACCCACGCCGATCACCGCCCAGTGTTCGGTTTTTGCCGAGTCCGAAGTCGTCAGCCTGGTGTCCAAAAAGAAGAAACCAGCCGACATCGCAGCCGGCGCTCAGTTGGCGGTTGCCAAGAGAGTAATGGCCATGGCCCGCCGAGTCGGCATCCGGCCGGCCTTCACTATTTCTGGCGGTTGCGCCAAAAACGAGGGACTGCTTAAGCTTCTAGAAAAGCGATTGAAGATGCCAGTCGTCAGGCTGGATTTCGATCCTCAATTGCTGGGCGCCCTGGGCGCTGCTCTCATGGCCCAGCGCCACTCGTGACCAAGATGATTGGGTTGAAATTATGTAAATTATTCTGATATTTGCCATGCCTAAAACAGAGCCATTTGAAAAATACAGCAATGAATATGATGAATGGTTCGAGAAGAACCGTGATTTGTATGACGCTGAATTGGAAGCCATTCGGCAGCTTGTTCCTCCAATTGCAGCCCGAGGTATGGAAGTAGGCGTCGGTACCGGCAAATTCGCTATACCGCTCGGAATAAAAATTGGTGTTGATCCATCAGAAAAGATGGCAATTAAAGCCAGAAAGCAGGGCATCGAGGTTTATCAAAACGTGGCGGAGTATTTGCCTTTTAATGACGCTAGGTTTGAATTTGTGCTGATGGTGACGACCATTTGTTTTGTTGATGATGTGCTCAGGTCTTTCAAAGAGGCGTTTAGGGTATTGAAACATGACGGGTGTATCATTGTAGGATTTGTAGATAAAGAAAGCGAACTGGGCAGGCGGTATTCGGCAAAACGTGAAAACAGTAAATTCTACATAGAGGCCACCTTTTTCTCGACTAAAGAGGTCCTGGTGTATCTCGAAGAAGCCGGCTTTGGGAAAGTGAGAATCAAACAGACCCTTATTCCAGAAGAACCGCAAGGAACAGTCCTGGAAAGCTTTGGGAAGGGGGCTTTTGTTGTTATCAAAGGCGTGAAATAAGAACGACTCACTAAATTGACTAAATTGACTAAATTGGGGACGTAGGTGTCTACAATGTCTCATTGATGACCAATCTTCGCGAGGATATCATTGACCTCAATGCCCAAGTCTTCGAGGATCTTTTCACCCCTAGAAGCACGTCTTACAAACGATGTTGGGCCCATGCCTAAGGCGCGGCCGACATCTGTGGCAGTCATTCCTAGTTTTCGCATTGCGATCCAGGCCACGGCCCATCTGGCTTCTGCAACATTGCGCCTTTTGGTCTGGCCCATGAGTTCGTTGATTTCTACATCAGCGAGCTTGGCGATGATCCTGATGATGTCACATATTTGTTGGTCTCGTTGAACAGGAGATAGTTTGCGCTGGGACATCTGCTTGTCTTCGTACTCTAGCAATGCCTCTACGAACTTACCACCGCCTAAGATCCGTTCGTCGAATGCTTGTCGTTCTGACTTGCGTTTGGAGTTTGGTTTCCTGGAAATGGTTTCTTCGATGCTTGGCCTGCGACCCATGCTTCTTACAAGACCACCGCCTTGGAAAACCCAACGCTCATTTTCGGCATCAGGATCGGACATGAAATCCACAAGTTTACTTCTGGCAGTGGAAGCTCTCTTGCTGAATCGCGATAAAATCTCGTCTGTGTCCTGAAACTTGTAGGTGGCATGACCCATCAGCGTAGCGTGTCCAGTCCATTTGAAAGTTGAGAGGGTCTCTATATCGGATACTATCTTGGCGCGAACTGGGTTGAGATGAATGTATCGAACTAATCCAAGCAGATATTCTTCTTCTTCAACTACCTTGGACCAGTACCGGTTCTGGAACAAATGACCAACGCGCCGATGCCTATGGTTGTAAGCTGTGGCATAGCCCGTCAATAATCGCCGCATCGTAGTCGACAATGGCTTGGAACCCGTTCGAATCGCGAGGTGAAAGTGATTCGGCATCAATGCCCAACAGTAGACGAACGCTGCCTTTCCCTCACAAACGATGCTGAGCCGGTCAAGGAAATCCTTACGATCTCGATTAGAAAGAAATATCTTCCGCCGTTCTATTCCGCGAGCACGAACGTGATGAACTAACCCTGGAGCATCTAGTCTTGGTCCACGTGGCATATTCATCGACTAGCATGACCGTAAATACAGCGCAAGACATTTTAGACACCTACGTCCCCTATTGACCTAGCGGCTGATCTTGAACGATCCGACCCGAATTGATTTAGAGCTGTTAGCCCCCTTCAGTTTGAAGGGGTAGACCTTGCGGGTTTCTTCCGGGCCGCCGGCATGGCGCATGACAATCATCTTGCCGCGTACAACCGGGGCTGAGCCCGAATAATAGACGACCGAGAGCCGGTAGGTTCCGGCTTTACCGTTCCCGAGTACATAGATTTCGGGTCCGAATCCGTCGGTGACGTCATAGTATAGATGACCGCCCTGGGCACTTTCGAGATGCTCGTAGGAAACTTCCTCGCCGCCGGGCTCGATGACGTGCATGTCGATATCGGCCGAGGGATCTTCCCAGAGCATGACGATACTGACATCACGAATAATCGGCAATCGGCTTACCCCGTCGACGATGCACTGGCCAATTTTTTTGGCTGACTTTGGGTGACTTCGCCTTAAAGCCATCATCGTACGAAAAGTTTCTCGCTTGGAAGGGTTGAGCTGCACGGCCCGCGTATACTGGGCACACGCAACGCTTGGCTGACCTGACTTGGCGAAAGCGCGCTTTTCAGAGAGCAAACGGGCGTAAGTGGATCGAGCAGCGAAATCGTGCGGGTTGAACTCGACAAGTTCCGACAAGACCCGTTCGGCTTCGTTGATGAAACGCTGCTTGCGGAGCATATTGACGTGCTCGATGACGAGGTTGGGGAAATCCGGAGCATAACGGCGCCAGTCAATGATGGCTTTCAGGGCCTCCTTTTTCAGGCCGGCGACTTTGAGTTGATCAAGATGCATTCTACGCAAATTAGAGTCGAGCGGGCGCTCACGAAGAAGTGTCGAACTCAATTCTAAAAGAGCCTTGCGGGCTGCCGGCATTGAAGAAAGACGACCATAAGCGGGAATGATTGCCAGCAAACGATCGGTGTCCTTCTTGGCCGCCAGACGCTGTTTTTCGAGAAACTCGAATGCGTCTTTGGTCTTACCCGCCCTTACCAGGGCGTCGACAAACCCGCTGATGAAATATATTGAGTTGGGGCGCGCTTCGAGTGCCAAACTGTACAATTCTATTCGTTGTTGTTGACTCCATCTGTCATTTGGCAGTGAATCAATTGCCGGAGCCAAGATCTTGACCAGCTTGTCGGGCTCGAGCCGGTATTTGGCTAGCCACTGAGTAATCTTTTGGCGGGCTTGTTTTTTCTTGCCGCTAGATACCAGCATGGCGATCAGTTGTTGGCGATAGTAGGGATGGCTCGGATTGGATTTGATGTTGACTTTGATCTGTTTGATTCTTTGCTCTGTAGATATTGGCTTGCTGCGTTTACGGTATTTTTTAGAAGAGGTTTTCATCTTGGCAGGTGCTGACTTTCCCATAATACCAATTGAAGACACCTCGTCGGCCTTCTCTGACGGTGGCCGCATGGCGATCGATTTCTCTTCTTCCATTTCCTTTTTATCTGCATCGAAGTCTTTTCCGCTGCTTGGAGAACTCTCGCCTTCGGCATAGTTCTTAAGAAAATCGGAGACTGACTGTCCCTTTTCCAGCTTGGCCTTTTTCAAAGGACCCTTGGGTTTGTCGGATACCTCCTTTTGCGCTACTTCACGTTGTCGTTGCTTGCGCTCGATTTTGTGGCGCTTGTAAGCTTCATCATTTTCGAGAACCAGCCAGGAAGTGTATCGAGACATGATGCCAAATTCCTTGCTGAGTGAGATGATTTCTTTTCGATCACCGGCGACACGTTCGAGATAGGCGATTCGATCTCTAGCCCAGAACACACTCAGAAGATCTGAGCGGCTGGCATTGGCTGGATCGATTTTTGTAGTGAAGGTGAATGGCTGACCGGCCAGCCTGCCCGACAATTTGACTTGGCACTTTCGGTTCGACTTGAGAAGTCCGATGACCTCGAGACGCTCGGAGCGAGCCAGGTTGGGCAGCGGATTGGGCAATATCTGCTCGGCACAATCTTTCTTAAACGACAGGGCGACATCGGTCAGTAAAGGTTCGTTGAGTAGTTTGAGAAAAACAGTCAGATCCAATGACCGGCCCGGTTCTTTGGTTATGGTACGACCCAAACAAGACCGGGTCAGTTTGTGAAGAAATTCTGTTGATGGATTTTTACCCAGGCCGACTGCGTTTAGTTCGGCTCGATTCTTTCGGTATGCCTTGAAAACACTTGCCGATAAAAGATCACCATCAAGTTCTCCTAATGAAGCCTGACCGTCGCCCAGGTAAATAGCCACGCTACGACGTCCTTTTGGCGGTTTTTTTGCTCCAGCCAGTAATAGCTGTTCGAGATTTGTAGCTCCGCCCGGCTCGAGTCTGTTGATAAACTCGCGGACTTTCGCGGCTTGTGCAGATTTCAAGAAGCCGCGGCCGATTGGCTTGAGCTTTACATCACCGGCAATGACCCGGATCCGATCGTTTGGTTTGAGCGACTTGAGAATTTGATCGACTGCCTGCTTCATCTGCTCGAAGCCTTTTCCGCGCAGACTTGCGGAGCTATCGGCTAGAATGATCACATCGCGGGGCAGTTGCCGGGTGCGTGAACTCCATTGGGGTGCCAATTCGAGAGAAAAAATACGGCGTTTGCCGGACGTCGCCAGACTGGCCAGCGGTTTGGATCCGGGTTTTTCGCGGGGAATGCGGACTATGAAATCACCGCGGGGTTTGAACCCTTCCTTTTTGAATTGGATATCACCTTTGGCGATCTTGGCATCGTAAGGTGTCACCGACAGGCCATTGTGTTCACGAATCTTCATGTCGAGAGAAAAATTGGCGATTGGTTTCTCGCCCTCGGCGACCTGGGGTAACTTATAACGATACTCGAGCTGGCCGTTTCGTTCTGGCAGGCGAGTCAGGTAGGCCAGCACGACTTTCTTGAGCCCGCGAGCTGGAACCGGGTAAACCTGAGTTTTGAACCGGTCACCGCTTTGCCATTCCATCAAGGCCGGGTCACGCATAGAGCGGACGATCTTTTCGTAGACCAGCCGGGCGCGCTGGCGTTCGACTATTTCACCTTCGACGAGCTTGCCGTCGATTTCCAGGGCCAGGCGATTTACGGCTGCTCCCGCAGGCAGCTCAAATTCGAAAGTTCCCTCCATGTCGGAACCAAGTGGATTGTAGAATACTTGTTCGACCTCGGTTCGCGCCATTGTCCCGGCAATGACCACCTTGACATTGAGAGTTCGTAATTCACAAATCTTTCGCCGTCCGTCATCAGTGATCATCGTTAGCGTGCCGAAGTTTCCAGTCTCACGGCGGGCAGCCGGCTGAGCAAAGACTGTCTGGCTCATTAGACAAACCAACAGGACCGACAACGACAAGTACCTGAAAAAAGGGGCGAAATTGTCATACGCAGGTTCAGATCTAGCCATAGTTATATTCTCCTCCCTGACTTAGACGTCTTTGATTGCTGCAAGATCCTACAGAGATTTAATTATGGTTCAAGGTATAAATGACTATAAGAGGCGCCGGTTTCCTCGCCGCTGATTTCAAGCATCTGGGGTATCAGTTCGCCTTCGGCCATTTTGATCACGAACAGTCGGTTCTCGAGGTTTGAGGCCCGTAGAATCGCCGTAAAGTAACCCGGATCAGTAGACCATTCGGGGAATTCCCATTCGACCATGCCGACCGGCAGGTTGAATCGCGAGGACTCCTTGAAGCTGTCATTGTTGGTCTGGTGAGTGAAAACACGTACATAGTCATGGGGAATGACCAGGCACATCAGTTTTCCGGATGTGTCTGCGGCCATGGAGCCGTTACAAGTCTGATGATCGGCCGGGCTGTCATCGAGTAAAAAGAACTTGGCGGTTGGATAGTCTTGCCCGGTTACAAGATTGTAAGCCCAGAGGTTGCCATAAACCTGCCCGAGCCAAACAAGATTGCTGTTAGGTCCGGCATCCATGGCGCGATCGTGAATTTGCTCGGGCTCGCCGTCCGGTGTAATCCCGCCAGTCAACAGTTTGCGGCGGTAGGTGTTTCCGTCGGCCCCGTTTTCGCTTTTTGACGACCAATCACTGTAGACGATGAATTCCTGACTGGCGTTCACATGCCAATAACCGACATCACAGGTCGCAGCAATTAGTTGGGGTGTTCCACCCGACAGGCTGGTTACAAAAATCTGTTTAGGGCCGTTGGCTAATCCTTGGCTGTATACTATCCGGGTACCGTCGGGAGATATCAACGGATTGACACAGTCAAGTTCTTGAGAAAGCTGTATGACCACGGGGTTGTCTTCCCTGAAATCAAGCACGCGAGTTCGCGATCCGGCATCGACCCAGATAAGCACGCCGCTGCGACCCCCCAGAAAATCGACTAGTTCAGCCTTGGAAACTCCCAGGCCTTCAATGGGCGGGGCGGTCTCAAGTATGTCAGCCCGCACCAGCCTATGATATTCGTTGGTACCGTCATCTCCGCTGACTTCGAAAACCAGGCTATCAACGCAGGCGGGTACATCAACAATCGCCCGGAATGTCCGATCGGGGTCGACTTCAACTGTGCTGCCGGCGACTTTAACCGTCGATATGTTGCCGGCTGTTTCCGGCAAGCGGATTGAAATGGAAATCTGGGACAACTCTAGCCCAGATGCCGCAAGAGTTGCCGGCAAAATGTTGAACAAGCCGGAAGAATCCTCTAGTTGTCCGCTGGCCGAACGAGCCCGGACCTCTGCGAAGTGTGAAAATACATTCGGCACAGTCCAGGGATAACTGCCCCATTCGGCGTCGTTGGTCGCAATCGTCGCAATCGGTTCCCATGTTTCGCCGCTGTCCAAAGTCAGCTCTAGTACCACCGTTTGAAGCTCTTCCGCCGTCCAGACGATCTGAACGGTTTCTTCGCCGGTCAGGCTATCGCCTGCGCTGGGATTTTGCAGGTCGATTGTTTGTCCGGACCCGACAATGCTGAAAAGGTTCGACTGGGCAGAGGTGATTAATGAGTATTCAGTCAGTTGAATTATGGCTTGTTCGGAAGGGTCGTTGGGTACAGTCCAGGGATAGTTCTGCCAGTTGGGCGAATTTGTGTCGATTGAGGCCTCAACCTGGTTCCAGTTCTGACCTCCGTCGACGGAGTAATCGATCCGAACATCGAAGACTCCGAAGGCGGTCCACTGGATGGTCTGGACGCTGCCGGTTTGCCATAGTTCTCCACCAGCCGGGCTGACAATAGCGATTGATGGCGGGCCAGTGACCGTTATGCCAACTTCGTCGGAACTGCTTTTGTCACCATCATCGGCCAGCAGTCGTAAAACATAGTCTCCAACAGTGTCGAACCTGGCAAAAGTCGAGGCCTGATCTGGGTTTACGAAAGTTATCCCACCGGGACCGGAGATTTTAGACCAGTTAATAGTCAGGTTGCCGGAAGGCAAGCCGTCATCGGTGACTGTCCCGTTGAGCAGGATGTCGATATTTACCTGAACAGAATTGTCAGCACCGGCATCAACCGACGGTGCAATGTTTACCGAACCGCTTTCATATTGAAAAGTAGCCGTTGAGTCAGCTGCGATCGAGTTGGGAGTCAAGGCCCTGTCTTTAACGTTATTGACAGTCAGGGTATAGGTAATCCCGCTACTCAGGCTGGAGGTGGTCAGAGTGACGGTCCTCAGATCTGCACCTAGCGAGGCCGCCGTGGTTGAGATGCCGTTGTCGATCGCATAGTTGGATTCGGCTTCGGCGGAAATCTGTTCGATTGCTTCGGAAAATTCGACTGAGACCGAATTAGGATCGCCGACTGAAGTGACCGAAGCGATAGTCGGAGGAGTTGTATCGGACAACACCGTCAAGATTGCCGGGTCGCTGGTATCCGAGCCAAATGAATTTGATACGACACATCGGAAACTGGCGCCATCGTCTTGAGCAAACGCGTCGAAAGAATATGAAGCCGAGTTGGCCCCACCTATATCGGAGCTATTGCGTTGCCACTGGTAGCTCAGGGGTGCCGTCCCGGTTGCCGTCACGGCAAACTGAGCGGTTTCAGATTCGCTGACCGTCAGATCCTGAGGGTGACCGCTAATCTCGGCAGGCCGCGGGCCGCTGTCCACCCAAAAATCACCGGCGTCATCGAATTCATATGAATTGTCCGTATTGGTGGAGGCGACAATGCGCTCTTGATCATCCCAGTTGATCAGCATTTGGTTGGCGCCTCTAAATCCCCGGTTGCCCCAGCCAACATGTATACACATCCACTTCTGCGAGTTGGTCGACCAGGCGTTCCGATTGTGCGAAATACCCGTGTCGCTCGTGTCCGGGCCCCACAGGCGGGCATCTTCCCATAGGAAGGTCTTGACTTCGCTCAGGTCGCTCCATAGGTGGACGGTGACTCCGCTGTGTTGAACATTTCCTTCAGAGAAATAGACTCCCAAGGGATCAATCCCGGTTGAACAGCGATAATCTCCAACCGCACCCAATGAGCGATCGGTTCTCAGGTGGGTGTCGTTGACAAGGTCAAAAGCAGTAATGCAGCCGGCCGGGTGAGGATTTGTGTCATCAGGACGGATTGCAGCTTTTTGATTATCAGCCGCGATGTGAAAGCGCCAGGTGCCGCTATCCGTTGTGCCGTCTTCTTTTTTAAAGGTCAGGACAAATTCGTCCTGGTCGGTAAAAGCATTTACCCGGTGCAGCAGCTTGGAACCCGATGGTTGGCTGAAGCCGCCTTTATTGTAATAGATCCAGTCACCCTGAGGCCAGTCGAGGCAAGCTTCGCCGTGCGACTGAGCACTTTGGAGCACCGTTGGATCGCCGCCCGCGATGGGAACAACCAGAATCCTGCCGTCCTGGCGCAAAAACGCGACGTGGGTGCCGTCGAAGTTGATGACCGGGTTGCGGCCGGGTTGCTCAGCGTTCAGCGGATATAATACGGTGTGGTCTGTAACCACATTATTTACGATATCGTGACGGACGATCTGGCCGTAACCGCCGTACAGATTTTCGTTTGACCCGCTCCAGTGGGCAGTCACTGAGACGCCGTCCACGGCTATAACTTCTGCCGGCAACATAAAAAACGTGATCAAGGCTGACAATGCTAAAGGTCTAAGCATACTTACGTTAGTTTATATGATTTTACGAGCGACTGCCAGTTGGTTTGGTTGTCAACTGGGTTGTGCTATATTCGAGCGCCCCGATGGAAAGGAGAAGCTGTGGAATTCAGACGTATCCAGAATCTACCCCCTTATGTTTTTGCTCAAGTGAATCAGCTGACCGCCGCCGCCCGGCGAAGCGGAGAAGATATCGTTGACCTCGGATTCGGCAATCCGGATATCCCCACTCCCGAAAATGTTGTCGAAAAGCTTGTTGAGGCCGCAAAGAACCCTCGCAATCACCGCTATTCGGCCTCGCGTGGAGTGCCAAACCTGAGAAAAGCAATCGCTGATCGCTATCAACGGCGTTTCGGAGTGGACCTCGATCCGGAGACTGAAGTTGTCAATTCAATTGGCGCAAAGGAAGGGCTGTCTCACTTGATTTGGACTCTGGTCCAGCCGGGAGATGTGGCTTTAGTCCCCGAACCATCCTATCCAATTCACATATATGCGCCGATCCTGGCCGGGGCTGAAGTACACCGGGTTCCGCTTTCACTAGACGCCGATTTTTTCGGACGGATGCAGGAGGTCTTTGCCGAATGTTGGCCCCGCCCGCGGGTTATCATCACGTCGTTTCCTCACAATCCTACGACGGCCTGCGTGGAACTCGACTTTTTCGAAAAGTTGGTAGATTTTGCCCGAGAAAATCAAGTCATGCTGGTACATGACTTCGCCTATGCTGACATACTCTACGATGACTACCGACCGCCTAGCCTGTTGCAAGTTCCCGGCGCCAAGGAAGTTGGTGTTGAACTGTACACCCTGTCAAAAGGCCATTCGATGGCTGGCTGGCGGGTTGGTTTCGTGGTCGGCAACCCGGAAATGGTTGCTGCCCTGGCTAAAATAAAGTCTTATCTCGACTACGGTACATTTCAACCGATTCAGATTGCCTCGATCATCGCCTTGAACGAAGGCGATCAACAGCCCGAAAAAGTATCAGCCATTTATAAACGCCGTCGCGATACGCTGATAGACGGACTTGATCGAGCTGGTTGGCATATCGATAAGCCGCGCGGTACTATGTTTGTCTGGGCCGCAATTCCTAAACGTTTTGCCGAAATGGGTTCGTTGGAATTTTCAAAATTATTGATTAAAAATGCCAAAGTCGCTGTTAGCCCGGGAATCGGGTTCGGGCCGTCCGGGGACGGGTTTGTACGCTTTGCCCTGGTTGAAAACGAACACCGAATCGCTCAGGCCGTGCGTGGCATTCGAAGGTTGCTGGAAAAAACTTAATAGTTGTCGCTGAAGATCAGTTCGGCCCGCATCAATACAACATTGTACGGGTTCCAGGTGCTCATGGTGAAATAGATCATTGAACCGTTGGGCACGGCCTTTGCGAAGCGGCCGATTAAATAGGGGCCATACTCGCCGCCAGTTTCGTTTTCACGACCAGGATCGTAAGTGTCGTCGCAATGTTGATTCTCCCAGGAGACATGCATGAAATGGCAATAGCCATGGTCGGCCTCGGGATCGAACAAATTGTCCGATTCGGACCAGGGTCCCCATGGAACGTCGGCCGTACGGAAACGAATACCTCGCGGATATCCGCAATTATAGGTCATCAGCCATTTCTCAAGATAGGGATTCCAGACAACTGAAAGTTCGCCGACGCAAGCTTCGTCGAAGAGCAGTTGGGCGTCTGCTTCGGTTTCGCTCCAGGTTGGTTGGTCATTTTGCAGGCCAGTGAAATACTTGATACCGGCCGGGTTCTCTATCTGGTCAAACGGCTGAAAAGCAAGGGCTACGCTTGATTTCCGATACTCACCACTACCCCAGATAAGTAAGCCCTGTCCGCTAGATGCCGGCAGGCCGGGCCAGGCAGAGTTGTCGACGGTTTCAATTGTCAGGTTTATAAATTTGCCCCGGTTCGAGATGTCAGCGATGTATGAAAAGGTCAACCCGTTGTCATCGCTGCGGGCCAGAACGGAACGGCCCATGGTATGCTGATCTGAGTGATCGGTCGTATGATAGATGTACATGTGATCGTTGACCGAAACACCCTCCATGGGTACTTCGAAGGCTGCCTGACTGATACCGGGGATTAGCGGGGGAATCCATTTGTTGTCTTGATCTG
>JAFDKH010000147.1 GCA_019307065.1 Deltaproteobacteria bacterium
GTAAAAGAGGCTCATTTCACGCTGGGCTGGCAGATTCCGGCCGTAGCCGATTCTGATGTACCCGCCCTGGACGTCCTGGCCCTGGTTATGGGCCAGGGAGAGAGTTCTCGACTCAATCTCCGAATTAGACAAGGCAAAAACCTGGTCAACGATATTTTTGCCTACACATATACACCCCAAGATCCCGGCGTTTTTGTCGTTGGTGGTTCATGCAAGGCTGGCCAAACAGCTCGGGCCCTGAAACAAATCACCACCGAGATTTCCAAATTTTCTTCGGCTTTGATCGACAAAACCGAACTCACCAAAGCCAAAACCATGATTGAGAGCGAAGCTCTGTATAGTCAGGAGACAGTCGAGGGTGTCGCTCGGCTCCTGGGTTATAATCAAGTACTAATGGGAGATCCGAACTACGGCGACACATACTTACTCCGAGTTCTGGCCGTTACCTTAGAAGACGTGAAAAGAGTGGCGGATAAATACCTGGCTCATCGAAACCTGTCAGCAATCGTAATTCTTCCAGACAAACAGGCCAAGAGCCTGAACCTGGCAAAACTTCAAAAAGCGCTAAAACCTGCCCTGGCGGCCAAGAAATCCGGCTCAGCCCGGCCAGCCACCGAAATTCACCGCTTCAAGATCAAGGGCGGGCCGGTCGTCATAATCTTAGAAGACCACACTAACCCGCTGGTGTCTTTTCGGGCTGTCTATCTTGGGGGAGTCCGCTATGAAAACAAAGCGAACAATGGTGTCAATAATTATCTGGCTTCAATGATCACTAAAGGTACCAAGACCAGAACCGCCAAAGAAATTGCCGACCAGACTGATAGCCTGGCTGGTTTCATGGAGGGATTTTCGGGACGCAACACTTTTGGAATGCGCGCCGACTTTCCTTCCAAGAATTTAGACACGGCCCTGTTGTTATTTAGCGACTGCTTGCTGCACCCGGCCTTTGACGAAAAAGAGATCAAGCGAGAAAGGGAACTGATTTTACAAGAGATCCAGAGCAGGGAAGACAACCTGGCCGGTCTGGCTTTTGATCTTTTCAATAAAACTCTCTTCAAATCTCACCCTTACGGGCTCCCTTCAGCGGGAACCAGACAGTCTATAGTCAGCCTCACAAAACAAGATCTCAAGAAATACTTCACCCGGCACTTCTCGGCTGATCAGTTGGTCTTAGCAATTGTTGGAGACTTAGATCACAAACAGGTAATTAAGCAGATTCGCGGCCAATTTCACTCAGCTGTTTCAAAAACCCGGGACAGACCTCCGACAATACCTCTGGAGCCCCGACCCAAGAGCATCCGCGTGTCGACCAAAACCCGAACTAGGGCCCAAGCTCACGTAGTATTGGGGTTCATGGGTTCCACACTATCATCTAAGGACCGCTACTCGCTGGAAATACTCATGGCGGTTTTAGCCGGTCAAGGCGGGCGCTTGTTTGTCAAACTGCGTGACCAGCTGTCTTTAGCCTATTCTGTCTCTGGCCTTTCACTCGAAGGAATCGAGCCGGGCTATATTGCCGTATACTTAGCTTGCGATCCCGAGCGAGTCACTCAAGCCGTCGCGGAGATCAAAAAGCAACTGGAGCGCATTTCAAAAGAGCCGATTACGGCCAAAGAGCTATCTCGCGCCAAGAGATACCTGATTGGTATCCAGGCTATTTCTCTTCAGAGAACATCAGCCCGGGCTGCCTCCCTGGCCTTCAATGAACTATATGGGCTTGGGTATCTGTCGTATCGGGACTATCCGGATCGTATTCAGTCTGTTTCTCGGGACGACGTCCTCCGGGTGGCTCGCAAATTCTTCACCCTCGAGGCATATTCACTCGCGGTTGTCCGACCCGACGCTCCATAATCAAAGAGGGTTGACCGGCAAGCCTAATAAAATATAGCATTCAATAATATAGACTTTTGAGATTGGAGTGCTCCTTGAGTCGCATCTTGTGTATCGAAGACGATACCGAAACACGTATCCTGCTGAAAAAAGCCCTGGAATCTGCGGGAATGCAAGTGGATTCTGTCTGGAGTGGAGATAAAGGCGTCGAAGCCGCTATGCAGGGCTCTTTTGACTGCGTGCTGCTCGATCTTATGATGCCGGGCATGGATGGCTTTCAGGTTATTCGAGCGCTTCGAACACAAGGATTGACCCGGCACCTGCCGGTGATTATTGTCACGGCTCGTGACGACGTTGAATCGCGCCAGCGGGCCATGGCTGCCGGAGCAAACGAATATGTGATTAAGCCTTTTGATCTTGAGGAACTGGTGCAAACCATAACCTCACTGGTGTCCAAATCCAGTTCAGACCAAGAATCGTAAGATCTGTCAGTTGAATGACAAATCAGAGAACAAATTCGCATTCATGGGCACAGATTGAAATAACCGTCAATCGCCCAGCCGTGGAAATCGTCTGCATGTATCTATTCGATGCCGGCGCAACAGGCATCGAGCAAATCGATGAAACCCACCTGCCTCCTCCAGAAGGCCTTATTGCAGATCATGTTCAGATAAAGGCATTTTTCAAACCTGGAAGCCAGGTTCAATTATTGCCGGATAAACTGACAAAATTTTTACAGAACTCCAGAACCAACCTGGCTGATCTTACTTTCAGTCAACCACGAATCGAAATATTGAACGAAGAGGACTGGGCCGATGGCTGGCGTAAGTTTTTTGTTCCCACTCGGGTTGGTCGTTTTTTCATACATCCGGGCTGGGAAAACCCCCCTCCCGACGGATCATTGGCGGTCAGAATTGATCCTGGACAGGCCTTCGGCACCGGCCTGCATCCTACCACCCGTTTGTGCTTGCGTGAAATGGACGGACTGTTACCAGTTCAATCTTTGCTGGATGTCGGCTGCGGCTCGGGAATCCTGGCGATCGCTGCGGCTCGCAGTGGAGTTTCACGAGTTTTAGCCGTAGACAACGATCCCCAGGCCTGCCTGGTGACACAGCAAAACCTTCAATTGAATGATGTAGGTCGACAAGTTAGTCTGGTTTGTGCTGAACCAGGATCTGTTACAGGAACCTTTGAAATGATCGTTGCTAACATCTTATCCTCTGTTCTCGTCCCCTTAGCTCCCGATCTGGGCCGGCTTTTGCAGAAAAACGGCACGCTTCTGCTCTCCGGGCTATTACACGAAGAGGAGCGCAGCGTGGCCGATAGCTTTATCAAGGTCGGCTTTACACAGATATCTTCCGAGCGCGAGGAAGAGTGGAGTCTTCTTCGGCTGACCAGGACCAGCCAGGGGAAAGCCAAGTGAGTCAGCCTCGTATATTCATATCACCCGAACGCTTTGGTAAAAGTGTGATAATAGAGCCGGCCGAACGCAGGTACCTGGTAGACGTCTTGCGTCTCGGGCCCACCGACCAGATCGAGGTCTTTGACGGTCAGGGCGGTGTATGTCGGGCAACCTTGCTGCAGGCAGGCAAAGTCTGGTCGCTTCAACTGGAACGTCGCCAGATTCGCCTTGATAGTTTTATGCCAACTCGATTGGCAATCGCACTAACCAAGGGAAAGAAGCAAGATCTGGTGATCCGCATGGTCACTGAGCTGGGAATTACTGCCATTGAGCCATTTGTTTCGTCGCGCTCGGTATCACGTCCCAAGCCATCAAGAATTGCGGGAAAACTCGATCGCTGGCGTACAATCGCAATCGAAGCCGCCCGCCAATCCGGCAGAACAACACTTCCAGAGATTGGCTCAGTCAAAACACTTGAAGAGTTGCTTCCAAATCGCAATGAACCACTGCGAGTGATCTTGCATCAGACAGCAAAAGGCAAGTCGTTTGAACAACTTGTCCAATCGGCCGCAGAGAACGAGCGGCTCATTCTTGTAGGACCCGAAGGCGGTTTCAGTTCTCACGAAGTCGAATTGGCCCAAAAAGCCGGTTTTATTGCGGCAAGCTTCGGTCTGCCCGTATTAAGGGCCGAAACTGCGGCGATTGTGGCGGCTGCCTTCGCCTGTCTTGACAGGAGGCCCGTGGTCCTATAAACGTGAATCGCAAAGGAAAAACGAATGATTTGTCCACATTGTGCGTTTCCAAATGACCCTGGAACGCGCGTTTGTAAAAAGTGTCATCGTCCGGTTGGTGCAGCTGCGAACGATGAACCCCAGCTAGAACCTTCCGGTTCACAAACCGGCAATAAGCAGAGTCCAGACTGGCTCGGCGCACCAATATCGGCGCCGCCAGCGTTTGAATCGGAAATAGCACCCCGTGAGACGGATCAACCTTCACAACCAGAACTTCAACCTGCGCCGGATGAAGACCAGAACCAATCCGGGAGACCTGAACTGACGGAGATGGTCGATGAGTCTCTTGCCGAAGCTCGTCAGAAGGAAAAAAGCGGGGATCTGCGAAGCGCTTTCCTGATTTGTCAATCTTTACTGATTGATAACTATGGAGACTTGCCGGATCATTCGCTAGCGTCTTTATATGAATACATGGCCCAGGTGAGCCAGCTCCAGGGCAAACCCGAACGGGCAGACAAGTACCGCAGGAAAGCAAAATCTCTTCGGCCATTAACGACGCCTGTAAAAGAAACATCAACGGCAGATTCGCCAGGTGAACCACCACCCATAAAAGCAGACCTGCCAGCCGTGTCCGGACCAGCGCCAAACTCATCAATCGAAAAAGCACTGTCGTCTGTTGTTGAATCGCGGGCGCATGAGCCGATAATCGAAGACGAGACTGCTGTTTCGACGAAAAAAGAAACAGATCTCGAACAAGTATCGGCCTTGCTCGAAGAAGAAGAACCCCAAAAAACACCAGCGCCGGCCGACAGCTTAGACGAGCAGTCTGCCCAGAAAAGCTCAGACGACTCGCCGGAAATCCTTGAAGCTGCTGCTGAATCAGACGGTCGACTAATCTGGGTCGCTGGATTCTGGACCCGCTGCGCAGCTTTAACCTTGGATACCCTGATCGTCACCTGTGTAGTTGTCGCCATGATACTTCTGTCTTCTGTTCTGCTAGGCGACCGGGCGACCAGCGGTTTTTTGTTTTTCGCCCAGAAGATATCTACTCTCATGCTGGCTTTGCTGATTTATGCTTTTTTCCTGGTTGCTTACTTGACTCTCTTTGCTCGATATGGCGGCCAGTCGGCAGGCAAGATGGTAATGGGTATTCGTGTCGTCGGCCTCGATGGACACGCGATTTCCACTTTTCAGGCTATTCGCCGGGCAATTGGAATGCTGCTTTCGGCTTTTGTGGGCCTGGCAGGTTTCTTTTGGACGGCATTCGATTTAAAGCGGCGCGGGTGGCATGATTATATTGGGGGAACTCTAGTTGTCTATGTTCACCCGAAAGTAAAATCTGTCAGTTCCCTGCCCTGACTGGAGTCGTAACTCGTGACACTTGCACTGGCCAAGTACTTGGTTGATCACAACCTGGTATCTCCAGGTCAGATGGACGATATTCTGCAACGCCAAGTCGTCTTTGGCGGATCTGTAGACACAAACGTACTCGAACTAGGGCTGCTTGATGAGCAGGTCTTGACCCAGGCCTTGTCTGCAATTCACCGCCTGCCTGTTGCCACGCCTGAATTGTTATCAAAGCGCGATCCTAGAATGATCAACCTTTTCCCTGCTCGACTTGCCAAGAAGCATCAGGTTGTGCCCATCACAATGAGCGGCCGATCTGCTTTTGTCTTATCCTCGGCAAGAATCCATCCGTTGGTAGTCGAGGAAATCGGCTTTATGCTGAGTCTGGCCGTTAAAACCCATATGGTTTGTGAAACTCGCCTACAGGGTTTTTTGCAGAAGTGGTTCCGGGTAGAGATCGAACCGCGTTACTCGGTATTGATTGATCGCCTTGGAAAATTCGATGTGGCACCCGACCTGGCAATTTCAGACAAATCCAAAACTCCGATCTTAGACGAAGAGCTATCAACCGCCAGCAGTCAGGCCCCTGTAATCGATAAAGCCAAGGTCGAAAAGGTTCTTGACCACATTAGGGCGACCGATCGTGAAGAACAGGTAGAGCGGGAAAAAGCCAGATCAGGGCGGATTTCTCTGCCTGAAGCGACAAAAATCTGTATGCACGCAGATCGACGCGATGAAATCATCGACTGCACCTTGAGATTCGCTCGTCAATTCAGTTCTTATGTGGCCCTGTTCGTTATTAACAACGATTCAATCCTTGGCTGGGATGCAGTCGGAGACGATAGTGCATCCAAAATAATAAAAAGAGTGCGAGTCTCTGCGGGCAGATCTTCCGTCTTGACTACGGTCTTGCAGACCAGGGCTTATTACCTTGGGGCAATTCCTGAATCGGTCGGCAATAACGAACTGTTACAGGCTATTGAGCGTCCCCGACCAAGAAACGTGTTTGTAGTCCCAATCACTCTCAAGAGCCGCTTGATCGGACTACTCTATGGAGATTCGGGTCAAAAACCCATTCGCGGCGGCCGCCTGGTAGAGTTGCTCGTCTTTACAAGTCGACTTTCATCTGCCTTCGAGCAACTGATTCTAAAAATGAAAGAAGCGGCAAAATCCCAGATGGCCACGCCAACGTCGGGAGAGTCCCAGCCGCCTCATCCAAGAAGTGATGTTCTCGAGTTCGCCGAATTAGCCGCCCTGCAGTCTCTCGAAGCTGCCGGCCTGACGACACCTGACGGCGAGGATTCTTTCAAGAAATCAGATGAAAAGCTATCTCCAGAGACTGCAGTAGACTTGCTCTTGGAAAGTACAGCCTTGACGTCGGATAGCACTCCACCTCCCGTGCCAGAAGTAGAACCTGCTGAAGAACCAGAAACAGCCGACCTCCAAGAGGAACCCGAACCACAATCAGAAGAACCAGAAGATGCTTTGGATGATCCCGCCATCCAAGACACATCTGGCGATGTAGCCCTGGCCTACCTGAATCCGACCAGTAGTCAAGAACTGCCAACCACGGAACCTCCGGCTGTAGATGCCGAAGATCCGGCAGATGCCGAAGATCCGGCAGGTGCCGAAGACCCGGCAGGTGCCGAAGACCCGGCAGTAGTCGAAACCGTCGAGCCGGGCTTAGATTTTCCAATCCCGCCGCCCTCAGTTGAAACTCCAGTTAAACTAGATCAATTTGACGATGAGCCGATGGTCGTCGATGAAGACTTCATCGAATTGGATCAAGGGGCAACAACCACCGATTCCGCCAGATTCGAAATACCTTCCGCCGCCAGAAACCCGTCGAGCGTGGGCATTCAAGAGGGCGAAGAACGCGTAAAACTCGAGGACCTGCCTGATGACTCTGGCAACCTGGTCGTAGTCGATGCCGGGGCGGATGTAGTCATTGTCGATACCGAAACCGGGTTCATCCCTGATAGCGTCGGGGCCGAGCAGGAAGCTTTGCCTGTAATATCGTCTTACCCGCAGCCAGCCTCCAGCGATACTGCTCTGCTTGAAAAACCGATTATGGATATGAATGAAGAGGCCGATTCGCAGCTGTCCCAGATCAGCCAGGAATCGTCAGTCGTCGTCGAAGACCAGGCCGATCCGGCCCAGGAGCCGCAACCATCCGCCCAACCGGCCGTCGAAGAGCTTAGTGATGATCTGGTTAGCGGAGATCCCGAGCGGGCATCCCAAGCCAGGAGTGCACTTGTCTCGATCGGCCTTACCGCTCTTGCCCCGATCATGAAGCATTTTCCAGGAGAACTCTTTTTTGACATCAGGGGTTCAAACGACTCCATTCCCCCGCTAAACGAACACAGCGAACTACTTCGTTGCCTGATCGAGATTGGGGCCGACGCCGGAGAGGCTATTTCGGAAAAACTCGAAGATCCAAATCCGCAGGTACGCTACTACGCTGTAAACCTGCTTGCCGAAATCTATTGTCCTCGCTTCGTTCCCAACCTGGCCAAGCGCCTGTATGATCGCGATGCCCTAATCCGGCTGACCGCAGTAGACACTTTGCAAACTTATAGAAAGACTACGGCTTTCGATAAACTCCTGGCAGATCTGCGAGCTAACTTAAAAAGCGACGACTCGAACAAGCAAGCAATCGCGGCCGCACTCCTGGGTAATTTCAAGGATTGCGATGCGCTTCCTTTGCTGGCTGCTTTGGTCAAGTCGAAGATGAAAATGGTTTCTCGGGCGGCGATCGAATCTCTGAGCTTCATCACCAAACAAGATTTCGGCTCGAGTGAACGCAAATGGATAAAGTGGTGGAAGAGTCATAAGGGTAAGCGCAGAATTCAGTGGTTGATTGCCGGGCTGTCCTCGAAAAACAGGGATATAAGATTTTCATCAGCCCAAGAACTTACTCAAGCAACCCAGGAATACTTCGGCTACTATTTCGACTCGAGCAAGAACGATCGTGAAAGAGCGATTCGCCGTTGGGAAAAGTGGTGGAGTGACAAAGGTCGCCGGATGAATTTTCACGACTAATCTTACTAATCAGAATCATCTCATGCAGGAGGAGTAATGCAGTCACCCAAAAGGATCTGGCTATCACTAGTGCTTCTGACGATCACCTGGGCCTGGAACGCCACTGCCGCCCAGGCCCCCAAGGTAGCAAATCACATTCCGAAAAATGCGGTCTATGTCTTGTTTCTGTCCAACCCGGCCGAGGCCCTGACCAACCTGGAAACGATTCTTAAGCCATTTACTGCGCTCAGTCCAGAACTCGATCTTGCAAAACAAGGCGAGAAGCTCAAGGCAGAACTAGGTGTCAACATTCTCTCACCCAAAGGGCTTGATGACCTTGGTCTTGACTCTTCCGGCACATCGGCTTTCTATGAGGTCGTCGGGTTCAGCGAACAAGTTATTGCGCTGGAACTGAAAGACCCAAACCTGTTCAAAACAAAAATGCTCGCCCTGATGAAGCAAAAAGCTGACAAGTTCAACCCTAAGCCAAAGAAAAAGAGGGGGACCGAGATCTTTGAAGTCGACGGCGGATATATTGGAATCAAAGGTTCTTGGTGCGTGATACAGCCGGAACCGGCCAAACGGGGGCCCAAGGATGGTCCTCTGCTGGCCTTTTTCAAAAAGGGAAAAAAGCTTTCCTCTTCGGTCGTTTTCAAGCGGGCCTGGTCTCAAATGCCCGAAGGCAACCAGGCAGTCTATTACATGGACATGAAACTACTGGCCAACAAGCTAGACGCAGAGATGCTCAGAATGACCAATGATTTCGCAAAAATGGCCCCGGCCAAGGAACGCAAACAAATCAAGAAGCGCTTCAAACAATCTCGCAATGATCAACGAAAGATTTTCAAGCTGATAAACTTCATCGAGAGCATTTCTTTTGGTTGGTCGATAGAACCAAAATCAATCAGTCAGGCAACCCTGCTGACAGCATCGCCTAAGGGCCTCAAGGTTTTGAAGAAATTGGTGGCGGCTCAATCCGATGTACCGGCTTTTCATCAAGGCCTTATCGAAACTGCTATAGCCGGTGGATGGACCTCGGCCAATATTTCAAAAATCGTCAAACATTTTGGTCCGACACCCATTTACCCGGGATTCACTTTTAAGCATGCCTGGGATCGGGAAGAAAAGTCATTCAAGGAAGAAACCCAGATAGACATTACCAGGGACTTGTTGGCCAACCTGAAAGGCCCGGCGGCCGCCTATCTGCTTAATCCTGGCAAAGTCAAGGCAGATCCAACCAATAACCTGCCCGTCCAGATATTCAAAATGATGCGCATTGCAATTGTCGCTCAAGTGGCCGATCCGGCAAAAATGAGCTCAGTAGTCAAACTCTTCAATCAGTTCGTTCAGAAACAAGAGAATCCCATTGAAACCAAGACTGTTTCGTCTGCCGAAGTCACTGTCTTCAGGCCAGAGACTGGAGTTGAACTGGCCTGGGGAATAAAGGGCAATACGGCCTTTTTCACTTTTGGCGAAAATACGGCTCAAGCTCTGGTCAAGATCCTCCCCGACCAGCCCTGGGCCAAACAAGTCGCCAGCGGCCAGCTTGCTTCGGGTCAGATGGATTTTGCCGCTCTGACTGAAGCCATATCTTCGGCCGTTTCTCAAGGCATCGGCGGCCAGCAGGCCAGCCAATTCAGAATGGTTGTCTGGCCAATGGTTCAGCAAGTGCTTTCAAAAATCGAGAAGATCTCCTTCTCGTCAGAAATGAAACAAAAGGGCCTGACACTCACTGGAAAGATCACTCTTCACTAACAGGTATTAATGGTGGCCTTTTGGCGTTTGGGGCAAAGACTGCATTTCGGTTAGATGTTGCGTTGTTAGGATTAATACCGTCCGCGACTGTAGTACTGCTTTTGAGCGGCCTGGCCGGTGGTAGAGTTGCCATCGGGGGTGCAATCCTGTCTTTTATGGGGTTTGCCCTGGGCAATCTGGCCGGAGTACCCTTCGGGCACTGGCTCGAGACATACGTGAGCCATGAAGCTGACCGCCGCTTGCCGCTCGTGTTGGCCTTGATATTTCTTCCGCTAGCCATGACTCCCGCAAAACCAACTGTGTTCGGGTATTTTCACTTTGGATTTCACGGCTGGCTACCTATCTTGGCAGGAGTTGCCCTGGCTCTCCCGCTGGGTATCGCTACCGGATGGGCCTGGGCAATGAACAAGAAACCCGCCCTGGAAAATCGGCGCTCTAACCTGATCTGGACCCTGGCCGGCCTGGGACTGGGTACCCTGATTGCAACAGGCGCAGCCTTGACGTTGTCCATGTTCAAAGGGGCCTTTTTAGTAAACCTGTTCACGGCTCCGCTGGTCTGGCCGACACTTCCGGTCAAGGGTGAACGCAGTGTACTAGTGAGAATGCTGCTGACCATGGTAGTCGTTTTATCCACCATGTTCCTTCTGTTTCTCTGACTTGCACACAAGCACGGTTCGCGATAAGACGAAGCAAGATGAAGCCACCTAAAGGCAACAAAGTCGCAACCTCAAGAAGACTTGCGCTGGAAATCCTGCGCCGCGTTGAAGCGGAGGGTGCCTTCGCTACGCTGAGTATAAACCATTCTTTGCGCCGCAACCCTGGTTTATCTCCCCAGGACAGAGCCCTGGTCACCGAACTGGTATACGGGACGCTGCGCTGGCGACGTCGCCTTGATTATGCGTTGAAGGCCTATAGCCACCGCCCGCTTGACAAGATCGAGCCGGTATTACTCAGGATCTTGCGAATCAGTGCCTACCAATTGCTGTTTCTAGACCGGGTTCCGGTTTGGGCTGCAGCCGATCAAGGCACTGAGTTAGCTGTCATGATGAGAGGGCGCCGGGCGGGTGGGTTCGTCAACGGGGTTCTGCGTTCTTTAGCACGTCATCGCGAACAAATAGACTGGCCGGCAAGTGACTCAGATCAGGTACGGGCCCTGGCGGTGATGCATTCCTTCCCTAACTGGATGGTCGAATGGTGGCTGAATACATTCGGCAAGGAAAAGGCCGTCAACCTGATGGAAGCTTGTAACAAACCGCCACCTTTATGGGTACGGGCAAATAGTCTCAGAATAACGAGTGAAGGTCTGTGCAGCATGTTGGCGGCAACAGCGCATGAGGCCCAGGAAATCAAAGAAGTGCCGGGAGCAGTCAAGTTGCGCGGAATCGGAGACATATCCAAACTGGCAGCTCACCAAGCCGGACTATTTCACGTTCAGGACGCTGCAGCTCAAGCTGTCTGTCACTTACTCGATCCACGCCCTGGTGATAAAGTCCTGGATGCCTGTGGGGCTCCCGGAGGAAAGACTGCAACTATTGCGCAGCTGATGCAGGATCAGGGCGAGATTGTTTCCGTCGACATTCACCCGGCCCGAGTTGTATTGGTAAAGCAACTTTTAAATCGCCTTGGTATTAGCTGTGTCCAGCGCCATGCTCATGATTTAAACGAATCGGCTCCCGCGGATTGGGGATCTTTTGACCGGGTACTGCTGGATGCGCCCTGTTCATCGATTGGCGTGCTCAGGCGGCACCCGGAAAGCAAGTGGCGGCTGGCTCCAAATGATTTACAGCGCTTGTCTCAGATTCAACGAGAATTATTAGACAATGTGTCAAAAATGGTCAAGCCTGGCGGTAGTTTGGTGTATAGCGTTTGTACTTTCAGTCAAGAAGAAGGCAGCGACCTGATCAAAACCTGGCTGGGCAACCATCCGGAGTTTGAACTATCTGATCCCCGGGAAGGCAAGCGCCAACCTTGGCACAAGTTGCTCGATCGAGAGGGCATGTTGGCCACCTGGCCGGACAAGCATGACATGGACGCCTTCTTTGCCGCACGAGTTGCTAGAAAAACTTGAATCAGGAACCTTGAGATTTTCATACGAAAGGAAGTAGAAATGCCCGACAGGCCAATCTTGATTTCCCCGTCGATCCTGTCTGCCGATATGGCCCATCTCGCAAGCGATGTCGGCCTAATTGAAAAAGCCGGGGCTGACTGGGTCCACGTAGATGTAATGGACGGACGCTTTGTTCCAAACATCACTATAGGAATTCCTGTCGTAAAGGCTCTGAAAAAACATACCCGCATGCCTTTGGATGTTCATCTTATGATAGTCGAGCCGGAACAATATGTTGAAGACTTCGTGAAAGCCGGGGCCGACTGGCTTACAGTTCAGGCAGAATCAACTTATCATCTTTACCGAACGCTTCAGGTCATCCGCGATTTGGGGGCCAAGGCTGGAGTCGCTTTAAATCCGGCCACGCCTATTTCCGCCATTGAGCACGTCCTCGAAGAGGTGGACATGGTTCTGGTAATGACTGTCGAGCCAGGATTTGGGGGACAAAAGTTCATTCCTGCGATGCTACCGAAGATTAAGACCCTGGCCGAGCTGATCAAGCAACGCCAGTTGCCAGTTGACATTCAGGTGGATGGTGGGATAAACAAAAGCACGATTGGCGAAGCCGCCCGGGCCGGGGCCAAGATTTTTGTTGCCGGCACGGCCGTCTTCGGCGCTCCCGATGTCAAGCAAGCTGTTGAAGATCTTCGAGCGTCAGTTTAGAATATCAACAGTGGGTAGCATCAGTGTCAGGCGATTACGGGAAGTGGCTCAGCCTGGTAGAGCACCTGGTTCGGGACCAGGGGGTCGCAGGTTCAAATCCTGTCTTCCCGATGTAGGCCCAAGGCCTCAGGTTGCACAATGCAACCCGAGGCCTTGTAGTTTTTAGAAAGAAATATCGTACGTCAGACCGAGCATGACGGTCTCTCTTTTGAATCTCTTGATATCCAATTGAGTCGAATGGAAATCATCGCGGTATATCGCTCCGTGGACAAAAACGCTCAAGTCTTGCCAAATCGGATAACTGAGCTT
>JAFDKH010000027.1 GCA_019307065.1 Deltaproteobacteria bacterium
AACTTACCTGCAGGGAGGGCGTCATGAAAAGTTGGAGAATCGTCTACCCGGTTGCTGTCTGTCTGGCATTAGCCAGCTGGATGGCCTCGGCCGGGCCGAGTAAATCTCCCAAGAAGATTCGCAAGACCTTTAGCCATGTAATCGCCGACGAACAATTCGTACCCGGAACCAAGGCGGCATTACGGATTGTCATTCGCGGTGTAACCGGGCTCTTGTCATCGCGGCCATTGCCCAAAGCCCGGGTGACGGTCTCGCTCGAAAGCAAAAAACCGCGAAGAAACAAGGTTCTCTTTCGGGGTCGCTCCGACTTGGCCGGAATCGTCAAGGCCGAATTCAAAGTTCCCGACTGGCCCGACGGCCCATATCAAATGAATGTCGTCACTAGTTCTGCGACCGGAAGGAACAAACTCAGCCGGCAGGTCACCTTGCAACGCACCGGAAAAATCCTGCTGGTGACCGACAAACCAATTTATCAACCCGGCCAGTTGATCCATATGCGCGCCCTGGCGCTGAACTCCTATGACCTGAAACCGCTCAACAGAGAGAAAGTCCTCTTCCAGGTCATGGACCCCAAAGGCAACAAAGTTTTCAAAAAGCACTTGAAGACCAACGCCTACGGTGTTAGCGCGACTGAGTTCCAGCTGGCCGATGAAATCAATTTGGGCAACTACCAGATCGAGGTTTCAACCGAGAGAGCAGAACTGGCCACCCCGGCTATCAAGACCCTGGTGGTCAAGAAGTACGTTCTGCCAAAGTTCAAAGTCGAGGTCCAGACTGATAAGCAATACTACCTGCCCAAGCAAACGATTAAGGGCAAAATCCAGGCCGACTACTTTTTCGGCAAACCGGTGGCCGGCTCGGAAGTAACCATCAAGGCTTCCACCTTCGATGTAGCCTTCAGGGAATTTGCATCGCTAACCGGCATAACCGACGAAAACGGGACCTGGGAGTTCGAGTTGAAGTTACCGGACTATTTCGTCGGTCAGCCACTTCAAAAAGGCGATGCCATTGCCAAGCTGGAAGTCAAAGTAAAGGACACGGCCGACCACAAAGAAAAGAGCACCAAGAGTATCCCGGTTGCAGCAACACCCATTAGAGTCGATGCTGTTCCGGAAGGCGGCCGCCTAGTGGCCGGAGTACTCAATCAAATCTACGTGGTAGCCACCTATCCCGACGGGAGTCCGGCCCAGGCGACGGTTGTCATGAAACGTAACGGCCAAGAGCTCGGCCGAGTCCAGACCGACGAAACTGGTTTAGGCGTCTTGCCGATAACCCCCCGGGGAAAAGACATGCGCTACGGCTCGGCCAAGGCCCACGGCTCATTCGGGCGCGACCGCCGGCGCTTCGACAAGCGGCGCCACCGGCCACGTCCTCAACCGGTCAGACAAACGCGCCTGCTGGATCTGGTCTTCGCGGCCCAGGACAAGCAGGGCAACAAGTGCGAAGCTAAAAAATCGTTCTCGACTGATCCGGCCGGTGACCAGATCCTGGTCAGGGCCGACAAGGCCATCTATGCAAGCGGCGATACGATGAAAACCACGATCTTGACGACCGGCGGGTCGGGCAGCTGTTACGTGGATATCATCAAGAATCGCCAGACACTCTTGACAAAATCGGTAGCGCTAAAAAACGGTAAAGGCTCGCTCAAGGTGCCGCTGGGCAGCGATATCTTCGGAACCCTCGAACTGCACGCCTACAAGATCCTGAAAGACGGCGAGATCATGCGTGATGCGCGCGTGCTTTATGTCCAACCGCGACGCCAGCTGCGTATAAAAATATCTCAAGACAAAAAGGTTTACCGTCCGGGTGAAGACGCCCTGTTCAAATTCAAAGTACTCGATACGCGCGGCCGGCCGGCAACGGCTGGCTTGGGAGTAATCATAGTCGATGAGGCTGTTTATGCCTTGCAGGAACTCAAGCCCGGCCTGGAGAAAGTATACTTCACTCTCGAAAAAGAACTCACCAAACCCAAGTACCAGATCGAATTCGGGCCATCGGCCAACCTGGCGACTTTCGTCAAGGCAGAAAAAGTGCTGGCCCAAAAACAGCGCGTAGCCAAAGTGCTTTTAGCCAAGGCCAAACCACTCGGTAATCCCTCGGCCTGGCCAAACCCGGTTACCAACTGGGTGCAACAGGCCCGCCAGAAAGCCCAGCGCGATCGGTCCTACATTCAAAATGCACTCCACAGCTGGGTTCGAAAACAGCCGACCGGCATTCAGACCCCCGAAGGCAAGTGGGCCTATCGCAAGAATCTCGTGCACGCTATGGTAAAAGGCAAAGCACTGGCCGCAAAAAACTCCAAGAACCCTTTCGGCGATCAGTACTCGATCGCCGAACTGGAAAGTCTGTGGCCCGATTTGGCCGCCCAGACTATCTTGCCGGCCCAGCAGCACGAGCGTTACCGCGCATTACGCATGGCTGTTTACACCAAACTCCTGAACCAATCCGTAAAATTCTCGAAACTGACCGAGAAAAACCTCAGACAGCAACTCAAGAAATCTTTCGAGGCTGTCATGCAAGGCGGCCACTCACCGGCCAAAGACGTGGCCGGAAACGACTACTCCTTCGGCGCGCTGATTAATCTGCCGTCATTCAGGCTTAATGACATTCAAGCCGAAATAAACGACTACCGCGCCCAGCGGATATATCTGGCCTTGAGTAAATACGGAGAAAAGGCCAAATCCATGTCCGGCTGGCACCCGGGCTACACCGATAAAAACACTAATGCTTTCGTGCTGCCCGACAGCGTTCTGCAAAGACTAATCCTGCTCAAGTACGTCGCTGAAGGAGACGTCAAAGACATCTGGGGCCGGCCGTTTCGTCTCCAGAAGAAAAGGACCCCACGCGGACAAGTCTACTGCGACTACCGGCTGCGTTTTTTAGAGTTGACCTCACTCGGTCCGGACGGCAAGCCGGGCACGCCGGATGACCTGGTCTTCAGCCGTCCCCTGGGCGACATCGGCTGTGAGGCGCTCTCGGCCGCTTTCGGCCTCCCGCAGCAGTACTGCAACCTGCGTGCTCAACCGCCGATCAAAGGCTATCCCAAACCGAAAGTAAGCAAGAGCCGCCACCGAAAAATGGCCAGGATGGAAGCAGCCGAGATGAAAATGCAGGCCGCCCCGATGGGGATGGCGGCCAAGTCCACAGCCATGGTCGAAACCACCGCTGAGATGGAGGCGCCCTCCGATGATGCCGGCGCTGGCGGAGGTGAACCGGCCGCACCCAAGAAGAGAAAGGTTCGCATTAGAGAATTCTTCCCCGAAACGCTCTTGTTCGCGCCCTTGCTTAAGACGACCAACCTGGGGGCGGCCAGCCTCAAAGTCAGCCTGGCCGATTCGATCACCACCTGGCGCATGACCGCCTCGGCCAACGCCAATCAGGGCGGGCTCGGCTCGGTCAGTCATGCAGTCAGGGTGTTCCAGGATTTCTTTGTCGACATCGATCTTCCAGTCTCACTGACTCAGAACGACGAGGTTTCAATTCCTGTGGTTGTCTACAACTACCTCAAGAAGAAACAGCGCGTCCGCCTGGAAATCAAGCCGGCTAACTGGTTCAAACTGACCGGCGGCAGAGTTCAAGAGATGGAACTCGAACCCAATGAAGTCAGTTCGACCTATTACCGCATCAAGGTCGTCGGCCTGGGCCGCAAGACCCTGCAAGTCAGGGCCGACGGTTCAAATATGTCCGACGCTATCCGCCGCCAAATCGAGGTCCTGCCCGACGGCCAGGAAGCCAACATCGTAGCTAACGGCCGGATCGAAGGCAGGATTAAGAAAACAATCGATATTCCGGCCAGTGCCGTAGCGGGAGCCTCCAAGATCCTGATACGCATGTATCCGGGTGTGTTCAGCCAGGTCCTGGAAGGAATGGAGTCGATGCTGCGACTCCCGGGTGGCTGATTCGAGCAAACTTCTTCGGCATCGTATCCCAATGTTTTGGCTCTGCGATACCTGAAGGAAACGGGGCAGGCTGCTCCGGAAATTGAAATGAAAGCGAATCACTTTGTCAATCTCGGCTACCAAAAGCTGTTGAACTTTGAGAGTCCGACCGGCGGGTTCAACTGGTGGGGCAACACAGCTCCCGGTAACATGTTGTTGACCGGCTTCGGAATTCAACAGTTCGAGGACATGTCCAAAGTATATGAGATTGATCGCCGGATCATCGATCGCTCGAAACGCTGGCTGGCCAGCAAGCAGAACTCGGACGGCTCCTGGAACCCGACCACTCATCTGCATGGTTACAACAAAGCCCTGGGAGCCACAAAATTGCGCACGACCGCCTATATTTTATGGTCGCTGCTGCAGATCAACGACAAGGGCCGTCATATCGATAGAGCAATCAACTATGTCAAAGGCCACCTGGATGACGCCAAGGGCGACTTGTACACTCTGGCGCTTTGTGCCAATGCCCTGGTGTTGTGGAAGAAGACCGACTCGGCCACTGTCGACTTGCTCAAGAAACTTTATGACCGGCGAGTTGAGGATAAAAAAGAAAAAGTAACCTCATGGCCGACAAACAGTGACACGGCCATGTATTCGCGGGGCAACGCCGCCGCGATCGAGACAACTGCCTTAGTAACCATGGCGTTTGTCAAAGCCAAGAAATACACCAGTGCCATAAACGGGGGCCTGGCATTTATCATCAAATCCAAAGGGCCTTCCGGTAACTGGTACTCAACCCAGGCCACCATTCTGGCTTTGAAGACTCTCTTGCTGGCAATGGGCGGGGTCGGCAGTGACGCCGATATGCTGGTTACTATCAAAGTCGACGGCAAAAAGGTCGGGACCCAGGCTTTCAATCCAAGAAACTCGGATGTCTTTCGCCTGGTCGATGCCGGCCTGGTCAAGCCCGGCAAGCACGAAGTAGAAATCAAGGCGGTCGGCAAGGCCAACGTCATGTATCAGATTGTCGGCAAGTACTATCGACCCTGGCACGAGGTGGGCGGCAAGCAAGAGCCCTTGACCGTCAAAGTCGAATACGATCGTCGCCAACTAAAAGTCGACGACTTGATCACCGCCAAAGTAAACGTCAGCTACAATCTTCCGCGCACGACTTTCATGGTGATCGTCGACCTGGGTATCCCGCCGGGATTTTCCGTGATTCCCGACGACTTCGGAAGCTTGGTATCCCAAAACAAGATCGCCCGCTACAGCTTGACCGGACGCCAAATCACTCTCTATCTGGGAGAAATGCGTAAGGAGACTCCGCTCAATTTCAGCTACAAGCTCAGGGCCAAGTTCCCGATCAAGGCCAAGACACCCAAGAGCGTAGCCTACGAGTACTACACTCCGGATTCACGCGGCGTCCAGGATCCGGTCTTGATAACCGTGACCGAATAGCCTAAGCCCGGCCCATTATTGCGACGGCCCGATATATATCAGCGGGCCGTCGCTGTTTATTTATTAATGCCCATTTAGGCTTGCCGTACGGTTGTAGCGGTTGTATAGCTTAGGACTGGATCCGGAGGCGCTAATAGTGTTCTTGCAACGCCCGCTATGTTGCCTGCTTATGGTGTTGTTGGTGTCGGCCTGCACGAAACCACAGCCTTCACCCACGGCCGACCTGCCCGAACTGGCCGGTCTGGAAGTCGATCCGGCCAGGCTGCCCACGCCCCAGCCCAAGCCGCCCCAGACCGTCTCAATAAGTCACATATTGGTAAGCTATAAAGGAGCCAAAGAGGCCTACCGGAAGATCAAGCTAACTCGCGCACAGGCCAATCAGCGCGCCCGGCACTTGGTGAAAATAGCCCGGGCCAAAGACCAGGATTTCACAAAACTGGTCGAGCAGTTTTCCGACGACACTAAGACATCAAATAGTGCCGGCGACCTGTATGTAATCGGACGCGGCGAACTGCACCCGAATTTAGAAGAAGCGGCCTTCAAACTCGGGCTGGGACAGATCTCCGGGCCAGTCGAATCGCCCAAGGGTTTTCACATCTTGTACCGACACTCGCCCACAGAAGCCCAGGCGGCCGAGATCTTGATCACTTATGACGGGGCAAAAAAATACGAGCCGCGCATCTCGCGCAGCTATACTCAAGCCAAAGATCTGGCAGCTCAGATTCGTCAAAGAATCGACAGCGGGGAGGACTTCGTACAGCTTGCTATAAAGCACTCTGATTTACCGAACTACGATCGGGGTGGCATCTTTCCAATTTTCAGAAAAGGAACCCGCAAACCGAAGTTTGAAGAGATTGTCTGGAACCTACCCGTCGGCGGGCTGTCTGAATCAGTGGAGACGCTAACCGGGTTCCACATCGTGAAACGGCTGAAAGTTCAGAGAATTCAAGTCCGTTCGATGCGGATCAATTACCTAAGCGAATCCGCAAAGGGCAATAAACCAGTTATGCACAGCCGCGAGGAGGCCCAGGGGCTTGCTGAGAAAATCCACAATCGACTGCTCGATCCCCAGGCGGATTTCGCAGCTGAGGCAGCTGAGTTTTCCGAGGGGGCTGCGCGGCAAAAAGGGGGTCTCAAACAACCTTTCGGGCTGGGGCAGATTCCTTATCCCATCGAGCTGGTCGCCTTTGAGCTTGCTCCCGGCGATATTTCAGATGTTTTCGAGCACGGGACCAGCTTTATCATTCTCAAGAGAATCAGGTGAGCCGATTGCACCTTTTAAGTCTTTGGGACGTAGAAACTCTCTACGACCAACTGACTGTAAAGACCTAACGCAAATACACGATAAATATTTGTTTTCCAATCGAAGGAGGGTGAGATGAAGCGATGGCAAGCATTGTTCCCACTGGTCGTTCTGCTGGCTGTTTTCAGCCTGGCGGCAACCGGTGCGACTGCAAAAAAGGCTCCTAAAAAAATTAGGGCAGTCGACACTTATGTTGTTGGAGATGAACTTTTCATACCCGGTTCGAGGGCATCTTTGCGGGTGCTGACCAAGGGAGTCACCGGGTTGACCACCTCAAAGCCGGTTCCCTTGGCACGCGTAAGCGTGTACCTGGTCGATAAAAAAAAGAAGGAGAAAGCTCTCTTCAGTGGTCGCAGTGATCTACTCGGCATCAGCGAAGTAGGCTTTACCGTTCCCGACTGGCCGGATGGATCCTACGAAATGATCGTCCGCACCCGGACACCTTTCGGCAAGGGCGAGATCAAGCGCTCGGTCACCCTGAAGCGATCGGGCAAGATATTGATGGTGACCGACAAACCGATCTATCAACCCGGACAACTCATCAACATACGGGCACTATTGCTCAATTCACACGATCTCAAACCGCTGGCCAATGAGAAAGTGCTATTCGAAGTCCAGGACCCAAAAGGCAACAAGGTTTTCAAGAAACGCATCAAGTCAAATGACTTCGGAATAGCCAGCGCCCAGTTCCAGCTGGCAGATGAAATCAACCTGGGCAACTACCAGATTGAAACCCTCACCGAAAACAAGACCGTTGCCGAAACGGCCGCCAAGACAGTAGTTGTCAAAAAGTATGTCTTGCCGAAATTCAAGTCCCAGGTCACTACCGACAAAGACTTTTACCTGCCCAAACAAACCATCAAAGGCAAGGTCCAGGTCGACTACTTCTTCGGCAAACCGGTAGCCGGCGGAAAAGTCGAAATCAAGGCGGCCACTTTCGATGTGGCCTTCAAGGAATTCGCTACGCTGAGCGGCCGGACAGACAAGGATGGCAAGTGGGATTTCGAATTGAAGTTACCCGACTATTTTGTCGGCCAGCCCCTGCAAAAGGGAGACGCGCTTGTCAAACTGGACATCAAGGTAACCGACACGGCCAAACATGTTGAAAAAAGCATAAAGAGTGTTCCAGTCGCGGCCACACCCATCCGGCTGGATGCCGTGCCCGAGAGCGGCCGCCTGGTGACCGGGGTCAAGAACCGAGTCTATGTGATTGCGACCTATCCCGACGGAAGCCCGGCCAAAGCTACGGTTACGATGTCTCGGGCCACCAAGCAATTGGGCAAGACCAAGACCGATGAAACCGGCCTGGGCTTTTTCGTGGTAACTCCCGACATCAAAGACATGCGCCAGGGCAGCCATCAACCCCGCGGTAGTTTCGGTCGTGATCGCAGGCGTTTCGGCGGCCAACAGCGCTATGTCCAAACCAAAATCCTCGATCTTAATTTTGCAGCCAAAGACGTCAAAGGCAATAGCTGCAAGGTCGCCAAGTCTTTCTCGACAGATCCGGCCGGAGACACAATACTTCTGCGAACCGACAAGGCCATTTATCAAGCCGGCCAAACCCTGCGCGGCAGTGTCTTCACCGCGACCGGCAGCGGGACCTGCTATCTGGATATAATCAAGAATCGCCAAACCTTGTTGACCCGTTCGGTGCCGATCTCCAAGGGCAAGGGCTCGTTCAAGTTCCCGCTCGGGCTGGACGTCTTTGGAACAATCGAGCTACATGCCTACAAGATTCTCAAAAGCGGCGAGATCATGCGCGATGCGCGGGTTTTGTACGTTCACCCGCCTAAAGAACTCGAGATCACTATTTCACGGGACAAGTCGGTCTACCGTCCGGGTGAAAACGCCCTGTTCAAATTTCGGGTAGCCGACACCAAGGGCCGACCGACCGCAGCGGCCTTGGGCATAATCATTGTCGATGAAGCCGTTTACGCCCTGCAAGAACTCAAACCCGGCCTCGAAAAAGTATATTTCACTCTCGAAAAAGAACTATCGAAACCGATCTATCAGATCGAATTTGGTCCGGCCGAGAGCCTTTCATCCCTGGTCAAGGCCAAGAAAACCCAGGCCAAGAAGCAACAAGTCGCCAAAGTGCTTTTAGCCAAGGCCCAACCGATCGGCAATCCGGCTTTGTGGTCCAATCCGGTCGTTGAGCGGGTTCAAAAAGCTCAAAACGATCGCTATGTTTTCCAGAATGCGCTCTACAATTGGGGCCAAAAACATGCCCTGGGGCGTAAGAATAAAAAAGGCAAGTGGCAGTACCGCAGAAACCTGGTGGCCGAAATGGTCAAAGGTAAGGTGCTGACCGCAAAGCAAGCCAAGGATCCTTTGGGCGATCGTTACAGCATGGAGACGGTCACCGAGCTTTGGCCGGAACTGCGCCCCCAGACATACCTGGCCAGCCAGGAGTTGAACCGGCTTTGGAATTTCCGTTCCTATCTCTACAATGAACTCAGCCGGCGCACCTCCGGATTTACCAAACTAGCCAAGAAGAATCTGGCAGTCGAGCTAAAGGAAGCATTTAATACCGTAGTCAAGCAAAAGCATGTAGTCGCCAAGGATCTCTCCGGCAAACCATTCCGCTGGCAGGATGTTCGCAAGCTGCCGGGTTTCACTACCGCAGACATGATCAGTCAAATTCATGCCTATCGGGTACAGAGGATTTACGGCGCCTTGAGCCGCTACGGACGTGAAGGCAGTCGCTGGTACCGGGTCAGCGCCCTGGACAAAAAGAAAAACATCTACCTGCTCCCGGACAACGTCCTCAAACGAGTGGTCAAGCGCGGTTATCTGAGCAAGAGCGAAATCGTGGATTTGTGGGGCAATCCGATCAAGCTGCGCAAACTCAAAAAAGCACGCAAACAAGTCTATTACGATACTCGCTTGCGCTTCTACCTGGTCTACTCGATCGGACCGGATGGGAAACAAGGCACCAAGGATGATCTCGAATATCCTTACCCGGTCTTCGACGGCGGTTACCAGGCCCTGACCAAGGCGGTCGGCTTCGAGCAGGCATCCACGGGCGGGGTTCTGGCTGTATTAGGAGCCCGCGGCGGGATGGGCGACATGGCTGCACTGGAAGGCGCTGGTTTTGGCGGCGGTGGTTTTGGCGGCCTGAAGGGCCGCGCCGGAGGTCGCCCGAGGCCGATGCGGCGCATGGCCAAAGCCATGGAAGCCCCCAGGGCGCCCATGGCAACTGCGGCGCTAGATGAAACCCGGTCTGACACGTTTAAGCGCGACGGGGCCGGACCGGCCGCACCCAAGAAAAGAAATGTCCGCATTCGCAGTTTCTTTCCCGAGACATTATTGTTTGCGCCGGCGGTTATCACCAATGCCAAGGGCCAGGCCAGCTTGAGTGTCGCTATCGCCGACTCGATCACTACCTGGCGCATGACGGCCTCGGCCAACGGCAAACAAGGCGGGTTGGGTTCGATCAGTCATGGCATCCGGGTTTTTCAGGATTTCTTCGTCGATATCGACCTGCCGGTTGCCCTGACTCAAAACGACGAGGTCTCGATTCCTGTTGTAGTTTACAACTACCTCAAGACCAAGCAGCGTGTGCGCCTCGAAATGAAAGAGGCTGACTGGTTCGTATTAAGCGGCGGGACCGTTCAAGAGATCGAACTCGAGCCCAACGAAATCAGCTCGACTTACTACCGCATCAAGGTCAAGGGCCTCGGACAAAAAACCCTGCAAGTCAGGGCCGACGGATCGAATATGTCGGATGCTATCCGGCGCGAAATAGAAGTCCGGCCCGACGGCAAGGAACAAAATCTGGCCGCCAACGGGCGCATCGAAGGTTCGCTGACCAAGACGATTGATATTCCGGCAGTTGCCGTAGCGGGCGCATCCAAAATCATCGTGCGCATGTACCCGGGGGTTTTCTCCCAGGTGATTGAGGGAATGCAATCGATGCTGCGACTCCCTGGCGGCTGATTCGAGCAAACTTCCTCGATATCGTATCCCAATGTTTTGGTGCTGCGATATCTGAGGGAAACGGGGCAGGCTGCTCCGGAAATTGAAATGAAAGCCGATCACTTCGTCAATCTCGGCTACCAAAAACTGTTGACCTTTGAGAGTCCGACCGGCGGCTTCAACTGGTGGGGCAATACAGAACCCGGCAACATGCTACTGACCGGTCTCGGCATTCAGCAATTCGAAGACATGTCCAAGGTTCACGAAGTCGATCGCGGGATCATCGATCGCTCGAAACGCTGGCTGGCCAGCAAGCAAAACTCGGACGGTTCCTGGAACCCGACTACTCACCTGCACGGCTACAACAAGGCCCTGGGAGCAACCAAGCTGCGCACAACCGCCTACATTCTATGGTCGCTGCTGCAGGTCAAAGACAAAGGCAACCACGTCAAAAAAGCAATCAACTACGTCAAATCACACCTGGACGATGCCAAGGGAGATTTGTACACCCTGGCCCTGGCCGCCAATGCCCTGGTCTTGTGGGACAAGAACAACTCGGCCACGGTCGACTTACTCAAGCAGCTCTACACAAAGCGAGTCGAAGACAGCCAGGAAAAGACAGTCTCCTGGCCGACCAGTGGAGACACGGCTATGTATGCCCGCGGCAATGCTGCCGCGATCGAGACAACCGCCCTGGTGACTATGGCCTTCATCCATGGCAAACGCTATACGACTGCCGTCAATGGCGGGCTGGCTTTCTTGATCAAGAGCAAAGGCGCCTACGGCAACTGGAACTCAACTCAAGCCACCATCCTGGCGCTCAAAACTTTGTTGCTTGCCATGGGCGGGGTCGGCAAGGATGCCGATCTGTCGGTAGCCGTATTCTTAGACGGCAAAAAAATCGCGACCGAGACCTTCAATCCGGATAATTCCGATGTCATGCGCATCGTTGACGCCGGAATTGTCGGTCCCGGAAAGCACAAGGTCGAGCTTCGGGCGGCCGGTAAGGCCAACGTGATGTATCAAATCGTCGGGCGCTACTACCTGCCCTGGCGCGAGGTCGGCGGCAAACAAGAGGCCCTGTCAATCAAGGTCGAGTACGATCGCAAGCAGTTAAAAATCGACGACTTACTGACTGCCAAAGTAAATGTACGCTACAACCTGCCGCGGACTACCTTCATGGTCATCGTCGATCTGGGTATTCCGCCAGGTTTTACGGTTATCCCGGATGATTTCGCCAGCCTGGTATCGCAGGGCAAGATCAAGCGTTACAGTTTGACCGGCCGGCAGATAACTCTCTACCTGGGCGAAATGCGCAAAGACAAACCGCTCAATCTTTCGTACAAACTGCGCGCCAGGTTTCCGATCAAGGCCAAGACACCCCGTAGCGTGGCCTACGAATACTACACACCTTCGTCGCGTGGTGTTCAGGAACCGGTCCTGCTAACCGTAACCAAGGAGTAACAGCAACTCCCGACCCCCATTTGTTCAGATGCAATCGTAGTAGCCCTTGGAAGAACTCCAGGAACAGCTCGCGCCGTTGGCCGCGCAGTTGATTGAGTTGACCTGCTCGTTTTCACAATAGATCACCGTGTCAGCATCGCAACGACCCTCGAATGTCTCACCATTGCAGGGATCGACTTCAGTAGGCTCAATACAACCGAAATAGTTTTTGTCGTCGTCGAATTGACAGAGCTTGCCCTGTTCGGCGCAATCCTGAGTCAGGACCTGCTCGTTTTCACACCAGATCACCTGGTCGTTCTCACAGCGGCCCATCCAGGTTTCGCCCTTGCAGGGATCTTGGGGCACGACTTCTTCGACACAGGCATAATAATTCTGCTCGTCGTTGTAACCACAGACCTTGGCGTCGGCGGCGCAGTCTTGACGGTAGACATTATCGTTTTCACACCAGACCACCGTGTCAGAATCGCAGCGACCCTCAAAAGTTTCTCCCTGGCACAAGTCAACCTGGCCGGGCCCGTCGTCGATTTCCAAAAAATCGATGAAGGCGTCGACGCGCGTGTCGACTCCATAAGAAGTACAGTAGTAGTCGCCATACGAAGTCACACCAGCTACCAGGTAGTTGCCGGACCCATCCTGGTGAAAGGCCGGTCCGCCCGAGTCACCGTTGCAGGTATTTTTATCGCTATGATCGTAGCGAAAGGTGGTCGAGCTGACAGACGAAATGGCCATCCAGACCGCCCGCTTGATTCCCGCGCCGGACTGCTGATAGCCGTTGTCGACCCCATAGCCGACAAAGAACAAATTCCTGCCGACCCAGGTGGAATCCATCTGACGGACCACACCCAGCGGCTCAATTGAAGCGGCCTGAGCCAGGATGACCAGGCCGATATCGTTGCGCAGTGCCTGGGCATCATAGGCCGGATGGGCCTTGAGGCTGGCTACCGAAATAACTTCCTCGGGGCTGCTCAAGCTGGGGCCGATCACGAACTGCATCTGGCTGGCACTCACCCCAACCACGCAATGGGCCGCCGTAACTACCTTATTAGAAGCAATCAAGGTGCCGGTACAGTGCTGCTGGCCGTTGACGGCCAGGGCTCCCACGGCCGGTAGCCCGCTGTAACTGGCTCCTCCAACGATGCGTTCAGTGTGTTGATCGAGATCTTTGTCCTGCTCGTCTTGATAGATTGTGCCATCATTACAAGCCGCCAATAAAAACATCAGGGCAATCAAAAGACTTACGTAAGCTGCGCGCATAACAAATCCTCCTAGTGATTACCGCCCCTATCAAGCGCCTGGCTCAATTGCACCAATCGTGCCAAGGCGTTACACTACTTGCCGCACCCTAGCTACTCAATATACAAAGGGAATTTTGCGCACTATTCAGCACAAGTCCAAAGACCACCAAAAAGTGCGCCAAAGTGTCTCGTGTTTTTTGGGAATCTTCTGCAGTATTTCCAATTACTTCAACCCTATCGGTCAGTTGACCGATGGACCAGTTTTTCAAGTCAGCTGGAAACTTAACTTACCATCTTTTAACTTGTTAGAACTTATCAGGAATTGCTGCTAGGTCAGCTCTATTCTATCGGTAACATGATTGGCTAACTGACGAAGATGCTCGACTGCCGACGAATCTGTGACGACTGCCAACGAATCGATAGCTTTTTGTGAATATTGACGAGCATAGTTCAAAGCCAGACTGATTGCCTGGGTGTTGTTCACCCGACGAACGATTTCAAAGCAATCTTTTTCTGTCGGCTCACTTTCTGCGACTGTTTCGACTATCTTCAATAGCTTGTGATCTTGTTCGCAGGCCAGAAGTAGCGGCAAAGTTGTCTTACCTTGCTGAAGATCATTGGCCAGATCTTTACCGCTTTGTTCAGGGGCGGCAGTGTAGTCGAGAACGTCATCGGTGATCTGAAATGCCATGCCGAAAGCCTTGCCAAATTTTGCAGCCGCTTCGACCAGCTCGGCCCGGGCCGGGCCCAGGCTCGCCCCGGCCCGGCAACACCATGAAAACAAACCTGCCGTCTTGCCGGATATTATTTCTTCATAATTGGGCAATGACAGAGTCACTTTTCCCGAACGAATCAGCTGCAATACTTCGCCTTCGGCCATGGCCGAGATAACCAGGCTCAACTCACGCAACAAATCGAGATCGCCATGGCGAACTACAATTCCAAAAGCCCGGGCCATCATGAAATCACCGACCAACACACTTGCCGAATTGCCAAAAACACGCGGAGCCGCAGTCACCCCGCGACGCAAATGCCCGCGGTCGACGACATCATCGTGAAGCAATGAAGCATTGTGGAACAACTCGGTCGCCACCGACAGCTCCACACCCTGATTGACATCCACCCGGCAGGCTTGGGCCATCAGCAATAACAAGGTGGGACGAATTCTCTTGCCGCCAGAACTAATTAAATGATGCGAAACTTCGGGGATCATCTCGACCGTTGAGCTGACCGTTTCGCTCAGAACTGCTTCGACGCGCTCGAGTGCTTCTGCCAGAAGTGCATGCGCTTTCGCAAGGGGTAGCGCCTGGGTAGCAACGGGCTGTGTGAGTATTTCTCTCATTATTATACTTGCTTTACGACCTGGAGGATCCGCCCTCCAGCAGATCGTGGAGCCTCTCCCGCCCGACAGTCATCCGTGGACAAGACCGTAGTTTGTGTCCAGGCGAGCAAGAACCGCATGTGTAGCACCACCATGCCTCGAGTGTCAACTGCCAGAGATAACAATCATATTCTAATTTAGCCAGTCTGTTGACACGTGCTCATCTGTTCAGTATTCTGCATTTATGTCGATTGAGAAGAAACTGCAGACTCTCGGTGGTGAGTCCCTTTTCGACCTCTCTTGTTCTTGCGGCCTCGAGCCGGCCAGACAACGAGGGCGGCAGGGTCGCTGGGTCTATCCGGCCGCCATGCCGGATGGAAGCCGGGTCCGCATGTTAAAGGTCCTGTTGGACAATGCCTGCCAGAATGATTGTGCCTACTGTGCTCAACGAGCCGGCCGCAATACTCCTCGTGATCGCTTTGAACCAGAAGAACTTGCTAAGCTTTTTGATCAATTAGTCAGGGCTAATAAGGTCGAAGCTCTCTTTTTGAGTTCGGGTCTTGGTGGCAACACAATCTCAACCATGGATCGAGCGATCGCCACAATTGAGATTATTAGAAAACGTTATCAATACCGGGGTTTCATACACCTGAAAATTCTCCCGGGTGTGGAATATTCCCAGGTCGAGCGGGCCGCTCAATTGGCCCAGCGAATATCGATCAATCTCGAGGTACCTGGGGCCAAAAGACTCAAGGTGATTAGTTCAAACAAGAATTTCGCAAGCGACATTTTAACCCGTATGTGGTGGATAGCAAAGCTGGTAAAAGATCGCAAGACCCGGGCCAAGGGACATACAACCCAATTTGTAGTCGGCGCCGCGGGCGAATCCGATACCGAAATCGTCGCCGCCTCTGCCAGGCTATATTCGGAATACAATCTAAGTCGCGCATATTACTCTGGTTTTCAGCCAATTTCCCAAACTCCGCTCGAAAACCTTCCGCCAACAAATTTCATGCGCGAACATCGCCTCTACCAGGTTGACTTTCTTCTGAGAAAGTATGGTTTTTCAAGTGACGAAATACCATTTGAGACTAGTGGAAACCTGTCTCTTAAAGTAGACCCAAAAACAGCCTGGGCCAGAATCAATCGCGACCTTTTTCCACTCGAAATAAACAAAGCTGAACCCGAACAACTACTGAGGGTTCCAGGTTTAGGCCCCTTGTCGGTCAAGCGAATTGTGAAAGCGCGCAGTCAGGGGAAAATTCACTTCCTTAGCGATCTGTCGAAATTCGGGGCAGTCAGCCGACGGGCGGCAGCCTATCTGTTGTTTTGCGGGAAGCACGGAAGCCGGCAGCTGCAACTATTTGATCAGCCTTGATTTAGCCAAACAATTCTGGCATTTACTAGATGAACCGGCTCTGACTCCTCAAATATTTCACAAAAATGCCGATAGTGAGGGTTGATGCCAAATAAACCCGCCACAACCAAGCCTGCACTCGATGAGCTCAAAGATCTCAGGCGGAAACTCAAAGAGCATGAGCGTCTCGAGGCCCGGTTTCGCCAAACCGAAGGTACCTTGCGCGCAATCCTTGAATCAACCGCCGACGGCATTCTGGTGATCGACGAGCAGGGAAAAGTAATCTACGCCAATGAGCGCTTTGGCGAGATGTGGCACATCCCGGAAAGTGTCATCGAAACTCGAGATGATCGAGAACTAATCCCTTTCGTTCTGGATCAGCTCGTTGACCCACAAGACTTCGAAGCGCGCGTCAAGGTTTTATACCAAACGCGCGAGGCTGCTTTCGATACTATTCATTTCAAGGACGGTCGGCTCTTCGAGCGTTACTCCCGGCCGCTGATGGTCAAAAACAAGATTACCGGCCGGGTTTGGAGTTTTCGCGACGTTACCTTCTACAAGACGGCCGAAGAACTGGCCCTGCGCGAAAATGCAAAATTATCGGCGATGATTTCCGGGATGGAAGAAGGCGTCATCTTTGCAAATAAAGACGACTTCATCATTGAAATCAACGAGTACTTTTGTCGGATGTTGAAAATCGAGCGTAACAATGTTTTGGGCACAAACTTGAGAGATTTTCAATTAGCTTCGTTAATTGAGGATCTCGATGACTACATCCAGCGTTTCAAAGATACTCATTATTGTGAGCCGTTACATCTGCAGCAACCAATCGGAGAGACTGAGGTCTTTCTGCGCCTGCAGCCGATATATCATGACAATAAATACGACGGCGTCTTACTGAACCTGATCGACGTAACCAGACTCGTAAAGGCCCGCCAACAGGCCGAAGCGGCCAACCTGGCCAAAAACAAGTTTCTGGCGACAGTCAGCCATGAAATCCGAACTCCTCTCAATGGAGTTATCGGCATGACCGATCTGGCACTTTCCAACTGTTTTGATGATGAGCAACGCGAGTATCTCGATGCAATCAAGATTTCCGCCGACTCCCTGCTCTCGGTTATTAATGACATTCTGGATTTCTCAAAAATAGAGGCCGGTAAACTCGACTTTTACCAGGTTGATTTTGGAATCCGCGAATTTCTAAAAGAGTTTTTTCAAACCATAGAACCGCGCGCCAAGCAGAAAGGACTCGAACTCAAATACTGCCTCGAAGACGAAGTGCCCGACAAGTTGGTCGGCGATCCGGAGCGCTTGCGCCAGGTGTTACTCAACCTGCTGGGCAATGCCCTCAAGTTCACTGAGCAGGGCAACATCGAAGTTAAGGCAGAGTTGAAAACCCTGAAGACCGACAAGGTCGTTCTTCAATTCAGCGTACACGATACCGGCATTGGAATTCCTGCCGATCAGCACGAGCGGATTTTCGAAGCATTCACCCAGGTCGATGGATCAGACACCAGGAAATTCGGCGGGACAGGTCTGGGCTTGTCTATTTCACAGCGACTGGTCCGGCAGATGGGCGGGCGAATGTGGGTCACCAGCAACGAACAGGCCGGGAGTGTCTTTGGATTTACTGCCGAGTTCGGACTTTGGTCGGCTAGCAGCGACGAAAGTCTGCCATATTCGGCGGCGACCGGGCAGGCACACGAGTTGAATCAAAATTCGCATTCGCGAAGTTACAAGGTGCTCGTAGCCGAAGATAATGAAATCAATCTGCTGATGACTACCAAGATGCTCGAGAAAATCGGCCACCAGGTTGATACGGCTGCCACCGGCGAGCAGGCAGTCCGGGCAATTCAGACCGAGCCATATGATTTTGTTTTAATGGACATGGAAATGCCTGAAATGGACGGCATTCAAGCCACCCGCAAAATCCGTGAACTCGAAAAGGACGGCCGGCGGCGAATACCAATCATCGCCCTGACTGCGCATGCCATCAAGGGCGATCGCGAACGCTGCCTGGAAGCCGGAATGGATGGCTACCTGTCAAAACCGTTCTATTCCGAGGAATTGCATCAAGTCATCGAACAGACCGTCTTGGCTTCGGCCAACATGACCCAGATTGGGCAAGCAGCAGAAATTCAAGCGCTGGATGAAATCTCCTTGCTTGCGCGCCTTGACGAAGACATAGGCCTGGCCAGGGAGTTGCTGGGCATGTTCGTAGAACAGTGCCCGCATCAAATCAATCAGCTCCAAGAGGCTATAACAGCCCAAGATCTGACCGCAGTTTGGATGCTCTCACACAACCTCAAGGGCGCTGCCGCCAACGTAGAGGCGCGTGCAGTTCGAGTTGCCGTAGCAAACCTCGAAGCCCAGGCTAAACAAGAAGACCAGGCGGCTTCCGCAGAAGCATTTGCCAAGCTCCAGACCGAAGCCGAGCGTAGCCTGGCTAAGATAAAAATTTTTCTCGCCAAGTAGATGAAAGGCCTTTAGATTATTATCAGCGCGGGCTTGCGCTGGAAAGGATTGCATGCGGATTCTGATCGCTGAAGACGATCCAATTTCAAGACGCTTGCTCGAGGTATTACTTAATCGCTGGGGCCACGAAGTGGTTTCGGCAACAGATGGGGCCGATGCCTGGCAACAGCTGATCTCCGATCAGCGCCCGCGCCTGGCCATCCTTGACTGGATGATGCCCAAAATCGACGGCCTTGAATTATGTCAGCGTATTCGCGACAAGATCACTGATGACTATATTTACATCATCTTGTTGACGGCCAGAGAGGACAAAGAGGATATAATTGCCGGGCTGGAATCCGGGGCGGATGATTATGTTACCAAACCTTTTGATCACTCCGAACTGCAGTCTCGCATCAAAGCCGGTCTGCGCATCCTGAGTCTCAAAGACGAGCTGAGCCGGAAGGTATCCGAACTCGAAGAGGCCCTCGAGCATGTCAAACAATTACAGGGCATCATGCCGATCTGTATGCACTGTCACAAAATTCGCGATGAAGGCCAGGACTGGCACCGGCTCGAAGAATATATACAGCAACATTCCGAAGCCGTTTTCACGCATGCCCTGTGTGAAGAATGCCTGGAAAAATACTACCCCGAAGTGGCCAAGGACAAAGACGCCAAAGGATCGCAGTCTGTTGATTGACCCCGGACAGCTGGGGTGTTACTTAAGATCCCACTATGAATACTGATCTTCCGCCGCTGAAATTTATCCCGATTATTAAATCCGTAACCTGGGGAGGTCGCAAACTCGACAGCCTGTTTCGTAAGGTGCTGCCCGATAGCGTGCCCTGTGGTGAATCTTGGGAAATAGTTGATCTACCGGATGACCAGAGTGTAGTCAGTGTCGGACCACTGGCGTCTAACTCCCTGGCATCCCTGGTCGAGACGCATCGGGAAGCCTTACTCGGCGAGGTCCCCTTATTGATGGGGCGTTTCCCGGTATTATTCAAACTTCTCGACGCCCAACAAACCTTGTCGGTCCAAGTCCATCCCGACGAAGAAGCCTGCCGGCGCCTGGGCGCCGGCGCCCGACCAAAAACCGAAGCCTGGTACATCTTACAGACCGACCCGGGAGCCAAGTTGTACTTGGGTCTCAATGACGGCGTCAGCCGGACCGATTTCGTCAAAGCCCTTGAAGCTGGAACAGTCGGTGAACTTCTCAGAGAAATCACCGTCAAGCCGGGTGATTTCATTTACCTGCCTTCCGGAACGCTACACGCGATCGGGGCCGGAATCGTTCTGGCCGAGATTCAGCAAGCCTCGGATACGACCTACCGCGTTTTCGATTGGAATCGAGTGGGCCTGGATGGAAAACCCCGGCAACTACATGTTGCCCAGGCGCTCGATTCGATTAATTTCGATATCAACGGCAAACCACCCCACGCGCCTCCGCCTTCAGGCCGCCAGGGTATTGCTTGCAAGGCTTTCACCTTTGAGAGGATCGGTCTGGCCGCCGCGGCGCAGGTTCCCCTGGACGCTGCCCGGGCCCGAATTCTTTGCTGTATCGAGGGCTCGGGCGTCGTGACAAATACGGGTACTGAACCGCTCAGCCTGACTGTGGGCGAAACCTGTCTGCTGCCTGCATGCCGGGCCGAAAGTCTGACGTCCGAACAGGGCGGGGTTTTTCTTCTGATCCGCGTCTAAGGGAAATACCCATATGTCCACTCCCAACAAGTACCCCTGGTTCACCGCAGGCGATCTAAACGCTTTTTTCGGGTTGATGCTCGACAATGTCACCAATCTGGTAGTCTTGACGGGAATTCTGTCGGGCGTGTTCGGTTTTCCTGTAGAATTCATCTTTACTCACATGATCCCCGGCACCGCGCTGGGAGTACTCGTCGGAGATCTGATTTACACCTGGCTGGCATTCCGGTTAGCCAAGCGAACCGGCCGGACCGATATCACCGCCATGCCGCTCGGGCTGGATACACCTTCGACAATTGGAATCGCCTTTGCGGTCCTGGGCCCGGTTTATATAGCCACCAAAGATCCCATGGTTGCCTGGCAAGTCGGCATGGCGACGATGATCTTCATGGGTATTATAAAACTCGTCTTTTCTTTTGCCGGAGACTGGATCAGGAAAATGGTTCCGCAGGCCGGGTTGCTCGGTTCGTTGGCCGGGATCGGCGTGGCCTTGCTTGGTGTTCTGCCATTAATGAAGTTATTCGAAATGCCTCTAGTTGGGATGGTGGCATTCGGGTTGGTGCTCTACACTCTAGTGGCCAAACTGAAGCTTCCCTTTAAAATACCGGGTGCTGCAGCAGCTGTCATCGGCGGGACAATTCTATACTATTTACTGGGCGAACTCGGCTTGCTTAGTCAGGCCTATCATCTGCCCGAACTGAGTTTCAGCTTTACGCCCCCGTTGCCAACCCTGGGCTTCGTAGACGGTCTCAGTCGAGCAATCGATTTCTTGCCGGTCGCTATTCCGTTCGGCTTGCTGACGATTATCGGCGGAATAAACGTAACCGAAAGTGCGCGCATGGCCGGTGACAACTACAACACCCGGGACATTCTGTTAACCGAAGCCATTGCGACTCTGGTTGCCGGTGTAACCGGCGGGGTAGCCCAGTCGACTCCCTATATCGGCCACCCGGCTTACAAAGCCATGGGCGGCCGGGCCGGCTATACTTTGGCTTGCGGGCTGTTCATTGGAATCGGAGGCGCTTTCGGGTTTATCTCATCCCTGGTTTCAGTCCTGCCCGAAGCTGCAGTCGTTCCAATATTGATCTTCATCGGGATCGAGATTGTCTCGCAAACTTTCGAAGTTTGTCCCACGAATCATTATCCGGCGGTGGCCCTGTCCTTCTTGCCGGTCATAGCCTATCTGGTATTGATTCAATGGAAGACCTTGATCGGTTCTGACCCAAGCGTCCTTCCTGATCATCAGGCCCTGCAGTACCCGGTGGTCGCCGCCCTGGGCAATGGCTTCATTTTAACCGCTATGCTTTGGGGCGCCTTCAGTGCTCACCTGATTGACCGCAATTTCTTAAAATCAGCCATCTTCCTTGGCATTTGTGCCGTCTTAAGCCTGGTCGGAATGATTCATTCCATTGTTCCTGACGGAAAACTATACTTGCCCTGGCTGATGAACAATGACCTACCCTGGCGAATTGGCACAGGCTATGCTGCCTTCGCGTTGCTGTTGCTGCTTTTGACGAGGTTCAAAAAGAACAACCGGGGGACGGCAGGGGGTTGATGAGCTTGCCTAATAACATCCTGTTCAGACAAACGGCATATCTGACGTTGGCAGTCTTGCTCTGGTCAGCCAAGGCTCCGGCTGCGGATCTTGACCTGTCCGCCGGAACACACGCCAACATTGCGGACTACGGCTTCGGAATATGCGCCTCACTCGACTTGACCCTGACCGCGGCCTGGGCCCCAATTCCCGAAGTGGCCATCGGGCTGGAAACTGCTTTGGGGATTCCCCTGCCCGGTGGCGAGGAAGATCGACAAACAGATCTGACTTTACGGGCTACGCCGGCCATCTGGTTTCGGTTTGGCGAACCGGAAGTATGGGCTTATTTGAAGACGGGCTGCGGGCTGGATAGCCACCTGCGCGGCGGCGAGATGCAGGCTGTCTTGGTCATTATTGCGGCGGCTGGTTTTGCTGTTGCACCAAGAACCTTGCTATTTCATTTCGGATTGGAGATATCTGGTCAGTACGAACTGGCAGGTGGAATTCCAACCAGGGCAATCGGCCTGGGCGGATTCATGGGCTACCGTTTTTAAAACTAAGGAGTTGCCATGTCTGCAGAATCGCTGCTTGGAAATCGAAAAGCGTCCCAAATTCTCTTCTTTTTGTTCAGAAAGCGTTCCCGAGTGGACGGCTTGGTGAAAAACAGTAAATTGAAAAAACCCGAGGTCGTCAAACTACTCGAACGCTTGCTCAAGGTCGGTATCGTCGATGTCAAAAAGGGGATCTACGGGATCGATTGGGAAAGCTTTCTTCCTGTTTTTCTGCGTCAGTCAATGAACATCTATGCTGCAGCCATGCCCTGGAAATACATACCCACCTATATGGAAGAAGGCGAAGAAGACTTCATCGACGCTGCCTGCGCCCGAGCTGAACGAGAACTGGCCAAAGTCAAAGTGAAATTGGCAGCCAACGATTTGTTTTTCAAGTTGATCCAGACGTATTTCTCGATCCTGGCCACCGAGACCTGGGCGCCCGACGATTACTTTGAAGATCTCAGAGTTCTCGATGCAATCGGCGAATTCGAATATGCGTTACTCAAGCTATTGCCTGTGATTCGTCGCCAGAAGCGGACCAGCCAAGAGTCGAAAGAGCTCTATCGAACACTTCACGAGTGGTACAAACAGATTCAAGGCTACGACACTCCGGCGGGGGCCGCGCTCAGGGCCGCATTTGACGAACACGGCCTGCTCCCAAAATAACCAGACGTTCACTGGTTGCTCCTGCTTTGATTGCCGGCTTGTCATTTTTTGTCGCCTGGCGGCTTAGTCTCGGGAGGTTCTAGATGAGACGGACAAGAGCATTTTTATTGGCTCTGACTATTTTGGTCCCGGCAACTACAGTCGCCGACCCGGTCGAATTACTGTTGTCAGACGTTCAGGCTTTTCTACAAGACAACGGCGGTATGGATGTCATCTATTCGCTGACCTTTCTTGAAAACGAAAGTCGCCAAAGCATCCGCAAGATCGGCCCATTCTATGAGCCGACACACTTCACTCGGGGGTTTCTCAAGTACCAGGGTAAAACCGAAAAAGTAACCATCAAACCTGTCGGGGGCGGCTACTACAAAGTAGACTTCAGCAGCACCCGGACCGAATCAGGCAATCAATACACTCTCGAACTGCATTACCGCTCCAACCATCGTTACGCCGATCCGACTTTACGTGACGATCGGAAATTGGTTGCCGCCTGGTTCAACCCTGTCCGCTGGGTCCTGCCAATCAAGAAGTCGGTGATTAAGTTTGTTTTACCCTTGCAGCTGCCAAAGACAGTTACGCGCCATGAAGATATCACTCCGGCAATGGTTAGCGGCCTGGGTGTTATAACCGACACCAAGAACATGCCCCAGCATGACAAGTGGGCTTATGTCTACAGCGACTATCGCAAGGGCCGCCGCTTAACCGTTTATGCCGAAAAAGACAACCTGGCCCGCGAAGACTACCATCTGGTCAAACTCTACTTTCCCCAAAAGGCAATGCCTGAATTGGCGCCGGTTAAAAATATTGAGACCGAAAGCGGAGATGTGCAAGAACGTTTCATCGCCAAAGGCGCGGCAATCTTCGTTAGCGAGCAGTATGAACTTCACAGTGCGCCGGGCCGGATTACGGTCCGGGCCCGTCTCGGATTCGAAGAAGGCGGCCAGCGTAATTTTCTTCCCGTATTGCCCCTGCCTTCAAACCTTCGTCCGGGCGAAATATCGTGCAAAGTCATTTTAGGCGGAGAGGAAGTCGGCTGTACTCATCGCGATGAAATGCTTGTATTCGATCGCTCGAGCAAGACAGACCAGTTAATCGACCTGACCTATGAAGTTCAGTTTTACCTTCAATACAATGCCCCGGTCGAAGTGGTCGACGGCCTGGCGGTTACGCGTTTGGAATTTGGGAGCATTCCGGCCCGGATTGCGGCTCGAGATATGTTACGCAAATCCGAATTGACCTTCTACTCCGGACAGCCGGCCGTCGGCGCTCAGGCGGGTGTCATTTTAAAAGACGATGTCAGCCTGCCCCTGGCGTTCATCGATCCGCCGCGTAAAAACACACAGGTATCGACCCGCAAGGTTGACTCTTGGAGCAACACCTGGTTCGACCACTATCTCGACTATCCCCAATTCGATTATGACCGTTCGCCAGAGTGTATGGTTCATTATTCCAGACGAGACAACCTGGCTGACCCGCTCCAATTCAAAATATTCGTTCCGGCCAGCCCGCATCGGCTTAGCTTGCCTGTTATGACCGAACTACGCTTGATCGTCAGTCATTTCTTCACCGGCGATCTGACCGGGCGTGAGAAGAGAAGATCCGAATATTACGGTACTTGGGCGATTGAATGGTTTTTTTATGCTTTCTTGCTCAACGGCCTGCTCTTGATTGGCTGGTTGATATTAATCGGCTGGATTTTGTGGATCATCGACAAGATCGCCGACACCCAACTACTCAAAGACATCCTCCTTCCGGCCGGCGAGTTCAAGTGGCTGCACCCTACCCGGGGAACTCTGTTCGGCTGGACCGCTTTACTGGTACCTTTCAGATTCATCTGGCTGATACTCAGCGGAATTCTTGCCGTCCTGGTCTGGCTGCTGAGGCTGCATCCGGTCCTAGATACCTGGCTGAAAAAGAAAACCCCCGAATACGTAGCACCCGAGATTACGGTAGCCACCTTTCAAAAGGCTGGCTACGTACCCGAGTTGCAAGCCGAAGAAGCCGCGATCGTTATGGACCGGCCAATCAAGGCCATTAATCTGGTAGTCCTTGGCCTGGCTAAGAAAAAAGCGATTGCGTTACTGAACCGCAACCCGCTTCAACTAAAAATCCTCGACGAGTCCCTGGCGGCAACCCCAGTCGAGAAAACGCTTGTGGCCAACCTGACTGACCAGGGCACCTTGCCGCGCAAGGGGGTCCAGGCAGTCTTGAAAGCCTTGAACACCGTAGTCCAGGCCAAGATGTGGCGAGCCGATCGCCAGGCCACCATCCAGGCTCACTCTTTACGGACAGTTACGGCCTGGAACACTATTGCGCGCATGCAAGCACCCCGCCGGTCTGATTATTTCGACTCTCATTACCAGGACCTGTATTTGAGTGACAGTTTCTTTTCGAATTTGTCAGATAATTTTGAGCCGCTCAAAATAACTGCCAAGCTGGACTCTCCGCTGACGACTCTGGGTGCCGCACGGGAGTTCAAGACAATCTCGGGTGGCACCTCTCAGATTCAGGATTTCGCCGAGGGGCTGGTTGAGAGTATCGAAAGCGGCGCCCAGGCAACCGTTGACAATCTGGAAAACCTTTTCAACTTCGACAACAAGTCAATCGAAGCCAAAGGCGGGTTGGCTGGAGACTTGGGAAAAGTCGAGCTGTCTCCCGTTGCTGCCTCGATCGCCGCCGGTTACGACGCCTGTCATTCAGCCTGCCACTCGGCTTGCCACTCAGCCTGTCACTCGGCCTGCCACTCGGCTTGTCACTCGGCCTGTCATTCGGCCTGCGCTTGTCATTCGGCCTGCCATTCGGCTTGCGTGTCGTCCTGCGCGGGAGGTTTCTAAGATGGCCAACCCGGACACACTCAAGCGCATCGACGACTTCGTCAAGCGAACCAGGGCGGCCCTGTTTGTTCGCCAGGCTGATAATCTATTAATGATCCGGCCCGACAAAACCATGGGTATCAATCAAACGGCCACCGAGATCTTGACTGCTCTATATAATCGAGACAGCCGCCCGGCCGGTCGGATCCTCGATGAACTGGCCCCCCGCCTGGGCGTCGCACCCGAACTCTTACTGAACGACACCGAAAACCTGATTCAGGCAGTCGGCGCAATCTTGAACGAGGATTACTCACCGCGCCGCGGACTAACTTTTGGCCACTTCGATCGTCAGATGGTGGCCTTCCCGACCCTGGCCGAGATCGCCCTGACCTACGGCTGCCAGAACCGCTGCCTGTTCTGTTATGCTTCCAGTCCGCATCGCGAGGGCGAACACAAGCTAATGACCACGCCCGAAGTCAAGCGCGTAATGGACAAAATTTTTCATGAGGCCCACGTACCTTCACTGAGTTTCACCGGCGGCGAATCAACCTTGCGGCCGGACCTGGCCGAGCTGATCCGCTACGGGCACAATCTCGGTTTGAGAATCAATCTGATCAGCAACGCTATTCGACTGGCTGACTTCGAATACGCCCAGAGCCTGGTGGCCGCCGGTCTCGACTCGGCCCAGGTGTCCCTCGAGGCAGCCGATCCGGCAGTCCACGACAAGATTGTCGGTAAAGCCGGTGCTTATGCAAAAACGATAGCCGGAATTTCCAACCTGCAGCGCCTGGGCATCCATGTTCACACCAATACGACCTTGTGCGCCCAGAACCTGGGGACTGCCGAAGAACTGATTAGCTTTGCGGTCAATCGACTCAAACTCAAGACTCTCTCGATGAACATGGTCATCCGCACCGGTCAGGCGCTGGACGACAACAACGTTGGGGTCACTTACAGGCAGGTGGCCGATCGGTTGCCCGATTTGATTGCTCGGGCCGCCAGCGAAGGAATAAGGCTGGTCTGGTATTCGCCGATTCCCTACTGCATCTTCAACCCGGTCCTGCATGGCCTGGGGGCCAAGTCATGTGCTTGCGTCGATGGCATTTTATCGATTGACCCGGCCGGTCAGGTTCTGCCCTGCTCTTCCTTCCAGAACGGGATCGGTTCACTGCTCGACAAACCGTTTTCGAAGATCTTCTCCAGTCGTCAGGCGGCCTATTGGCGCAAGAAGAAATTTCTCCCGCCGGTCTGTTGTGATTGCCCCGACGGCGATGTCTGCGGGGGCGGTTGTCCACTCTATTGGGACGCGGCCGGCAGTTTCGAAGAAATTCCCATGCAAAACTCGGCCGACTTTCGTTCTCGCCAGAAATGGGAGAATAGACGCAAACATAGTAAGAGCTTCGGCGTTCGGGCACCGGGCTCTGTGGAGAAATAGAGATGGGCCGATTAGCCAATTTCAAAGACTACCTGGTTGATTGCCGCGGCATGGTTTCTGCAGCCGACAAACACCTTAGCCAGCTACAGGAGAAATATGAGTCTTTCTTTGCCGAGGTCAGCAAAGTGCGTGAGCACGAATACGAACAGCTGCGCGATCATATCCTAGACAATCGGGACAAGCTACCGACCGAACTGATAAAAGCCCTGGATGCCAGCCGGGCAGAGGTTGAGCAGGAATTCGATGAAAAGCTCAAGAAACTACGCGCCCAGCACAAAAAGGCCGTCGCGCGGGCTGAAAAAAGGCGCCTCGATTCACTTAAAAAAGAGAAGCTAATCCGCAAAAAAAATGTCCGGCTGGACAAAGAAGAAGAAGGATTGAAGGACCGTAGTGAAAAGCTGCTCAACCAGATTAAAGAATTCAACCAGCGAATTCGCCAGATGGGCCGCGGGTTCGGTTTTTTCACCAACTTGTTCAAGATGCGCAAGATCCAGAAAGAACGCCGCCGGCTGGCCAAGGAGCAAACCGACACCGCCGCCCGCATAGAAGTACTTCGCGGCCGTTGGGAAAAGTATGACGAGGATTACGCAAAAAACGAAAAGAAACTTCAGCAGGAATGGATCGACTTGAATACCGAGGCCAACTCTTTTCACACCAAGATCGACCATCTCGAAGCCGCCCGAGCCCATATCCTGCAGCGCTCAGCTATCGAAAAAGTCGTTTTTAATCGCTTAGCGGATATGCCCAAACCGCAACCATCCGATCCGGCCTGCCCGCGCTGTAAACACCCCAATCCAATCGGCTATCACTTCTGTCATATCTGTGCCAAACGCCTCAACCAAGATCGGCCGGATCTTGATGGCTCACTCGCAGAAATCGCCGAACTCAACTTGCATCACCGCAGATTTTCCGAAGGCATGCAGGCCTGCCAGGAAATCATCGGCTTGATGCGCGGATTAATGTCTGGTTTTGACGCCTTCATGAAGGGCGTCGACGACATGATCACTTCCGAAAATAAATACCCGCTGGCCAAACTACAGATCAATGTACCTCCCAAAAGCGTCAGCTACGGTCAGAACTTCGCCAAGCTGGAAAAATCAGTAAAACAGGATCATTCGCTGCACCCAATAGAGTTTGCCCAGCAGATCAAGGAACTGATCGCAGACACTTATACCGAGGAAAAGATAAAGACTTATTTCGAAACCATGGGTCAGGAGCTGACCATCCAGGCCGACAAACAATGGTGACCCGATGAAAAGAATCGGCTCCATCTTTTTGGTCATTTTCGGGATCTGCCTGATTCTCTTTGGCCTGTTGTTCATTTTGGGCGCCGCCGGCCAGACCTACCGCTACGTCATCGCCGGAGTGTCTTTGTGCCTGGGAGCCATCTTGACCGGTCTGGGCATTCGCATCTTCAAGCAGGCCGACCGGCTCAGGCCGGAATACATCCGGGCCGAGATCTTGAAGCTGGCCGGCAGTCACAACGGCGAAGTATCCCAGGCCGACATCAAGGCCCTTTTAGGTGAGCGCTACTCGGGAGCTAATGAGGTCCTGGCCAATATGTGCTCGCAGAATCTCTGTCAGCTGCATAAAAGAAAAACCGAGATCTACTATATCTTTGAGAACCTGCAGCCGCGCCTGACGGTTCGGCGCTGTGAGTTCTGTAACACGGAACTGCCGCTCGACGAAGAACTGAGCTCGTGTCCCAACTGTGGCGGCTCGATCAAGACCAGTGTTGAAAAGCTCTCACTCAGCAAGGATGATTACTACTCGATGGACGAGTAAGTTGATACGCTATAGCCTCTTTCTAACAGACTCTTGACTGACGTCAGTGGGGCGGGATAGATCAGAAAGTCTAGGAGGTGACCCATGGCTGAACTAGCTATCAATGGCGGCAAACAAACTTTTTCCGACTTCTGGCCAGCCTGGCCGGTATATACCGAACAAGACAAAGCGGCCTTAATCGAGGTCCTCGAATCGCGCAATTGGGGCGGCTATCCGGCGCCCAATCAGAAAGCGCGGGAATTTGGAGAAGCTTTCGCCGCGGCGCACGATTCCAAATACGGCATTTGCGCAGCCAACGGTACGGTAACCCTCGAGATCGCCTTGCGAGCGGCCGGAGTCAAAGCCGGCGACGAAGTCATCGTCACTCCCTATTCCTGGATCGCCACTGCCGGGGCCCCGGTTACCATTAATGCTGTCCCGGTTTTCGCCGATGTTCAGCCTGACACCTACTGCCTCGATCCGGCCGCGGTCGAAGCCGCCATCACCGATCGAACCCGGGCCATAATCCCTGTTCATTTGGGCAGCATAGTCGCCGATCTGGACGCCTTAATGGCTATCGCCGAGAAACACGGTCTAACTCTAATCGAAGATTGCGCCCACATGCACGGAGCCAAATGGAACAACAAGGGCATCGGTTCGCATGGCCATCTGGGCTCATTTTCTTTTCAGAGTTCCAAGCTGATGACCGCTGGTGAAGGCGGCATTATACTGACCAGTTCGAAGGAACTCGAAGAACGTTGCCAGGCACACGTCAACTGCGGCCGTAAAGAACCCGGCTACGATAGTTTCGAAGGCCTGGTTTTTTCGGGCAATCATCGCATAACCGAGTTCCAGGCCGCCCTTTTGCTTGTTCGTCTTCAAGCCATGGAATCAGAGCGAAAGCTCCGTGAAGAAAACGCGACCCACCTAAGCAGCTTGCTTACAGATATCGACGGCATTCGTCCGATGGCCAAAGACAGCCGCATTACTCACCAATCAGTCTACCAGTATATTTTCCGCTACGACCCGGCGGCTTTTGGCGGAGCCAGCCGCGATCGATTCGTGGAGGCCCTGAATGCCGAAGGCATACCGGCTGACGGCGATTTTTACATTCCAATCTATAAAAGCCCGTTGTTTCCGATTAGTGCCGATCGCTTTCCAGCCATTCGAGAGCGCTACGGCGATCGAATCGACGGCAGTAAAATTGATTGCCCGGTCTGCGACAAGGCCGCTTATCACGAGGCCGTCTGGTTGCATCATCCATTGTTCATGGCCGGCAAGAAAGAAATGGAGATCATCGCCGAAGCTATCGGCAAGATTCAAAAACATGCCGGCGAACTATCTGACGATTGAATCAAGGAGACTCTCATGAAAGAGATCAAGGTCGGAATCGTTGGTTCTGGCTTCATTGCCGGAGTGCATTGCGATGCTATCGCTCAAATCGCTAATGCTACGGTAAACGCTCATTGCGACACAGATCACGACCGCGGCCGGGCCTTTATCAAGGAGCGCAAGATCGACCGCAGCTATCTTGATCATCAGTCTTTATTCAAAGAAGCCGATATTGACGCAGTTATCATTGGAGTACCAAATTGCCACCATGCCGAGATCGCCATCGCAGCCGCCCAGGCCGGCAAACATATTATCCTGGAGAAGCCGCTTTGCCTGACTCTCGATCAAGCCGATGCCATCTTAGAGGCCGCCAAGAAAAATGGCGTCCTGGTCTGCTATGCCGAAGAGCTTTGTTTCGCACCTAAATTCGTACGCACCAAAGAGATCGCCGAGCAAGGCGCGATCGGCGATGTCTACCGGGTCAGCCAGACCGAGAAACACGAGGGCCCTTACTCGCCCTGGTTCTGGCAGGCCGAGTCGGCCGGGGGCGGAATTTTGATGGACATGGGCTGTCATTCGATTGAGTTTGCCCGTTGGTTTCTCGGCAAACCAAGAGTAACTGCCGTAACTGCCTGGATGGATACCGTCTTACATAAAGAGAAGACCAATCTGGAAGACGACGTAATCATAATACTGGAATTCGAGACCGGACAGACGGCCTTGCTCGAGTCGAGTTGGGCCCTGCTGGGCGGTATGGACTCGATAACGCATGTATTGGGCAGCGAGGGCGTCATTCATGCCGATCTGCTTAAAGGGATGGGCCTGCAGGTTTTCTCCCAGTCGGGCTATGGCGATTACGCCCCGGGCGCCAGGGGTTGGACATATCCTGATTACGAGTGGAACTGGAACAACGGCTATCCCCAGGAAGACAGCCATTTCTTCGACTGTATGCGCACAGGTTCCACTCCGATCGAGAGCGGCATAGACGGCAGGGTCGTACTGGAGATTATGATGGCTTGCTATGCCTCCGCGGCCGAGGGCAAAAAAATCAGTTTGCCGTATACGCCCCCGGCCGACATCAAAACCCCGGTCGAAATCTGGCTGAGATCCAGGACCTGACAAGGGAGATCACTAACCGAATGGGCTTTGTATTAGGCGTCGACGCGGGCGGGACAAAAACTATTGCCGTGATAGCAGACGAAACCGGTCAAGTGCACGGGATCGGCAAGGCCGGTAGTGCCAACTTTCAGGCATGCGGTGTCAGCGGGGCCCGGGGCCAAATTCAACTGGCGATCCAGGCTGCCGCCCGAAAAGCCGACGTAGATCTTTCCGGTTTCCAAGCAGTTTGCTACGGTATTTCCGGCGCGGATCGTCCAGTGGATTTCGACACGGTTCGCAATTTCACACTCGACCTGGCAGCTTGCCCGGTTTACCGCCTGGAAAACGATACAATCATCGCCCTGCGGGCCGGCACCCCGGATGGGGTTGGAATTGCCCTGATCGCCGGGACCGGCTCGAATGCTATCGGCCGCAACGCTGACGGCGCCAAGCTCCAGGTGGGCGGGATTGGCCGCCTGTCGGGTGATTTCGGGTCGGCCGGTCAGCTAGGCGAAGCGGCGATCGTGGCCGCGCTAATGGGCTTAGACGGCCGCGGACTAGCCACCGGCCTGGCTGACAAGATCAAATCTAAACTTGGTCTCGCCCAGCTAGAGGACATCATCGAATACGAGTTCTTCGATTCGAATCGAGCAGGCCTGGATTTGGGTTCGCTGGCCCCGTTAATTTTTGAAGCCGCCGATGAAGGAGATCAAGTCGCCCTGGCTTTACTTGAAGAGGCTGGCATCAATGTCGCCCGGGGCGTGAGAGTGATTCTTGAAAAGCTCTTTAGCGACCAATCCGAGGTAACTATCGTGTTCGGTGGCTCGATCTTTCAAAAAGGTTCACATCCCAAGTTGATTGAAACCATTTCTCGTCAATGCCGAGCATTTCATCAGCAAACTCGGTTCGTGCGCCTCGAGGTCCAGCCGGCCTTAGGGGCAATCGGCTTTGCCTTTGACGATCTCGAATGGCCGCTGACAAAACAGATCTTCGATCAAATGCGCCAAAGCTACAAATCTGCCTGGCCGATCAATCCAGCTGAATAGACAGTCAGGCTGCGGAGTAAACCATGAAATTTGCATCAATTATAAAAATACTTCTTATGGTACTATTGCTTGACGGGTGCTTCAGCCCGACTCCGCCACTGCCGCAACCCCCGCGACCGACCGCCGGGTACTGGTTCGACACCTTCCGGGCCCGCCGCAGCCGGATGAAAGAACCGGAATTCATCGCCGGCTCGGCCAGGATCAAACTGACTCCCACCAAGCGCGGGATTCCAATCGCCGGCCACGGTCATTTCAGGAAACACTCCAAAGGTGTCCTCGACGACATCTACGCCCGGGTTCTTTATCTGGATTCCGGCCGCCAGGCTGTTGTGCTGGTATCACTTGATTTCATCGGACTGATGAATCCACGCATCGAGCGAATTCGGGCTCGGGTAAGCCTTGAACATTCCGAACAGATCATCATCGCTTCAACCCACAATCATGCCGGGCCCGACACAGAGGGGCTTTGGGGGCCGGCCCTGCTCGGACTGCTGCCGATCCGCTCGGGTGTCGACAAGCAATATCTCGATTGGGTGGAGCGACGCGTGGCCAGAGCAATCCTCAGAGCGGTAGCCACGGCCCGGCCAGCGCGACTCTTTCTTGGACGAACCCTGGCACCCGAGGGCCTGGCCAAAAACATGCGCGAGCCTGAAGATGTCCCACGTGAAATGGTGATTTTACGTGCTGCCGCCGAGGACGGCTTCACGATCGGTACGATTGTCAATTACGCCAACCACGCCGAAGCCTTGCAGGATAAAAACCGTTACTTGAGTGCCGATTTCCCCGGAGCCCTGTGCCGCGAAGTAGATTTGGCTCTTGGCGGAGTAACTTTGTTTTTCTCGGGACCGGCCGGCGGCATGCTCGAACCCAATAACGATCCCGACGATCCCGAACCCGAGCGAATTGCCTTCAAAGATCACCTGGGCGGGGCCCTGGCCGAAAAAGTCATCTTGCAGGCCGTCGGAGGTATGCAAGAGATCAGTCGCCCGGCCATCCGGCTCTACAACCACCGTTTTGAGTTGCCGATCAATGCCGAAGGACTGGTGGCCCTGGCTATGAAATTGAATTTGTTAGAACCTCGGCCGATCAAAGACAACCACCTCTCAACAGAAGCAACCTTGCTCGATCTCGGAGAATTACAGCTGATAACCATTCCCGGCGAAATTACGCCCGAAGTCGGCCGTATGATTTCTGCTGAGTTGTCGGCACCTTATAAAATGATTGTGACTCTCGGTATGGATCATTTGGCTTACATGATCTCTGACCGACAGTGGCAAGATCCTCGCTTTTTCTATGAACGTGAGATGTCTTTGGGCCAGAAAACCACCGGCTTGGTCCTGGCCGCAATCAAGCAGCTTTCGAGTAAAGCTGATTAAGTCCAGTAAATATTACCACTTAAGATGCGCTGGCTCCTTTTGGTCATTTCGTTTCGCTTGACCGGTGGCAAGTGATCTGTTATTGAAAACAAGTCTGAGAAGTGGACACCAAAGCACTATTGTGATGGGGGAGCAGGATTTGCAGGTAGGGTGACGGCAACGTGCTTTAATTGAATTCTTTTTTACATGTGTAGAGACGGAATGGGGGATGCGCAGGGCGCGTTGTTCCAATGGGGCAATGTTAAGGGTTGGGGTAGTTGTGGGGCGAAAAAGGAGATTTTTTGATGGCAGAAAAAGAAAATCAGGAATTGATACAAAATTTGCTGAACCAGATTAATTCTCTTCAAGAACGAGTCTCACACCTGGAAGAAACTGTTAGTCAGCTGCAGGCAAAACCAACATCCAAGCCTGCTGCGCCCAAACCTGCTGCGGCCAAGCCTGCCAATGCATTTGCGGTAACTCGGACCGTTGTGTTGAGTCGCTCGCGAAAACGTCCCGTTTCTCGCCCAACCGTCACTTATCGAGTCGATCCGACTTCGTCCGGCAACAAAAGCATTTGTTCTGAGCCGGGCTGCAAACGTGTACCTCGCAGTCGCGGCTTGTGTTCCATGCACTACCAGCGCCTAAGATATAAAGAGCGCAAGATTGAACAAAAGCAATCCTCGTCCGATCCCCTGCCGCCCCCGCCGGCCACGAGTGTTCGCAAATCAGCCAGCCCGAACCGCGTAAGCGGCGGCACTCGAGGTATCTTCGCGATTCTGTACGACGAAAAGGGCCGCCGAATTCTGTCGACTATGATCAATCAGATAAAATACGCCCGCGAAGACCTGACCAAACGGGTAAACAGCCAATACAAGGATATGCCCGGTGTTCCCCTGGAAGATGATGATGTCCTGCGTATCGTTCATTACCACACGCTCGGAGAAGCCTTGGCCAAGAAGGAAGGCGATATCATTTGCCGGCAACTGACCAAACAAAAGGGCTCACTTTTCAAGACTGCCCAGAAACTGAAGATGACCGTCGAAAAACTGCAACCGAGAATCAAAGAACTCAACCTCGCAGACGAAATGGAAAAAATCAGGATCGAGTTCTGTGAAGAGATTTTAGAGCAATCCAGTTTTGCCGAACGCCTGGATCTGGCTTTAACAAAAGACAAATATTTGATTGATCTTGGAATAGAAGACGAAGTCGATGCGTCTCTCCGTAAGGAATTAGACGAACTCCTGTCAAAGCTTGACGACAAGCTCAACCTCGAACATGCTATTTGCCAGGAACTTTCACTGGATGAAGAACGCTATCAACGCCTGGTTAAACGATTTGAAATTGAACAACTATCCGGCAACGACCTGTCGGAAAAAGCAGCCAGCGGAGGCGCATGACATGACCCATAGGACATCGGCTCTGTCGCTATTTGTTCTCTTGGTTTTTTTCACAACTGCGGCGGTCGGCGAAAGTGTCTCAACCCTACAACCAAAAAGCAGACCCTCACAGTCAAGCAAGCTGACCATAACCGCGGTCGGCGACATCAACATGGGAACCGCCTTCCCTTCCGAGGATTACCTTCCACCCGACGGCGGGTCGGGTTTACTCAGCCCAATCAAGCATTTGCTCAAGGGCGATATCGTGTTCGGCAACCTGGAAGGACCGTTGGCGGATGGAGGCAAGACCGATAAGTGCTCTTCCGGACGAGGCTGCTACGCCTTCCGCACCCCGACCGCCTATGTTAAAAACCTGGTCGAGGCCGGTTTCACGGTCATGAGCATTGCCAATAATCACGGGATGGATTTTGGCGAGGCCGGAAGGCAAAGCACTCTGGCGACTCTCGACAAGGCCGGCCTGGCCCATTCGGGGCCGCTTGGCGATATTGCCGAGTTGGAGATCAAGGGCAAAAAAGTTGCCTTGATCGCATTCACTACTGCAGATCACTCGTATAATCTGCTCGACATCGAGCAAGCCGTTAAAGTCGTAAAAGAGCAGGATAAAACCCACGACCTGATAATTGTCAGTTTTCACGGTGGTTCTGAAGGCAGTAAAGCAACCCGGGTCCCCGACCGGATGGAATACCTCGGCAAGGAGCCTCGCGGGCATCTGAGAAACTTCACCCATGCAGTCATTGAGGCAGGTGCCGATTTGGTACTCGGGCATGGCCCTCACGTGCTGCGTGGGATGGAAGTTTACCAAAAGAGACTGATCATCTACAGCCTGGGCAACTTCTGTACCTACGCCCGCTTCAACCTTTCGGGGCCTCTCGGCATCGGACTGGTTCTATCAGTCGATCTCGACCTTGCCAGCGGTGAATTTATTGGCGGAAAAATGCATTCGACTCTCCAGCCAATGCCAGGTGGCGCCCTGCGCGATCCAAAAGAACGCGGTCGAAATCTAATAAAAAAACTGAGTCGTGAAGATTTCAGATTCAACTCGCCGCTTTTCGAAAAAGACGGCCTGCTAGCCGCGCCGCCCGGTGACGGTGCAGGGTTGTTTACCCTCAAAACACCCGAAGAGCGCATGCGGCTTACTAGACTACTGACCGATTTCGCTCGAGCCGGGTTTAGCGAAACCAAGTTGCGCACCTGGTTTGGCGACAAAAGGGCCGAGCTACTTCCCGAGGTCATGAAGCGGTTTCGTCGCCCGGCCGAAAAGATGCCCTATGCTAAATATCGGGCTATTTTCATAAAGAAAGACGTGCTCGAAGCCGGCAAGAAGTTCATGCGGGAGAAAAAAGAGCTTCTCGAACGAGTAAAGCAAAAACACGGCGTTGACATCGAGGCCTTGACCGGCTTGATTGCCACCGAAACACGTTTCGGAACACACAAGGGCAAATACCTGACTTTCAACGCCCTGGCAACGGTTGTCTTCAGGTATGAGCGCCGCAGTCGCTGGGGACAGAAAGAACTTGAGGCCCTTTTAACGGTATTCAAAGAAGATCCCTTTGCGGTAACTGGCTCCTATGCCGGGGCAGTAGGCCTGGTCCAGTTCATGCCGACCAGTATAAAAGCCTATGCTGTAGACTTTAACGGGGACAATCGTATTGACCTAGACGACTGGGAAGATGCTGTGGCCTCAGCGGCCAACTATCTTAAAAAACACGGATGGAAGCTCGGCGAGCCAATCAAACGCGGCAAGCCCAACTACAAAGCGATTTACCGATATAACCCGGCCCACAACTACGTAAAAGTAATCACCGAGTTGGCCGATACTTTCGGCTACCGAAAAGACGCTAAAGCTGCAGAAAAAAACGCCAAAAAGAAAAAGAAAAAAAAGAAAAAGTCGGACAAGAAAACAACAGCTAAAGACAAGTCCGGGCCCGATAAAGACAAACCGAGAAACCCGGCTAAAGCCAAAAAAACAACCAACTGAATTTTAATGCTATGCCAGCGAACCTGTCCCCAGAGTTCAAGGCTGCCGACGAAGAATTCCGCAAGGCCAAAGATCCCCAAGCGAAACTCGCCGGCCTGGAAAAGATGCTCTCGACGATCCCCAAACACAAGGGGACCGAGAAGATGCAGGCCGACTTAAAACGCAAGATTGCGAGATTGAAAGAAGGTCT
>JAFDKH010000148.1 GCA_019307065.1 Deltaproteobacteria bacterium
TAACGCGCTCGACTTGATTCAAATGCGGGTCAGGCCGAGTGAACTTTCACCCCAAAAAGCTGCCGCCCAGTTTACTATCCTGAATCTGCTGTCTGCCCAAAGCGACAGCGAGCGCCACTATCAATTCCGGCTGACCGCCCACCGTCAGAGCTCGGCCAGTCGCAGCGGGTTCGACGTGGTTTGCAGTCGTTTGACCGTCCTGGCCGAAGGCACCCGCGAGGGCGGCACCTTCGAAGTCGCCGTGCTGAGCGGCAGCGGCCTGCGCCTGCAGGCTTTCGTCGGCCAGTACGCTACAGAGAAAAAAACGCCGAACCCGGACGAAATACTAGCAAGCATTGAAAAGGATGGTTTCAAAAACGCCTGTGACAAATGGGCGGCTGCCTATCAATTCACGTTTTCCTTAGCCGATCTACTGGTCGACGTGCGCACAAAAGTAGTCGAGGCCTTACTCGAGCCTTTGCTGAGTGAGCTGTCCGAAACTTACGAACAGGTTTTTACGCGTCACGAAGGTTTATTGCGCACCCTCGAACCGCTGGGTATTACGCTTCCGCGCCAGCTGCAATTTCCGGTCGGCTGGGCCGGTTCACAGCGTTTCAACGAGCTGGTCGAGCGTTCGCTTGACGACGACACTCTCGATCGGGCGGTTGAGCTGGCCAAATGGATGGAAGCCCTCGATGTCACCCTCGACAAACTGCCGGCCGGCAGCCTGGTTTCGAAACGTTTGGACGAGTTGCTGGATTCAATAATCGCCGATGTGCGCGCAGAACCGATCGGTATCTTCATCCGCCTGTTGCAAAGCAGCCGCTCGATTGGCCTGAATGTCGACCAGACCGGATTGCAGGAAAAAATCAGCCGGGCCCTGAACCCGCTCCTGGACGATCTCTTGGATCCTGAAAAAATCGGCGGGCCGGCTGTGGATACCGCCCGGGCTGTAGTAGAATTGGCTAAAGAATTACGTTTGAATGTTGACCAGGCCAGTGCACAGCTTTCGTCTTTTGGTTGATCGGAGAATACCAAATGAAGAAATCAATTTTCCTGACCGTGCTGCTGATCTTCACAGCTTATGGTTGTTCGCGCGATTTCTCTCCCCCGCCGGCTTTACCTACAATTACCGGTTTTACCGATCCCGGCTCGGGCCAGGAAGATTCGACCGGCTTCATGGACGATTTGGTAAACATCGACGGCTCCGGTTTCGAGTCCCAGGCCGAGAACAACCTGGTGTTTTTCGGAACCGAGAGCGCAAAAATAGTCGCCGCCGATGAAAACCAAATCACCGTCGAAGTACCTCAACTGGAAACCGGAGAACGGGTTTTTGTCAAAGTCTCCACCTCGACCGGACAGGCGACTTCGCCCAATGAGTTTTCTTACCTGGGGCCCGGTCACCCGCTGAACGAATCCCTGGATCACCTGGTCCGGGTTAAATCCGGCCCGATAGCGCTCACCCCGGGGCGCTACCAATACTCAGGCGGAATAGGCACGCCGCCGCCGGTTTTTGTGGCCAATACCTGGTCGCGCACGATGGGCACTTTGGATTTGACCGCCAAAACCCACTATGGAGTCGGAGTCGGCTTCGGGCCGGTCTCGTTGGCCAAGACAAAAAGTGCCCTTGACCAGCAGTTGGCCTACGTTATTAGTTTACAAGCCTCGAGCATTCCGACCCGCATGCAGTATTTTCCAATCAATATACTCACCGGTACAATTCGGTTCGTAAATCCCCAAGATGTTACTTTTCCCGACATTGACAAGGTTCCTTTTTTACCCGCCCGGGTGTGGTCGTTTTGCAAAATTTCCGATTGTTCCAGTTACGCCCTGGCGGTATTCGATCTCTATCGTCCGCTGATGGCCATCATCGAGCCGGGCGAGGCCGCGCCTAGCGCGATTGTCAAAGTCGACGGGAGTCTTTGCCCCAACACCCCCGAGGAAGCCAAGCCCTTCATCGACCTGGTTCGGCATACTTCTAATGATATCAATGACGAGGCCAACCGTATGCTGGCCATTTTGGCTGATCAACCCGAAATCTGGAGCATCCGCGATACAGTCGAGCCGCCCTGCAACTTTCGTGTCTGGCCCATCCCAGATTCGCCAACAGAACCGCCCGAAGATCCTGACTGGGAGCGGGCATTCAGCTCTATTGCCTTATGCAACGGCGGCAACAGTTTGTACGTGGCCGATGCAAGAAACTTAGAAGTTATCGAGTTCGATGTCTTTGCGGGTGGACCCGGCGGGGTCCAACTGAGTCCGACCGATCGCTCGGCGCCAATTCCCGGCTATCCTTTCGCCATGACTTGCGGCATAGGTATTGAACCTGACGGCGAGACTGCGCCCGGGCGGCTCTATGTGGCCACCGAAGAGGGGATTGTCGTACTCGATACTGCCGGGTTATCCAACTCTGAAATCGAACAGGTCGATTTCATCAACCTGCCTACCTCCCAGGGCGGCCCGCAATCACTGGCCCTGATTAAGAATCGCGACACCCAGGATGACAACAAACCCCTGGGCGACAGTATCGTCTATGCCGACCTGCTAGGCGATCGGGTGCTGATCATTCCGGTCGGGGCCGAGTCGTCGGCCATCACCCAAATTCCGGTCGGCAGCCCGATTCCCCAGATTGCCCCATCGAGATTCAACGACATGTTGTATCTGGCCGATCCGCATTCCAATGTACTCAGCTTAATCGATCAGAATACCGGCTTGTTTACCGCCCAGTTTTTAGCCAACGAAATTAACTCGTTCGGGGCGTCGAACATCGCCAGTACCTCAGTCGGCGGGCGCGAAGCACTCTTGATCCCGCTCCCGCCTCCTTTGGACCATGGCCCGGACTGCAATGGCTATACCCGGCTGATTGTTCGCCTGGCCGAGGGCAAATCGAGTTTCGACGACTGGGGCACCGAATGGCGCGAGCAAGGCTACAACCAGGTCTCCACGCACATGTTCGATGCCGACGCACACGGCTGCTTTCAAGAAATCCTGCCGGCCCCCCGGCGGCTGGAAGTGTTTCTGGTGCGTTATGGGCTAGACGCCAAGGTCTGGAGCATGGGCCTCAACGGACAGGCCCCGGACATGACAGAGTTGATCGGAATGGATATTGGAACGCAACTCGATTACACCCTGGACAGTGATATCAAGATTGTCAGGCTGAGCAGTGATGAAAATTATTTGGCCGCCATGGCCGGTTCCGACCTGGGCAACCCCAGAATAATAGCAATCAATATCGACGATCCGAGTGAGGTGCACTCTTTTGAGATCTATCCCTTCACTGCTATGTTTACGACAGATCTGGCATTCAAGATATACCAAAACCAGAGTATTCTTTACCTGGCCCTACCTGCCCTGGGCGAGGTAGTCGCCCTGGGGTCCGGCAGCACCGTAAATTTCATCCAGACCGCCGGAGCCCCTTTTCGTCTTTTCCTCAGTCCTGACGGCCGGCGCTTATATGCCACTCAATCGAGAGAAAACCGGGTCAGCATTATCGACACCGGCTGTCAGCCCCTGGGCGCCTGCGAACGAGTTTTGAGAAACCTGGATCTGGAAGCCTACCCGGCCGAGATCGTTTTTCACCCGAGCGGCGAACGTGCTTATGCTACCCACATGCACCCAAACGCGGTTTCGATAATCGAGTAAAAAGAGATGGCCAAACAAAAACCAACAGACGCCTGGGAGAGTGCCGATGAGTTTAGTAGCTGCGCGTGAATTGAGCAAGACCTACGCTGGTGGAGATATTCCGGTTTTGGCCCTGCGCGGGGCCGACTTTGAGATCGAAGCCGGCTCCTTCGCCGCCTTCGTCGGCCCCTCGGGCAGCGGCAAGAGCACGCTGCTGAACCTGGTCGGCTGCCTGGATCGACCCACCAGCGGAAGCCTGAGCGTTGCGGACACCGACGTCACCCAACTCGGCCGCGAGCAGCGTGCGCGCTTTCGGGGCGAGCATATCGGCTTTATCTTTCAGGACTTCAATCTGCTTCCGGTGCTGTCAGCCTTCGAAAACGTGGAGTTGCCGCTGATGATGATGCGGGGTTGGTCGGCCAAGCGCCGAAGAGTGCGGGTCGAAGAAATCTTAGAATCGGTCGAATTGGGCGAACTGGCGTACAAGCGTCCCAGCGAGCTGTCGGGCGGACAGAAACAGCGGGTGGCCGTCGCCCGCGCCCTGGTGACCAAGCCGAAACTCGTGCTGGCCGATGAGCCGACTGCCAACCTGGACCGCGAGACCGCCCTGGGCGTGATTAACTTGATGAAACGAATGCGGGATGAGGCCGGATCTACTTTTGTGTTTTCGACCCACGATCCCAAGGTCATGTCAGTAGCCGAGCTTGTCTTTACCCTCGAAGACGGTCGCCTGCGCGAAGGCGGGGGGACGCAATGATCATGCGCATGGCCATTCGCAACCTGCTGCGCCATCGGCGGCGTACGCTGCTGACTGCCTCCTTGATTACCCTGGGCGTGGTCGCCGTGCTGCTTTTTTTGTCGGTGGCCGGTTCCTTTCGTTCGATGATGATCGGACAGATCACCGACGCCATGCTGGGCCACTTGCAGGTGCACCGGCGCGGCTATGTCGCCTCGACCGACAACCTGCCGCTGAATCTGAACCTTAGCCCGGCCGCGATAGAACAAATCCAATCGGTGCTGGACAGCCTCGAGCATGTGGAGGCAAGCTCGACCCGCATCAAATTCGGCGCCATGCTCAGCAACTATGTCGAAACTTCCAACGTACGGCTTAACGCAATAGAGCCCGAGCGCGAGCATGCCACGGTACCTTTGCTGGCCGGGCGTATCCAGGGCGCTAAATCGAAAATCTTCGCACGCGGCGAGTTGCTGATTCCTGAGCTTCTGGCCAAGGGCATGAAGATCAAAATCGGCGATACGGTGGTCTTAGTGGCCACAAACCGCGAGGGCTCGGTCAACGGCAAGAACTTCAAGGTTGCCGGCCTGGTAACCAGTCTTTCCGGTCCGGGCGGACGAGATGGCTACCTGCACATCGAAGACGCCCGTGAACTGCTGCGTCTCAAGCAGGCCGAAGTTACCGAGTTCGCCGTCCGGCTGGATTCCCTTTCGAATCTCCCGGGCGTGGTCAAAAAGCTCAAGAAAAAGCTGGGCGCGAAGGCGGGCGAATCAGCCTTCGGGCTCGAGGTCCATTCTTGGCGCCAACTATCGCCTTTTTCGAACATTGCCGGGATGATCGATTTGCTGACCCTGTTCATTCAAATCATGCTGGTGTCGATTGTACTGATCAGCGTCATGAACGTGATGATCATGTCGGTCTACGAACGGATTCGTGAAATCGGCACCGTGGCCGCGATTGGCTTCAGGCCGCGCACGATCCTGCGCATGTTTCTGGTCGAGGGACTGCTGCTGGGGGCTGTCGGAGTTAGCGTGGGAGTGGTCGTCAGCCTGGTCTCGATTGGTGTGCTCAATGCCGCCGAATTGAGCTATGCTTTCGGCCGCCAGCAAGATTTGCTGCTGCAGCCGACCGTGGATGTTTTTACGGTAGTCGTGGTTGCCCTGGGAGTAATGGCAGTCTCGGCGATTGCCAGCCTGCAGCCGGCCCTGAAGGCTTCACGCATGGATCCGATCGACGCGCTTCGACATGTATAGGACCCCGAGAGGATAGACCAATGAAAAATGATTGCCTGACCAGTTGCAGTGTAAGCAGAACTTACCCGACCTTCAGGCTGGCAACGATTGCCGGCCTGCTGCTGTGGGCCTGGCTGCCGGCCCTGGCGGCCGATGTGGACAAAGACATCCTCTTGCAAGTCGACCGGCGCCTGCAACACGAGTCGTACGAAGCCTACCGCAAGCTTATTAACATCGAGCCCGACGGCAGCCGCAAGGAGTTCGTGCTGTACACACTTAAAAAAGGCCGCGAGAAAGTGGCGGCGCTCTTCTTGTCACCGGCCAGCGAGAAAGGCCGCGCCACCCTTCGGCTGGGCGAAAACATGTGGCTTTACATTCCTAATGTCGGCAAACCGTTGCGGATTACCAGTTTGCAGTCGGTCACCGGGGGCGTGTTCAACAACTCCGACATCCTGCGCCTGGATTACGCCGCAGAGTACAATGTCGAGGCGGCCGAGAAGAAAACAGACCACATTTTCTTGAAGCTCAAGGCCAAGAGCGCCGGGATTGCCTACGACCGGCTGGAGATGGAGGTCGACCCCAAGACGCTTACCCCGCGCAGCATTCGCTGCCTGGCTGCCAGCGGCATGCTTATCAAAACCCTGACTTTCAAAAAAATGAAAGACTTCGGCGGCGGCCTGGTGCGACCGTCGGTGATCGAGACCGTCAGCCCGCTGCAAAAGGGATATCGTTCGGTGATGGTGTTTGCCAAGATAAATGCGAAAAAAATTCAGGACGAGGTCTTTACGCTTAATTATCTATCCAAGCTGGAGGAGCTGCGGTGAGCCTGCGGGCATTTTCTGTCGCCACGATCTTGTTTTTTGTCCTTGGTTCGCAAGCGCCGGCAGCCGGAGAACCAGAGGAAGAAAACGAGGAAGACTACAGTTTCGATGCGACGGCTTTCGAGAAAAAAGCCCACGAATGGGGCGGCTTTTTCGAGCTGAAGGGAACCCAGCTGATTCTGGACAAGGACGCCAGCTTGTTTGACCCAAACTCTTTGTCCGGCGACGGCGACTCGCTCCTGCACCAGGTCTCGGGAGTCCTCGATCTGCACACCAAGCTGCACAAAGATCCGGTGACCGCGCATGCTCACCTGCGCGCCCAGACCGAGACGGGTGAACGTGGATTTGCCAAGAGCCTGCATCTGTTCCGCCTCAGCCTGGCGGCGCAACCCTGCTCAATTTTGAGCTTCGAAGTCGGCAAGACTCTGGTTCGCTGGGGCAAAGGCTACGCTTTCAACCCGGTTGCCTTCATCGATCGGCCCAAAGACCCTTCTGATCCCGACGAGGCATTGGAAGGCTTCTTTCTCGCCCAACTCGAGTTGACCAAAAGCTTCGACGGTCCGCTGCGGACTCTTTCGGCTACTCTGGTGGTCCTGCCGGTCCATGAAGATGTCAACGAGGACTTTGGCCGCCCGGGCCATGAGAACTTCGCCGCCAGAATCTCAATGCTTCTTTTTGACGCCGACATCGATCTGATGGTGCTTTCCGGCGGCAGCCGCAGCGTGCGCTATGGCTTGGATTTTGCCTACAACCTCAGCTCCAACTTCGAAATGCACGCCGAGGCGACCTTCGGGCCGGATGTTCCCGTGCCGCTCCTGGCCGCCGGTCAACTCGCGCGCCTGGAAAAACGGGCTAGCCTGCAAGCCCTGGGCGGCCTGCGCTACCTCTCCCCCCAGGACACGACTTACATCCTCGAGTACTACTACAATGGGGCCGGTGCCAGCCCCGAGCAGATTGGTCTTTTTTATGATTCGCCAACCCCGGATCCGGGAGCCGCCCCGGTCGAGATCGCCGCGCTCAATTTATTTCGCACGCCTTTTCCGATGCGCCACTACCTGTATGTCCGGGTCAGTCAAAAAGAGCCCTTCGAAGTCCTCAATTTTTTCCCGGCCTTGTTCGCAATCATCAATCTCGAAGACGGCAGCTTCAACCTGACACCCGAGTTGCTCTACAAAGGAATCACCAATCTCGAACTGCGCCTGCGCGGCAGCATGATCTTCGGCACCTCAAAAAGCGACTTCGGCGAACGGCCGAACGATGGGCGCATAGAGATACGCGCGCGCTACTTCTTCTGAGAGCGTCTCTTTGCCCCGGGGTCGGAGGGTCTCATATCTCATTTTCTTCGGAGCACAAATCGGACAATAAAATGAGATATGAGACCCTCCGACCCCGGGGCTTCTATTCCCACTCTCCCAGAATCCTCAAGAAATTCCCGCCCAGGATACCCTCGACTTCACTTTCTGAAAACCCGCGTTCGAGCAGCTTGGCGGTCAGGAGTGGTAAATCGGCGACATCTTTCATTCCGCGCGGCAACCAGGTAAAGCCGTCCATATCGGTCCCGATCATCAAGTGCTGCGGCCCGACCAGGTCGGCTACGTGGCAATAGATATCGGCCGCCTTTTCGAGGCTGCCCAGAATCCCCCAGGGGGCCTGGAACCAGGGACACATCAGCACGCCCATGGCCCCGCCTCCTTTAGCCAGGGCCCGGATTCGATCGTCATCGAGATGCCGATCTGAAGCGCGGCCCATGCTTATTCCGGTGTGGGTCACCATGGCCGGCCGGTCTAACCTTTCGAGGACTTGATAGAAAGCCTTGCGGGTGGTGTGGGCCAGGTCGGTTACCATACCCTGAATCACGCAAGCATCGACTACTTCGCGCCCGAAGGCGCTCAGCCCATTGTGTACCCGCGGGCCGACATGCGCGTCGCAAATCCGATTGGCGATAAAGTGAGTCAGGGTCAGCAGGCGCACCCCGTGTTCTCGAAGCCGGGTGATCCGATCAAGCTTGTTGCCGATCACATGGCCGCCCTCGACGGCCAACAGGCCGGCCAGCTTTTCATGAGTCTGGGCGGCACGAATGCCGCGAACCGAACGGACCCGGACCAACTGATCTTTATTGCGCTCGAGCAGGCGGGTGAAAGTAGCCAGCATGCGACAACAAGCCGCCCAGGCGGTCAAGCGCAGCGGCGGCGGCGGAACGTAAATTGTAAAAGTCGAACAGGATACGCGGCCCTCTTGCAGGCGCGGCAGGTCGATCACGTTCCGCAGCGGGTTCCACAGCCAGGGCGGTGTGTGCCGCCGGGCGAAGCGCTTGTTCAAGTAGTGGCCGTTGAGCAAAAAGTGCGAGTGGGCGTCTATGACCGGGACACGATTGTGGATATCCAGGGCCTGAATAAGAAAATCTGTCATGTCAAGTCGGGGCTAAAGAATGAATTTTACGGTGACCGGAACCCAGCCGGCCACATAAGGATAAGGCTCGGCCATGTGCAAAACCGTGTCGACTTCTTTATCAAGACAGTTAGAGCCCGAAGATCTGACGATCCGGTGTCCGGTCGGATAACCTTCGTGGTTCATCGAGAACTTGACCGTAACGACGCCGCCCTCGGACCAGCAATCCACCGAGGTACGGTGCATGATCGGTGTAACCGCATCGATTTTTGCCTGGATAATATCAATCCGCGGCCGAATGTCGCCGCCATACGCAGGCATACTAGAATTAAACGGCTCAGAGACACCCGACTTGTCAGAAAAAACAATCGGGCTGGCAACAACATCCAATGTCGGTCGGGCTTCATATCTGGCATGCAAACCATCTTTAGCCAGCGAGATTTTATATGTCACGCTCGGGCCATGTTTTCTAGAAATGACATGTGCCCCGCGATTGGTTTTGACACGTGACTTGAATGTCTTCCTATGTTTGTCATCCCCGAATGCTCTAGTCGGGGACCCAGTCTTCGCAGAATGGGTTCCGTCCAGAACCATGACGGAATGACGTTGTTCTGTTTTAGTGTTTTTCAACTCGGAACTTATGACTATTTTTTGACTCGCGACTATATTTTGAAATCCTTCAACCTCAGCCGCGCTTATTTTAAAAAACTGTACTTCGATCTTCCGGTCTTTCGGTTCAGGGTCGGACTGGTTCAACGCCCAAATCGTCGACAATCCAACCACCAGCCAGACATGGATGTTGAATGATACCAAAACTGAGTGCAGTATTTTCATAGCCCCTGCTACTCGCTATTTTAAAGTACAAGCCTTCGACAAAGCGCTCAGGGCTTCGGCGTGAACCTCGGAAATAACCTTGCCGACAAAAGGTTCGGGCATATGATCATTATAGCTGGCAAAGGCGCCTTTGCTCAACATTGTGGACTTGAGCCACTCGATCCCGCGTTGGTAGGCGGCCTGCTCCTTGGGGTTGCCGTCGGCCAAAGCCAAAATAGCATAGGCGCTCGGCTGGGTTTCATTGGCCAGCCACGATCCGTTTTCTTGCTGGTGTGTAACCAGGTCGGCCTGAAGCCGGTCTATTGTTTTTCGATAATGGCCTGCGTCCAGTGTTCTCAGAGCCTGGACCAGTGCCGCTGAAGAGACCAGCGAAAATCTCGGGTCTTGTTTGGGCTGATACCACTTGGGAGTAAGCCGAATGACTTCATCGGCCAGCTGGTAGGCATAGCGCCGTTCGGAAACGGCGGCGGCCGCCCGGATTGCCAGGGCTACGTCGAACCCGAGCAAGTGCGGTTTCTTACGACCTTCTAGTATCCTGTTGACTTCATTTTCGCCCTTGGGCGACTTGGCTTGAATCACTCCGAATGCAGATTTTGCGGCTTCTTGGTAGCCTGCGTTTTTTATTGAAGTCGACATGCGCATCAGAAATTCGATGTCGGCTTTATAGGGCAGGTTTTTGTTTGACCACTTTGTTTTGTTTTTTACCAGACCGTCGGCATATTTCTTGGCGGCCGCTAAATATTCCGCTTTACCGGAAGTCTGATGGGCATCGATCAAAGCCAGGCCGGCCAGTCCGGCCACATTGCCCGAAACCGGTCCGTCACCAACCACCCATGACCAGCCGACAACTCCGTTTTCCGAAGGTTTTTGGGCCTTGACTAAAAAATCCGCGGCGCGGGTCATGGCTTTGCAGACATCTTGATCGAGATTGGCCTTGTACTGGGTCGCCATTTTGTCGGCCAGGCTGACGGCCGAGACTAATCCGACCGCAACGACCAAAAAAGTCGCAATAAGCACTTTTGTGGATTTCATGACAAATCTCCTTCTTCTTGGTCTCATTAACTACCCACCAAGATAACAACGAACGGAGTTATTGACTAGTGCCTGAAGATTATTATCTGAGTTTGGTTTTTTTATTGCGCAGCGCGTTATTTTACTTGACAAGCGTAACGCGGCGCGTTAGGTTGTGCGCGTATTTGGATATATGACTACTTTTACAAACGTTTAGACGGGAGGAAATAATGCAGACCATCAAATTTAAAAAAATGCCCAAATCGGTAAAGAAGATCGTCGGCCAGGCCCAAAAACGCCTGACCTTGCTCGAAGGCGAAGCCCGTAACTACCTGACCGGGACTTACACCAAGATCAAACAGTACCCTTCGCTGCGCAAAATCGAAGACACTTTCGAGGACATCACCAAACAGTTCGCCATCAAACCGATTCGCAAGAAAGTCGAAAAGTTTTCGACTGACGTAAGCGACAAGGCTTTTGCATCCATCGGGGTCGCCACCAAGACCGACATCAAGTCGATTACCCGCAAGATCAACCTGCTGCGCGGTGAAATCAAAAAATTTACCGGTAAGAAGACAATTAAGACCAGAAAATAGTTTTTTTAGGGGTCCCGGCTACTAGAATTCCCGGGGGGAAGGAGTGCTTGCTCCTTCCCACCCCTTTTTTTTCTTCTTAGAAAAATCATCATAAAGACACCCAACCCGACCAAACCAACCGACACCAGCTGGCTGGTCGAAAGCAGTTCCGGTGAGCTGTCTCCGAACAAGTCTATTCTGAAAAACAAACCCCGATCGCTGTCGCCCCGAAACATTTCGGTCATAAAACGCCAGGCCGGGTAGAGTATTATCCAGGTAGCCAGCAGCTGGCCGTTTACGCGTTTGCGTCTGCGCAGAACCAGCAACAGCATGAAGATCATCAGTTCGCCGAAGGCCTCGTACAGCTGGGTCGGGTGAATCGGCACACCCAGCAATCCCGAACGGGCAACGACCGTTCCGGATGCTTCAAAAATGACCCCGAAGTGCTCAGACCCGGTTGGACAACCGTGGCAGCAACCGGCCGAGAAACAACCCAGGCGGCCGAAAAAATGCCCCAGGGGTAAAGCAGGAATCATCAAGTCGGAAATCCGCAAAAATGAGACATTATGCTTTTTGCAAAAGTATATAGCGGTGGCGGCCGCCCCGATAAAACCTCCGTAAAAAACCAAGCCGCCTTTCCAGACTTTCAGCAGGGCCAGCGGGTCGGCGATATAGTCATTGATGTTGACGATAATGAACATAACCCGGCTGCCGACCATAGCCGAAATCAGAATCCAGAAAACAAGATCCAGCACCAGGTTGGGGTCAACCGACTCCTTTTTAGCTTGCCTGACCGCAACGATTATACCCATTACGAAACCCAAAGCGATCAAGACTCCGTAGGTATGTAACTTGAAGTGATATCCCGGACCGGCAACCCAGACCAAAGCTCGAACCGCGATGTAGACCCCGACTCCGATGAAGAAACCCGAATGGGAGAAATTGGTTTTTCTGCTGCGCCAAAAAAATATGAGACCCAAAACGGCAAGACTGGCGACAACCTCGATCCAGGTCAGATATCCTAAAAACTCAGGGAAATGAAATGATATCAGGTCTGTCGCCATGATATCTACGAGCTATTATTGTTATTAGCTGTCATTTTTCCCATGACTATAAGCCAGATCAGCGCCACGACCATCACAACCAGCGACACCAGTTGTGAAGATGAAAGTAACCCGAAAAACATTCCGCGGTTATCGTTGCGCAAAAATTCTATACCGAAGCGCCCGGCCGGGTAAAGCACCGCAAAAGAGAGAAACACTTGCCCGGCAAAGCGCCGATAGCGGCGTTTGAATATCCACAAGACCGCCAGAAGGCAGATTGCGAAGATTGCTGAATATAGCTGGGTGGGATGCAAATCAACATTCAAGGGGCGCGCCAGGCTATGCGGGTCACTAAAGGCAAGCCCCCAGGGCAGGCTGGTCGGGCGGCCGTGACAACAGCCAGCCAAAAAGCAGCCCAGCCGGCCGAAAAACAGCCCCAGCGGGATACACAAGGCATAGATATCGGCGGCCTGGCCTACCGGGATCTTGCGCCGTCTTAGAAACCAAATCGCAACCGGAATCGCCAAAATCAACCCGCCATAGAAGGCCAACCCGTTCCAGAGCTTGAATATATCTTGCGGATGTTCGAGGTAATGATACAAAATCGGCGAGCCCGGTTTGAGCGGGTCTTCCTCGACCAGAACGTGCATCAGGCGCGCACCTAAAACACCGACGATCAGAAGAAGCAGATTGAGATCCAGTAAATGTTTGGATTCGAGCTTGTCGTGCTTTGCTTCGCGAAAGCTGAGATAGATAGCCGCCATGAAACCGATCATCAATAGCGCCCAGTAGGACGGTACCCCGAAATCACCGATATGAAATAACCAGGGACGCATTGGCCTGGATCTCCCAATATACAGAAGCTAATTAGAGCCTGTCGGATATTTTGATAAACCGTGTATGTT
>JAFDKH010000149.1 GCA_019307065.1 Deltaproteobacteria bacterium
CATTCCCAGTTTGAACAGCGCTTCTTCGTCAGTCGGAGCCAATTGAGTGGCATGCGTATAAGAAGCTATCGCCCGGCTGAAACTTTTTTGCCTGAAATGACCATCGCCTTCCTGCATCAATTTTTTCACTCGATCATTTCCGGCCGATACTGTCTTGGCAGTCGTGGTCCTGGTCTTAGTTGTCGAGACAGTCGTTGATTTTGTTGGTGAAACCGTGGGACGCCGGCCGGGTTTTACAGGTTCAGCCGTGCTTTTCTTAGGTTTTTTACTGCCTTCATAAGCCTGTAGAGCCTCTTTTGATTTCAAATGGCGCGGATCAATCGATAGAGCGGTGCGCCATTTCATTTTGGCGGCCTTCGCATTTCCAGTTGCCTGATAAACCAGCCCTAACCGGTAGAGCGCCTCGACATTCTTGGGATTAGCCTTGACTGCATCGAAGTAGGCTTTCATCGCGCTGGTATATGATTTCTTCTGCATGGCCTTATCGCCCTTTGCCAACAAAGCGGCGATCTTATTGGTTGGTTTAGATGCAGTCGCGACGCGGGTTGTTGCGGGTGAGGTTGCAGTTTCCTTGACCGCTGTTGTACTGGCCGGTTTTGTTTTTTCTGGCTCGGGCCTGGTGGCCGGCCGGGTAACCGTCGGCTTTGTTCCAGGCTTGCTATCACTAACCGTTGCAGTCGGCCGGCTGGGGGTCGGTTTTTCTTTTTTCGGTGCAACGGCAATCCCAAGGGATTTACGAAGTTTTTCAGCCTTGTTTTTGGCCTTGACAATATATTGGCGTTCTGACGGGCGGGTCTCTTTTTTAGCATACAACTCATAATTTTTTATGGCCTGCTCGAGTTTGCCCATAGCTTCATAGGTGGCCGCCAAACCGTAGTAGGCATCCGGGTCCGAAGCTTTACGCTTGATATACTTCTCATAATACTCAGCAGCCTTGTCGTATTTCTTTGATTTCCGATAGGCAAAAGCGATGTTGTAGTAACCGGTCGAATATCTTGGTTCGGTGGCAATCGCTTTCTTGAAAGCCTCGGCCGCCTCCATATATTTTTTTGAAGAAAACAACATGTTGCCGGTGGCTTCGTGAGGTTCATACCAGCTAGTATCCAGTTCAGCAGCCATTTTGTAGGCCTTCAAGGCGGCTTTGTGCTTGCCGGCCTTGAGATAACGATCACCAACCGCCTTTTGTTTTTTGGCCTGTTCTCTCTTCGATTCTGCCTGGGCCAGAATGATACCTTCGGAAACAGTAGCGGCTTGTACACTTCCGGAAATAGCGGCAACTACCAGCACAATAAATAACCTCAAAGCCATTTCTCTCTCCCGTGCAATTTACTTGATCCATTCAGTTTACTCATGCACGGCAGCGAGTCAAGCAACTCGGAATCCACGTGATTGACAGTTGTAATGACTCACCATAGTATTATAAGAGATTCACGCGGGAGGAACTTTTTGTGATAAATCGGCTTCTTATTGGATGTCTGCCAGCATTAGGCGCAGTCTTGAGTTTTACTGGTTGTTCCAGCGGCAGCCAGGGGGAATGCACTTTCGACACCGATTGCAGTCAACTCTGCCAGATCTGTAACACCTCAACCCACAAGTGTGTCGATGATCCTGTGTGTGAGGACATCATCCAGGGCAAATGCCAATACAGTTCAGATTGCGATCCGATGCAGGAGATCTGCCTCGACGGAACCTGTGTTCTGAAGACCGATGGAGGCACAGGCGGCGATCAGGGCGGCGACGACATTCCCGAGGCCTGCCTGAATCCTCTACTCGACTGCAGCTCTCCCCAGACCGAAACAGATGTGTCTCAGGGTCGCGATCGCGATCACGATGATTGGGGCGAGTGCTGCGACTGCGACGATGAAGAAGCCCGAATTCACCCCGGCCGGGCTGAAATCATTTACAACTGCTTAGATGACGACTGCGATCTTGAAACCTACGATGATGATCTCGACCGCGATAACTATGGCAATCTGTATCGGTCCTGCAATCCGGGTTCAGACTGCGATGACAGTCGCAATGACATCCATCCCAACGCGGCCGAAGTCTGTGACGGGGTCGACAACACTTGCGATGGCCAGGTAGACACGGTCGCTGGTGAATCGGTCTGTTTCACTAGTGGCTGCCCCGACTTGACAGGACACTATCAAGTTCTGATCAATTGCCTCGGCAACGATGACGAAGAAGCGGTTGACATCACTCAAAACGAAAACTGTGAGATCTTTTTTTCCACGGATGACTTCGATTGTACGGGAGCAATTGACGCTCAACTGAATGTCTACTTCACCTGTGCCGGTTTTCTTGACCTTGATTGCGTAGCCAGGGCCAGTGTCAGCCAGTCCTGGCTGCTCAGTTGCGCGGACGGGGCCTGCAACCTGACCTTCACTCGAACCGGCCCGATAACCGAATGCACAGCCTACACGGATGAAGCTTGTGACACCGCCAATCAACGTTGCGGACTGATGTGCGACGGTGACCACTCAAAATTGGTCTGCATCAACGTCATCCCCGGGGGACTGCAACCCGGCTACCGCTGTGACCCGGACGTTTACCTGAATTGCATGAACGAATTCTGCTTCCAGGGTGTCTGTGCCACGGCCTGCGCGGATGATACCGATTGTGCCGCCTTCCCCGGCACCAGCTGCCAGGCAATCGTCTACGAAGAGTGCGATCACGACACCGATCATACGGTCTGCGCACCGAAGATCGCCGACGAAACATTGTGCGCCCGCCCGGCTGACTGCACCTCTGGACGGACTTGCACCTATCGCCAGGAAACCAACCAGGTCTATACCGCCTGCGGGACACCAAACGCCGGCGCAGCCGACAATGGAGCAAATTGCACAGCCGATGACAACTGCTTGAGCGGGATGTGTGTATGTAACAACCAGTTGTGTTCCGAAGGCAGCGAAGGCAAATGCTCGGTCGCTTGTGCTGCCAGCGCCGATTGCCCGCCCGGGTTGACCTGCGGAACAGTCACCATCAAAGATCTTTCCGAGGCCGATCACGCAATCGCCGCCTGCGTTGTGTCCACTGATTCATGCGGTCATGACGCCGATTGCACGGTCGCAGAAAAACCGACTTGCCTGGCTTATTTGAACCCCACCATGGATGGTCTGTTCACTGAATGTGGCGAGCATGGCGTTCCCGATAATCCCAACCCTGGCCAGAATTGCCAGAGCGACCAGGAATGTTGGTCGGTCTTCTGTTACGATTTTCCCAAATATTGCACTAGTATCTGCATTTCCGACAGCGATTGCACTAGCATGGATGCCCAGACATCGTGCGTCAGTGATGCCGGCTGCAACCAGGGATTCCTGTGCGAGAGTGATAACTGCATCAGAAACTTCACTTGCAACAAGAACCCGTTTTTCCTTGGCTATGATGACTTTGGTGCGCCAATCGTCGACGCCTTGAACCTGTGCACTCCGGCTCACCGGGCCTGCACACTGGATAGCGACTGCCGAAGCGGTGAGGTCTGCAAGTTGTTCTACGATAAACTTGCCACAGCTCCAGCTTTTGGCTGTGCGGTCGGCGGTCCCGGCGTCGGCCTGTTCGATGCGGCTTGCCACACAAATCAGAATGCCGATTGCTTCTCCAACTTATGCCTCACAGAAGGCGCCGGCGGCGCCGGCAACGAATATTGCTCGAAACCATGCCAAGTCGACAATGATTGCGGTAACCCTGACGATTTCAGTTGCGGTCCCTATATCATCTACTTGCCCGGCTCTATCCCGACCGAGATTCAAGTCTGCAAGAGAAAATAGTTATCCGCCGAGTCGACTATTCCTCGAATTGACTAATTCCTCTTGTTTCTTTAGTATTAAACTATATAAACCCGGGAGGATACCAATGCGATCCCGTTTCATTCCATGTGTGATGATGATGATCAGCCTGACTCTAATCATATCGGCTTGTTCCGGAAGTCAGGGAGAATGCACCTACGACACCGATTGCCAAGGGGACTGTCAGATATGCGACACAGAGGCTCACGAATGTGTCAACGATCCGGTCTGCCAAATTATTACTGAGGGAAAATGCGAAACCGACTCGGATTGCGATCCTCTTCAAGAAAGATGCAGCAATGGCAATTGTGTCCCAATCGGGGGCGATCCCGGCCCACAGGACGGCGATTCGGGGCCGGGTGACGGCGACTCGAGTGCCGACGAAATACCCGAAGCTTGCCTCAATCCCCTTCTCGATTGCAATGTGCCGCAAACCGAAACCGAGGTTTCCCAGGGCCGCGATCGCGACCATGACGATTGGGGCGAATGCTGCGATTGCGACGACAACAGTGCTGCGGTCAATCCCAGCCGGGCCGAGAGTATTTACAACTGTAAAGACGACGACTGCAACCCGGATACCCCGGATGACGACCTCGATCACGACGGCTACGGGTCTATCCTGCGCGGCTGCGATCCGGGCAGCGACTGCAATGATTCCCGGCATGATATCCACCCCGGGGCCGAAGAGGTCTGCGACGGGGTCGACAATACCTGTACCGGAGAGATCGATGCGATCGACGGTGAAACCGTTTGCGTTACGATCGATTGCGCCGATATCTCCGGCCGCCATTGGGTCGAACCGGATTGCATGTCGTTCAACCCCGACGAAATCGACATCGCCCAGGAAGATTGCAACATCTCCTTTACCGTCGACGGAACTCCGCCGTTTACCTGTACCGGGACACTCGATGAGTTGCAGAATTTGTACCTCGAGTGCGGCGGTATCGGAATAGACTGTACGGCCAAGATCAGCCTGACCCAGACCTGGGTGATCAACTGCACCCAAGACTGTACTTTCGTGATGATCAGAACCGCCGATTTCACCGAGTGTACATCTTATTCCGACCCCGATTGCACAGCTAACGGCCAGCGCTGCGGAGTAATCTGTGACGCGGGCGATCCGAAAGCCGGCTGCGTCAACACTCTCCCGGCCGGGCGCCAGCCCGGTTACTACTGTGATCCTGGCAACGACATCGAGTGTGCCAACGAATTCTGTACCAACAACGCCTGTTCGACTGCCTGTGAATCCGATGCCGACTGTTCCAGCTTCAGTGGTACGACTTGTCAGCCGATCGGTTATTATGGCTGTGAGAACTCCGGTGGGTTCGATGCTTGCGTGCCCGAGAACTCGGGCGAGACCGCCTGCCACCGCACCAACGATTGTGCGCCGCAATCGAACCGCTACTGCACCTACCGCAAGCGCAACAACGATGTGTCGATGGTTTGCCGTAGCGAGCAAGGCGCCGCTGCGATGGGCGAATCTTGCACAAATGATTCCAATTGCGCCAGCGGCTTCTGTTTATGCGGTAACGAGCTTTGTCAAGGCGGAACCGGCAAGTGCACAGAGATTTGTTCAGGATCGACCGACTGCCCCGGTGGCGCCGAGTGCGGAACAGTCACCATCCAGGACTTGAATATGCAAGACCACTCCATCCCGGCCTGTGTCTGGAGCGGAGATTCCTGCGGTCGGGATGCCGATTGCCCGGAGGGAACCCCGGTCTGCGCAGTCGGACTCCACCCCACCGAGGACCGACTGATCACCTTCTGTAGCGGCCGGAACGGGTTGTATGATGAACCCAACACCAGTGAACCCTGTGATGACGCTTATGAATGTTGGAGCTACTGGTGCGCCATCTGGACGTTTCCCAGCTATTGTGCAGCGGTCTGCACTTACGATACTGATTGTCCGACTTTTGATGCCGAAACCACTTGCGCTACTGATGACGATTGTGAGTTGGCCTACTTGTGCGAAGATGGCGGCCAATGCCTCAGGAAATTCGTATGCCGGGCGTCGGTCTTCTATCTTGGCGTCGACGAGTGGGGTCAGGATATCCTCGATGCGATCGACATGTGCGAGCCGCTCGAACGGCCGTGTTCCGTAGACAGCGATTGCCGCTCCGGTGAAGCATGCAAAGTCGTGTTCAACGATCAAGCCACGGCAGCCATCTATCGCTGCCAGACCGGCGGACCAGGCGCAGGCGTCTTGGGCGATGACTGCTACCCCGACGGGGCAGCGGCTTGCTTTACGGGTTTATGTCTTTTGGAGTCCGGGGGTGGCCCCGGAATGCAATATTGCAGCCAGGCCTGCTTGACCGATAATGACTGCGACGATCCGCAGACCTATCGCTGCGCCCCGATCGGGGTGGCGACTCCGTTTGGCCTTAGCCAGGTCCCGGCCTGCGTCAAGCGCTAGTCTACGGTATTTTTTCTAGAATCGATCTCATCTGGCTGGGGTTTACGAAACCCTTGATGATTGGTTTCTCCAGAAGCTTACCGTCTTTATCGATGAAGCGAATAGTCGGTAAATCCATGGCGCCATAGTCTTCCATGATTTTCAGCAGTTTCTCGTCATCAACTGAATTGGTGCAATCTACTTTAACCGAAATAAAACGCTCCAGTTCCTTGTTCACTCCGGGATCAGAGAATGTCTTTTTATCGAGATCGAGACAGGCCGTGCACCAGGTAGCCCAAAAATCCAGCATAACCGGCTGAGCCTGGCTTTTTGCCGTGGCAATTCCCCGCCCTAGGTCTTTGACCCAATTCACTTTTGCAGCCCCGATAAAAAAAGACACCGCAATCAGGAACACAGCGGCCGAACCGGCCAGCAATCCCAAACCCTTGCGAAGTTTTTGAACTTTGGAACCATCCGGAAAAGAAAGATGGAACCCGCCAATCAAAGCCGCAACCCCAAAAGCCCCCAGGCCAATCCAGCCGGGTACGGGAACCGCCACTACAGCCATGTGCAGACCCGACCAGACACCCCGCAAGAAAAAGAAAGCCATGCCAATCATTACGACCGCGAAAACACCGCGGATTACTTCCATCCAGGTGCCACTCTTGGGCAAACGGGTGACTACTGAAGAGAAAGTACCAATTACTAGAAACAACATTCCGGTTCCCAGGGAGAGAAAAAACAGCAGCCAGAAACCCAAGAAAAAACTTTGTGATTTGGCAATGAAAATCAAAATGACACTGAGAACCGGGCCGGTACATGGGGCCATAACCAGTCCCGAAACCATCCCGGCCAGGAATGCCCCCGAGACACCCTTCCCGCCGAGCTTATTCAGTTTTTGCTCCAGGCCGCCCGGCAGCCGAAACTCGAAAATACCAGCAATGGCAAGGCCCATCAGCACGAAGAAACCCACAATTATTGCCATGACCCAAGGACTGCCCATCCAGGAACCGAATGCTTTACCCAGGGCCGCAAAAACAAGGCCCAGCGTGGTATATAACAGACACATCCCCAGAACGTAGATCGAGGACAAACCCAGGGCTCCCCATCTACTCTTGGTCTCACGAGTACCGATTACCGCCATAACTACCGGTATCAAGGGGTAAACGCAGCCCATCAGACTTGTCAGAATGCCGGCCATAAATGCAATTAGCAGGGCCCAAAAAGTCGCCCCGGAGTTGAGCGCCTTGAGCATCTTGATTTTCAAGCGTTGCGCAAACGGTAAATCGTCGGCCTGATCAGCCGAATCAGTGACAGTCGAGGTCTGTTTTTCAGCTATTGCAGTATCTGTTGCCTGGGCAAAAATGGGCGCTCGAAACAGTGCAAGTCCAAGCACTGCAACGAAAACAAGCAATGCTATCCAGATAACCCGATTCATGACCGGACATTCTAGCATACGTTCTGTTGACAGCGAACTCTTTGGTGAAGATAATCCATATGATAGGGAGGTCAGTATGGAAAAAGAGCAGCAATTCAACTCGCTACCTGACGACGCTGAACTGCCTGCAGCGAATTTGCCCAAGTCGAAACTGATTATGGGCATCGACTTGGGTACCACCTATTCTTGTGTTGCAGTTGTGCAAGACGATTTTCCGAAAGTGATTCCTTCCAGGAAAGGCCAGCGGACAACACCCTCGATCGTCGCTGTCGACGAAAAGGGGCGTCTTCTAGTTGGCGAGGATGCAAAAAAGCAACTGCTGATCAATCCGACAAACACTATTTACGGGGCCAAACGCTTCATCGGCCGCAACTTCTATTCAAAAGAAGTCGAGGTGCTGGCCAGACACTTCAACTACCCGGTAATTCCAATCGGCGAGATGTCAGTCGGTGCCAATATCGGTGGTCGCATCTTCAGTTTGCCGCAAGTATCGGCCTTGATTCTGAACGAGTTGCGTAAAAACGTATGTGAATACTTGAAAGAAAACGTCTCCCAGGCAGTTGTCAGCGTTCCAGCCTACTACACGGAGAATCAGCGGGAGGCTGTCCGTGAGGCCGGCCGCATCGCCGGAATCGATATCGTCCGGATAATTAACGAGCCGACGGCCGCCGCTTTAGCCTACGGCCTGAACAAGGAATTTGACAAGAAGGTTTTAGTCTATGACCTGGGCGGTGGCACGTTCGATGCCTCACTCCTAGAGGTCTACGAAAACGTGTTCAAAGTATTAGCGACTGGCGGGGACACCTTTTTAGGCGGTGTTGATTTCGATGAACGCGTGATGGAATTCATCCTTAGCGAATACGAGCGAACCGAAGGGCAAATCCTGCAATGTGACAGCGTGATCACTCAGCGCCTGAAGGATGCCGCCGAGCGTGCCAAGATCGACCTGTCGTTGAAGAATGTCTCTAAAATCGATCTACCCTATATCACCATTTCAAAGGGTAAGTTCAAAGACTACAGTCTCGAGCTGGAAAGACAGCAACTCGAGGATCTTACCGATGATCTGATTGATCGAACCGTAGAAGTCTGTCTGGAGGTACTCGACGCCTCAGGTGCGCAACCGGAAGATGTCGAATCGGTGCTACTGGTCGGTGGCCAGACCAGAATGCCTTTGGTAGTCGAAAGAGTATCCAAGTTTTTCGGCATGTCACCAACCAAGGGTGTCCATCCCGACGAAGTTGTGGCCTGTGGGGCCGCCCTTATGGCTCATTCGCTGGGTTCCGATTCGAGTGTCCGCCTAATCGATGTCCTGCCAATGAGCATCGGAGGCCGGCAACCGGATGGCCAATTCAAAAAGCTCTTCGAAGCCAACTCGACTTTACCGGCCTCTAGTGAAGTTGGCGTGGCCACGACCCACAACAGTCAGCAAGCCATTGAGATTTTCTTGTACCAGGGCGAATCGACCATGGCTATTGAAAACGAATTCCTGGGAGCCTTCGTTGTGACTGGATTTTCTAAAGCGCCCAAGGGCAAAGTACGACTCAACATAAATCTCAACCTAGATCAGGAATCGATTCTCGAAGTTACAGCCAAGAGTCTATCGACCGGCGAACCGATGCACGTGCAGATGGTTGCCCGGGCCCCGGTTTCTATCGAAGAGATTGCGACTTCAGAAGAAATAGCGGTTTCCAGCAGCACTGCCGAGACCCTGCCTGACGATACTGGCAAGCGACCAGCGTCGAAACGCTTTTCGGGCTTGCGAAGTTTCATCAGACGCTTGTCAACCTAGCCGATTACACCAGAATCTCGAAACAACAATTTGGGAGTCACAATTCCTGGGCACTTTGTAGGCGCAGCAGAGGAAACAGACAACTTTCTCATTTCAGCCGGAGCATGTAATGAACAAACCAAGAATAAGAATCTTTAAAACATTCATCTTGCTATTCGCAATTTTAGGACTGGCCGCCTGCGGCGGCAACAGCGCATCAAATGACAGCGGGGTTACCCTCTGCAGCAGCGACGACGACTGTCCCCTCGGCTGGTATTGTGACGATGGTATTTGTCAACAGACTTCGGACGGCGGACAGCAATGTACTTTGGATTCCGACTGTACTGCCGAAGAGGTCTGCCGGGATGGCTACTGTGTTACCGAGACTCAAGACGGCGGAACAGACGGTGGCGAAACAGATGCCGGCGACCAGCCGGCAACCGAGGCCGACATCGAAGTTGAACCTCTGGCTTTGGATTTTGGCGACGTCAGGATAGGCCAGACTGCAACCCAACAAGTTACAATACGCAACGTCGGCGGCTCAGATTTGACGATTTTCTTGCTTTCTATGGAATCCGGTACCAGTTTAGAATTCGACGCCGACCCGCTGGGCAACTTGAACGAAATCCTGGGCCCCGGCCAGGAACTGTTGATTGACGTTCTCTACAAACCGGTCGACGGGACAACTGATGCGGGGGCATTACTGATTAACTCCAACGACAGTGATGAATCCCTGCTAAGAGTTGAACTGACCTCCTCTTATAAAGGCTCCTCGGAGCTGACAGTCGTATCCGGTCCGGCCGACAGCGAGCCGGAAGTCGAACTGATCGATTTCGGCCAGGTAGCGGTTGGGGGCGCCAACCAGGAAATCGTCTACATCAAAAACACCGGCACCGGTAATGCTGTCTTGACCATCGCCGGTGTAAGAACAGAACCGCTTTCGAGTATTAACTACGCAGTTGTTGTATTTCCCGAACTTCCGGCTTTTCTCAGCCCAGTCGAAGATCCATGTTTGATTGACGGGGATTGCCCCGCCGAAAACACTTGCCAGGCGGGCGTGTGTATCGACGCCCAGGGAAGGGTGCAGGGTGCGGTTACAGCATTCATCAGCTTTACTCCCCTCGAAGTCGGAGTTTTTCAAGAGAGTCTTGTGATCACCAACGACGAGCAAGACGGGGGGGCGGATGGCGATGAACGCATCCGTATTATTACCCTGCGAGGTGAAGGCATCCAGCCGGCCCTGGAAGTAGAACCGAACCCGATTAATTTTGGCTCGCAGTTCGTAGGCATTTCCGAATCGCTGAATGTTACGATCCGCAACGCCGGTCTTTTAGATCTCGGGCTGACTGAGATTTCCCTGGTTGACGGGAGCGGTCCGTTTTCCCTGGATCTGGGCGGAGCAACCGAATGGAATCTCGAGCCTGGCCAGGCTACCCAAATCAGCGTCGGCTACACTCCCAGCCAGGCGGGCGCTCACCAGGACAGCCTGCACTTTGTGAGTAATGACCCTTACAGTCCCCTGCTGGTTGATCTGCTCGGTTCGGCCAGTCTGCCGCCCGAGATAGAAGTTTTGCCGCAGACCATCGATTTCGGTGAAACCCAGTTAGGAGAAACGGCGACTGCTTTTTTTGAGGTGAAGAACAACGGCGGTAGTCAACTGGTTGTCAGCCGACTCGAACTTTCCTTGGGTAGTTCATCCGAGCTAGTCGTCATTCAGCAAGCCTTACAACCAATTCAGCCGGGCGCCAGCGCTCAGGTAGACTTACGCTATTCTCCGGCGGGTGTTATTGGGCTCGACACCGGGGTGGTCGAGATAGAATGCAACGACCCGTTTGAACCGTTCACTCCGGTAGACTTAACCGGCCTGGGCACCGATCCGCGCCTGGAGGCCGAACCGCTGGCGGTTAACTTCGGTCCGATCTACCAGGGCTACCTGGCCGGACCAGTCATAATTACAATTCGTAACGCCGGATTCGGCGCCATGGGCATCACCTCCCTCGGATTCACCGCTGGCTCGAGCAGCGACTTCAGCCTGCAAGCTGTCCCCGATCCGCTTCCGGTTCTCGGACAGAGCGAATCTTTTCAAGTCGAACTCTATTTCTCTCCATCCGGGTCGGGTGAGCGTTTAGGGGCCATAGCTATCGGTAGTACTGACCGGGACACGCTCATGCTCGAGATTGCGGTTTCCGGCATCGGCTCTGAATGCCCCGAGGGTTGGTGGGATGCCAACGGGAATTCGGCGGACGGTTGCGAGTACCGCTGCGATCTGAATAACGGCGGTATCGAGGACTGTAACAACATTGACGACAATTGCGACAGCGACACCGATGAAGGACTGACTAACCGGACATGCCAGCGTGAGTCTATCTGGGGCATCTGCACCGGGGCAGAGTATTGTGACGGGGCAAACGGCTGGGTGGGCTGTGATGCCCAACTACCCGAAGAAGAGATTTGTGACGACCAGGACAACGATTGCGATAGCGCAACCGACGCTGAAGACAACAGCCTGCATCTCGAGGCATGCTCGTTGCAGCAAGGCGTCTGTCTGGGCTCTGTCCATCGGGCCGTTTTGTGCGTTGACGGTTTCTGGCAGCCCTGCCAGGCTCAAGACTACGGTCCTTTTTACGGGGCGGAGATCTGCGACAACCGCGACAACGATTGTAATGACGAGCTAGATGCCGATGACACCGGCCTGTTACTGGCGCCTTGTCAGAACCAGCAAGGCGCCTGCCAGGATTCGACTCATCGACCCAGCCTGTGCGATACCGGAATCTGGATCGACTGCGACGCTACAGATTATGGCGTCAACCCGTACTACGGCCTCGAGGAATGTGACTCAGAGGACAACGATTGTGACGGAAACACCGACGCCGGCGATCTCGATCTGATCACAACCGATTGCGAGAACCAGGTCGGCGTTTGCCAAGGCGCCGTCCATCGTCAGAGTCTGTGCCAAAATGGCGAGTGGCAGGCTTGCGAGACAACCGACTACGAAAACCACAGCAGTGATTACTATCAGACCGAAATTTGCGACGGGCTCGACAACAATTGCGGCGCTGGAGAGGATGAAGGGTTGACCACCCGCAACTGCGACAACGAAACCATCTGGGGTACCTGTTATGGCCTTGAAACCTGCGACGGCTTCAACGGCTGGATCGACTGCGATGCTCCCGAGGCCACCGAGGAAATCTGCGACTCGGACGATAACGACTGTGACAACTTTTATGATGCGGCCGACAGCAGCCTGGCACTAGAGCCGTGTGAGCTGCAGGACGGTGTTTGTGCCGGGGCAGTCCATCGCTCGAGCCTGTGCGTCGACGGTGATTGGGAGTTGTGCCAGGCAGTCGACTACGGACCCAGCTTCGGAATCGAAATTTGCGGCAACGCCCTGGACGAAGATTGCTCTGGTCAGGCCAACGACAAAGATGTCGATGGAGACACCTACCTCGACCCGGCTTGCGGCGGCGATGATTGCGACGATCTCGACCCCCTGGTCAATCCCGGCGCCGACGAAATTCAAGACGCCAAGGACAACGACTGCAATGGCTTAGTCGATGAAGGCCTGATTCCCGCCGGAGCGGTAATCGTAACCGAGATCATGAAAGATCCGTTTGTGGTGGACGACTCGGACGGCGAGTGGTTCGAGATAACCAATGTCTGGGTAAACCCGATCAACCTGCATTCTTTCGATGTTGACGACAACGGTTCAAACAGCTTCAGCATCAATCAACCCGGCGGGATAGTCATC
>JAFDKH010000342.1 GCA_019307065.1 Deltaproteobacteria bacterium
AAAACGACTTCGACACCGTCACCTGCGGCATTCGCTTGCAGTGTTCCCGGATAAATCACACTTACAAAACCAGTGAAAGCGATTTCGTTGCCGGCCAGAGTTGTCAGACTCCCGGCCACTTGCAGATCACCCATTTCAACCAGAACTTCTTCAGCGCTTGTGGCGCAGCCGCTTAGCATCGGCGGCAGCCAGGGACTCAGGCTGACACTTAGCGCAGAAACACTTTGCTCGGGCGGCAACTCTAAGTCGGCGGCCCCCAGATTGATATCCAGCCCGGCATTGTTCCAGATCGCAAAGAGGTTCATATTGACCAGATCCAGGGCGTCGGCAAGTTGAATGGTTTTTGAGCCAATACTGAAACCGGTAAACTCCGTTTGTCCGCTGAAACATCCATCGGCCAGGGCAATTCCCAACAAATCATCGTCGCTATGGTTGTCCAGGGCTTGATCACGAAGGCTGTCAATCCGGGCAGACAGCTTCATGTCTCCTCCCTGGTAACGGGTGAACTCTAGTGAGTTGTGCTTGATAGAGACCTGAGTGGTTGCCGCGTGGCTTTCATCAAACGGATTTAGAATTTCTACTTCTTGCTCAACTGCAAAAGCACCTAAAAAATCCTCGAGAAAAGGAATCACGTAGCACAAGGGATTTTGCGGGTCGCTGCAAGTGAAGAATTGATTGAAAACAATTTCCAAAAGCGGCTTAAGCGCGTTGACCAGTGGATCGAGCAGTTGATCGGCGAGGTCGCTGATGAAAGTCGTCGGGAATTGCCAGGTGCCGAGATCAATCGAGAACGAGGCGAAACTAATTGTTCCAATGTTGATGGTGACATCCTCGAGCGCGCTGATATCCAGCGTGCCCTGGCCGAGGGCGACGGCCAGATCGGCCAAGGTAACTTCCGGCAACCCGGTCGCGCCGCTCAGACCGATGTCCATATCTACATCGGCGGTCATTTGGCTGACTGCCAATCCGGCCAGAACCGGGGAATCGATGTACGAAACCAGCTGCGCAATCGGGGTCGCTTGACCCGGCTGATTACAGGTTACCAGGTAATCCGCCAGGCAGTCGAAGGGCGGGTTCGAGTTGCACAGATTATCGGCCAGCAGGCACAGGCCAATCTGGATCAGCGGATCGGTAGCGACCAGATCGATAAATACATTGAAAGTCAAGGTGGCGGTCATGCCGAACTCGAGATTCATCCCGGGATGATCTACCTGGTTTGAGTCTTTATGGGTGTAGTAGGCGAAGGCTGCGTGAATGCCGCCATCGTAGCTGGCCAGATCTTCCACCTTGGCCAGGCCGGCGGAGATCTCTCCAAAGCCAAAAACAAGATCAAAGTCCCCTTCGAGCGAGGCCTTGACGTCGGCAAAATCGGCTAGATTGAATTCCCAGGCCTCATCAATGATCGGAAAATTGAACTCGAGCGGGGTTTGGCTGGCGGCGAAATCAATGGAGTTGAGGGCCAGCTCGAGTAACGAAGCAATGTCGCGAATCTCACTGCAAACATACTGATCGCTGGCATCGAAACTGCAAGGATCGTACGGCGGATTCTCATTCGGCCTGCCTCGATCCAAAGCGACTTCGGTTATCCATACATTGGACAAGTTTTCAAGCTCGGTTCGTCCGGCAACATCGTTTTGATAGGCAAAAAAGTCACTCGCGTAGTGATAGGCCCGAGTGATCGTCGTGATATTCCCAACAGCATCGGCCGCTTCTACTTTGACAATATTCAAGCCCTGGGCCGCCGGAGTAACCAGAGAAAACGACCCGTCAAGTTGGGGTACAACCTCGGTCGGAGACATCACATTTGTCGTTATGGTGAGTGTATCGAGTCCCGAGACGGCGTCAGTAACCAGACCGCTAACAGTAACTTCCGCCTGGGCTGCGAGTTTGCGGATTGTGTCGCCGCGCTCGGGAACTATCAGGTCAATGCCCGGACCGGTACCGTCAACGGTAAGAGTCTCGGTATCGCTCAGCCCGTAAGGATCCTCCAGAGTAACAGTCCAGCTGATATAACCTTCACTAATCAAATCGAATTCTTGATTGCCCAAATTGGTGGCTTGGGCCGGGGGCGGGTTTAGCCAGGTCGCCTGGACACCCGTCATCTGGCCGCCCTCTTGATTGTAGACAATGTAGTCGAAAGCCACCTGATCGCCGATGATGTAGTAGTCCTGGGCGGGATCAACGATGATATCAACGGAAGTCGGTACGGCCGGAACCAACAGAGTTACGCTGTCGGACTGCCCATGCGGGTCGGCCAGTGTTACGGTCCACTGGAAAGATCCAATTTGGGAAAACTCAAAATTATTATCGCCCAAATGCAATACGTCGGCTTCAGGCGGAGTTTGCCAGGTGGCCGCAATGCCATGCAAGATATTGCCGTGCCAATCGAGGACAACGTAGTCGAGATTGACTGCTTGGCCAATAGTATAACTACTTTGCAGCGGGTTAACTACGATTTTCACCATCCAGACTTGCTCGGCGATACTCTGCATTCTTGGATCGGAGCAAGCTTGAAACAGTAAAGGGATTGTAAGTCCAAGAGCAATAATAAGCTTCTTCATTCCGTTCATCCGTTCCTCCAGATACAAAAACTCAATTCTGAGACCAGGCAATTACCCGTGTAACCCCCAACCAGACCGGGTTTGTTACTGATTCAAGCGCATAGCCTACACCGAATCGCAGAATAAGAGAAGAACTATCCCCTGTAACGGTGTCGACGGTTTTGACGGTGTCGACGGTTTTGACTTACTTGTCTCGCTAGAGACAAGGCAGGCGTTTTTCGGCTAGAATGACTCTGAGGTCTCTGGCAAAGGCCCCGTGCGGATATTGGCTCAGATAGCGCTGGTACATCATACGCGCAATTTCTTCCTTGCCCATGCGCTGGTAGATACTGCCGGCCAGAACCCAAACGGCAGCCTTGGGTCCCGTTTTTCTTGCTGCCCAGTCGAGAATTCGCAAGGCCTGTTCTTCTTGGCCTTGCTCGAACAGGCTAATCGCCAAACCGAAGTGCGCGGCAGTCCTTTTGGGATTGAGATGAACTGCGCGCCCGAAAAAATTTCCAGCCAGGCGATAGTTTCTACTACGGTAGCTGCGCCAGCCCTTTCTTAAAAGCCTGTTATAAGGACAGGCTACTTTGCTTGGGGCAAGTGCTATCAACCTAGGCTTGAATTCGCCGTTTAGAAGCTTTTTCAAACGCGATGCCTCAGGGGAAAACACTTCCGGGAGGGAGGGGACCCGGGGGGGCGCTGGTAGTGTTATCACTGCCGCGTGATTGACTTGTCGAGATCCTGTCTGGTTTGATCGCTGTCCAATTAAAAAATAGAAAACCAGACCCAACACAATTCCCAACGACAGGCCCAGGGCCAGGTCTTTCTTCCACCAGCCAGTCTTCAAAAAATTGGCCAGCTGATCTTCTTCTTTGGGTGGAGCCAGCATTTTGTCAATAAACCCCTGGACTACAACATCAAATGAATCTCTCATGATCAAAACCTTTCTCCATGCAGCTACAACACATAATTAGGCAAGGACTATGCCAAGTTGAGTCAGGGGTGGTCTATCCTAAGGTGCCTATACCAAAGAACTTCTGTCTGTAGATGAGTGCGCCTGGAGGATTATTTGCAGGTTTTTCCGGCCCAGTGGGTCCCGGGCTACCCACTTGGGCGGTATCAATAATTGACGCCATGTGCGTGTCGTGAAAGCATGGCCTTACTGACCCAGGAGGCAAGCATGTCTGATCTAGAGCAAACGTTACGTTTCTTTTCGAACGCGCGAGTCCTGAGAATGCTCGATCATGACGGCCGCCAGCGCTTGATTGGTTCGGCCGAACCTGTGACCTTCAACGACGGTGATACAATCATGCGTGAAGGTGATCCTGAGATGCTCTGTTCATCATCGTCGACGGGATCGCCTCGGTAGTCGTCGACGATTTTGGCACTCCCAAGCCGATAGCCGAGTTGACCGACGGGGCTTTCTTCGGCGAGATGGCGGTGATCACCAACCAGCC
>JAFDKH010000343.1 GCA_019307065.1 Deltaproteobacteria bacterium
TAGCCAGTTCTACATCGACCTGCTTCGCTATATAAACAAAGAACTGAGCACGGCAGACATTACCGAAGGAAAAAATGTGCACAATTGGGCCCAGGCGGCTGAAGCTGCCGGTAACGGCGGGGTCTTGCCGCGCATGACCCGTGAGTTTTTCAAAAAGACACTTGCCGATTTTACCAAAGGAGAAGTCGAAGTAGTTTCTCGACTGCCCGGCGAAGCTTCTAAAATCCCGCCTCAAATTTTGTCACAGGTTATGAAGCTTAAAGCTGAACTAAAGGGAGTAAAAGCCACGATTAATTCTACCTCCACCATGAGCCCTATTTATGCGGCTCGGCGGCGGGCAGCTATGGGAACTGAATTCGAAGCAAAACTGATGACGCCGATGATTCAGCAGTTTATGGGTGTTGTCGGTATTTCGCTAAGTGATTCGGTAATGGACCTTGCGTCACCGCTGCGGGGAGGAAACCCCACGGTCCAGCGTGAACTGTACAATATGAAGCAGGTGGCCCTCGCAAAACGAGGTGCTTGCATATTACATCCCAATGAAGCCGCGGCTCCCTTGTCGATCTCCGGTTTTGGAGATGTGCTCCAGGAAAAATTCGGAGCATTCAACCCCAGCGATTCTGTTGAAGTACAACAAGTGCGCGCAGAACGAATGCGTCGTTTCCTGGCCAGCCGCATGCACTACTCGGTCATTGTCCATGAGATGGGTCATTCGGTTGGAATGCGCCACAATTTCGTCAGTTCATCGGATGCCTGGCAATACAGACCTCAGTACTGGCAGTTGCGGACTAAAAACGGCCAGGTTATGACAGAGTGTACCGAGTTATCTGCAAATGGCGAAGACTGTGTTGGACCGCGCTATTTCGATCCAGTAACCGCCGAAGAACGCGACAATATGATCTGGATGTGGATGCATTCTTCAGTAATGGATTACCCGGGCGAAATAACCCAGGACTTGTTGGGATTGGGTATTTTCGATTTTGCCGCTGCCCGGATGTACTATGGCGATGTAACCTCGGTCAATCGTGATCCCAGCTACAATGTTGGGAGCGCCAAGTCCAAGCTGTACATGGATAAAATGGACAATTTCGGCGGTATCACCGGTATTCAGCATGCCCTCAACGATCAAGAGTTCAATTACTCACAACTGCAGAACAGACTTCGTTTAATCACCGATTGCCAGGTCGTTCCTGATCCGACTATTTATAAACCAGCCCGTTGGAATTCGGAGCGAGATGGCGTTTGGTCACCATTGCTGGATGGCCTGATGGTTAAGGTAGACGGTCAATATACTCGATGCAAACAACAGAAAGTCGACTACGTTTATTGGCAGTCACTGCGTATGCCGACGACTTCTGAGCAAGGTGGTTGGTACGGTGGCGGCCCATCGGTAGATACCAGAGGCCGTACTCGTATGCCCTATGGTTTTGGTACCGATGGCTGGGCAGATTTGGGTAACTTGAGTGTATATCGGCACGATAACGGTGCCGACGCCTACGAAATCTTCAACTACATGGTAACCCAACAAGAAGTCGGGCATGTTTTCGATGCCTACCGGCGCGGCCGCTCCAACTTTTCGGTAAGAAAGGCGGCCAATCGGACACTCGGTCGTTACAATACCAAGTTAAGAGATGGCGCCAAGGGCTTGGGTTTAATGAGAAATGTATACAAAGACTTTGCTCTCGAAGTCGGATACGATTTTGAGACACTCTGGCCGATTATCGCCGGTGAATTCTACGCCGATAATATCATTGCCTCGAGTCAGGTATTTGACCATTTCTCCAGATTGTTGGCCCGTCCAGAAGTTGGTGATCACTTCTATCAGGATTGGGACCCGGTTCTCAGATCGGTAAACGATGCCATGGCCGAACCCGGTCCGACTCAGGTAATCATTCCTAATGGAGCAACCGGATATTACGAAGACATCGGCATCGGCGGAAAGCTGGTCGAAAACCAACTTTCGGATGATCACGGAGAATATGACTCCGATTTTACGATCAACTGCGGATCCTACTACGACAAGCTGTCTACGGCGATGTTGTTCACCGAATCGGTTGATAACTTCATCAGTGATTCGCGTATGGATTTCGTTGATCCGCGCTATCGGTCGGTTTCACTGGCTGACTTGTTCCCCGATGGATATCGGCGCTGGCTGGCCAACAACTTGACCGGCGACGAAGAGATCAAGGGCCCCCGTCTGGTCTCAAACAACAGCGGAAGACCGGTAACTGACCTGGCGCGCTACCCGGCCACTCCGATTGGTTGGACAAGTTGGTGGGGCGATGAACCGGAAGTGTGTTTCCCGGGGAATGGCACAACCGTGTGCAGCGGATATGCCGGTGCGCATGATGGAGCTTTCAATCCCCAGGCTCCCGAGTATACGGCTGTGATCGATCCTCAGGTCGGCTGGGAACAGCAGAAATTCCTGATTGCCTGGACGATGCTGTATTTACCTGAAAATGAGAATCTATACTGGCTGGATATGTTGCGTCTGTGGGAGTTAGGCGTTGACGATGATCCTGAATTTGCCAACCGGATCGAATTCCACAACCCGACCGGCAAAATCTATGTGGCCAAGACCTACGGCAAGGAAGTCATCTTTGGTAAAACCGTTCAGAAAGGCATTGCCGCTAGAGTGCTCGAATATTCCAACCAATTGCTGAACGAGGCCTATGAAACCACTGACGGTCCTGATCTCGACGGCGACGGTTCACCCGATTGGTACGAACCGGTCTATTCAACTACCACGGGATTACCGATAGTGAAATACGACTCGACTATAATGTACATCGACCCGGAAGGCTACGTTCATGCGGATGGCGGGCCGGGTTGTAATGCCTCAGAGAACTTCAATTGCACCTGTTATTCGAATCGCTCGTGTGTAAAACTGTCGCGTTATGTGTCGATCCCGTCTTATCTCAGAGAGGCGCTGACCGCCTATCAGTTGGGCTCGCCTGAACAGCGCGGTGTCTGGGATTGATTATGAGTCGGCTGGTCGGTTGCAAGACCGGCCAGCCGACATCTATTTCCTCTAATGTCAGGCAAAGGTAAAAAAATAAAAGAGAAGAAGTGGCTGGACGACCATGAAAAAATGGAGCGCCTGGCGGTCTTGATAGCTCGGGAAGTCGACCGAATCGTCTTCGACCTCGAGTTCCGCAAGGACATTCTTTTCAAGTTGTGGTCAAAAGAGCGCATTCGAACACCGCTTTTACGGGTGCTCGACAGCCGCTACTACGAAATCAAGGCCGAGCTCTTGATTCTGTTTCCTCCCGACTTGTTTCGCCTGTTGGATGATTTTTATAGAACTCTGGAGGATTTTATTTTTTATTCGTCTTACACCGAAGACATGCCTCAAAACCTGGCCCAAAAATTCGACGCCTTCGTCGAAGAGTTGAAGCTGGTCGCCGAGCCCTTGATGGACAAGCTCAAGGAAGTTGTTCCCGAATCAGCCATAGAACTGGTTGCCTTCGAGCCGCCCATGCCCGATCTGTCGGAGTTATAGAAACAAGTCTAGAATGGTTTTCTTTGGCTTCGGGTTAGGGTCCCCCAAAAAGGCCCAAGGAAAGGAGGCAAAAAGGTGCAAGGCAAAAAGGCAAAAAGGTGCAAGGCAAAAAGGTGCCAGCTTAGGCAAAAAGGAGGCAAAAAGGTGCCAGCTTAATAAGTAAGAAGTCGATAATAATCATTATCGAAAACGTCTTCAGCCTGTTGAAGTATGGAGAATTCACTCTCACGACGTTTTCTGATTGGGCGATATGTGACTGAGAAGATCGGTTTTTAAGTATGCGCCCAAACCAATTCATTACAGGTGGTAAACAAAAACCCTACTGATACTTGCTCCGTTATGTCTGAAACATTCTGACTTTTTTCCTTCGAGAAACCTAGCCAAGTGCGAATGCGATTTCGATTTCTCGGGCGGTAAATGCGGGCGCAGGAGGAAAGCAGCCTTCAGGAAATTTTGCCGACCTTCCTTGTCTCAATCGATCGGCGGCAAAACGATAGG
>JAFDKH010000344.1 GCA_019307065.1 Deltaproteobacteria bacterium
GAATGCCCCGCCCGAATCCACTAAGCTTACGGTCGGCAGCCGATTTTCCATGGCAATCGTCTGGCAGCGCAGGGTCTTCTTGACTCCCATGGGATAAATCGTGCCGCCCTTGATGCGGGCGTCGTTGGCGGTCACGAGTACTTCGCGACCGCTAATCATCCCAATCCCGGCGATGCTTCCGGCCCCATGCACGCGTCCGTCGTACATACCCTTGGCAGCCAGCGGAGCTATTTCCAAAAACGGGGCATTGCGGTCGAGCAGTAACTCGAGTCGTTTTTCGACCGGCAGCTTGCCCTGGCTGGTATGCCGCGTATTGGCTTTTTCGGAGCGGTCATTGTGGGCCAGCTCGAGTTCTGAGTTCAAATCAGCCACCAAGGCAGTCATCGACTCGAGATTTTCCTTGAATTCGTCGCTATTCGTATCGATCTGAGTTTCGATAACTTCCATACTCTCCTCCCGGAGAAAAATGCTTCTGCAAAAAGGTATGCGGATCTGAGTTTCGATAACTTCCATACTCTCCTCCCGGAGAAAAATGCTTCTGCAAAAAGGTATGCGGATTTCAGGGCCAAGTCAATACGAGCCGGTTGACATGACTATAGCCATATGGCTATAATGAATTAATGAAAATTGCTTACTACACGACGGCATCTGGTAGAAGCCCGGTTATCGACTACATCAAACGTCAGGTGAAAAAAGAAAGAGCCGGACTTATCGAAGCGTTGGAGGCTATCGAGATCTTCGGCTTTGACGCGCCTCGAATGAGCTTCCGACAAATTAGGGACAAGCTTTGGGAGATCAGGATTAAGCGAGGTCTTTCGCATCGAATCTTCTATGTCGTGGTTGTAAAAAACGAAATGGTGCTATTACATGCCTACCAGAAAAAGTCGCAGAAAGCTCCGAAGAAGGAAATCGAGTTGGCAAAGAAGAGGATGAAGGAGATTCTTTAGTAAGGAGAAAAAGACAATGGCCAAGGGAAAGAAAACCAATGCAAAGGTCAGGGAGATCTTCAAGAAGGATTTCGCCGATCCTGAATTCAGGGTACTGTTCGATGAAGAGCGGGCCAGAAGCGAGATCGCTCGAGCGGTGACGAAGGCAAGAAAGGCAGCTGGTCTCACCCAGGCAGAACTTGCCGAGAAGGCAGAGACAAAACAAAGTGTAGTTGCCCGTCTTGAATCCGGGCACGATTCCAGAACGCCCTCCCTTCCCCTTCTGTCCAAAATTGCGGCGGCTACCGGCAGGCGTCTAGTGCTCGATTTCGAAGAGGTCAAAAAGAAGACCGGATGACTTGAACCACATCAGGTCGCTCTCCTCACTCCCAACAACGTGCAGAACCGTTCCCGGAAGAACACAACTCACTTATCAAAGGAATAAATCCTAAGTCCGACTGGTTGAAAAGAATGAAAGGAGAAAAGATATTGACCCAAACGCTACGTAATTGGGCTCGCAGCGAAACTGCGAAAAGACTGCGCCGTGAGATTACTTTCCTGGCGACGCTGATCTTGATTGTCCTAGCCGCTCGATCTTCCCTGGCCGACCACTACCACGTCCCTTCAGGTTCTATGCTCCCGACTCTGCAAATCGGAGATCATGTGCTGGTCAACAAACTCGCCTATGGCGCACGGGTTCCTTTCTCTAATCTCTACCTTGTGGACTTCAACGGTCCAATCCGAGGGGACGTGGTGGTGCTTGATTCTCCCGAGGATGGCGAACTCTTGATCAAGAGAGTCGTCGCCACTCCCGGCGACCGGATAGCCGTTTCTAACGGGCGCTTGATCCTCAATGGTCAGCCCGTCGGGCTGAGCAGCGGCCAGGCAGGCTTGATCGAGAATCTGGATTTGAAACCTCATCCAATCAATCTGACAAATGGCGGCGGGCCCGACTATGGCCCGCGTTTGATACCGGATAATCACTATCTGGTCATGGGTGACAATCGCGGTAATTCCAACGACGGGCGCTATTTCGGTTTAGTGGAACGCAGCTCGATTTTGGGCCAGGCGGTCGCGGTCTTCTACGGCCGGGGTGGCTTCGTCTGGCGGCCTCTTTAGAGCGCAGCCCTCCCCTCGCTCTGCTTCGCCTTCAATGGACAACCAACCGCAACCATAGTACATTTTCAACATCATGAAAATCACCACCCGAAACGACGTTGCGGAACTAGCGCGGCGACAGTGGTCAGCTACGCTATACGGCGTGATCTATCGAATCGCTGTCACTCTGACGTTCGTCGTTCTTTGTGGCGTGTGCAGCGCTGGGCTGGGCTGCCGCAACAATACGTGCGTGCGGGAAACGACGGTTGGACGCACCGCCAAGTTGGCGATTGGGGACGGGTCACCTGGTTGGGGGCCGTCGTGTTTCGGGCACATCGACAATCAATGCCCAAACACTCCAAACAAACAAAAGGACCTGCCTACCTGCGACGCCAGCCTGCTTGCCCAGACGTTGGCAATCGAGGATCTCGGTGAGCAACACGTCGGCAAGCAACTGACCGTGCGGGGCTCCATCGGGCTCGACACGACATACTGTCGCGAACCCGATGGCACCATGCGGCAGCTCGGTGACAATGAGGTCTATCGATCGAAGCAGTGCGCGCCCGGTACCTGCTGCCTGCGCTGTGAGACCGGCTACGGCCTCGGTGGGCCGAGCGTGATTGTCGCGGGTACGACCCCCCCCCGAATACCCGACAGTGCGTATTGCGAAAGGAGCCAACCGAGAGTACGTGTGTAGCGGCGACGAATCCCAAAGCTGCTGTTCCATCATGCTGATCGGTGATGTTCTAGTGACGGGTGTGTTGCGCAAGACGAACGAGCGCAATCCCGCCTGGCGTCTCGACGAGCCCGTCATGTGCAGATTGCGCTAACAAGACATGGGGGACGTTCTTTCATTATTTGCCGATTACAGGTGCCAGCCGAATAAACTCAGCGGCATTACCTGATCCCCCTATTTCCTTTTCTCGACGAACAGCTTACCCGTTCCAGTTGCATGATTATTCTGATAGCCACCCGCAAATGTATTCGATCGAACAAAGACACCTGTCTTCTTGTCCAAGACCATCAATGACATTCCGACGGGATAGTCCTTGCCCGAGTTCTTCTTGGTAAACCGCTTCATCAAGAGCAGCTCATCTTTGCTGTTCTCAACTACTTCAAAATCCACATCGAGCAAGACTGACTTGTCGATAGCCTTTTTTCCCTCAACCACAATCACAAAGCTGTATTCTTGGGCCTTGCCTACCCATTTGAATTTCCCCCTGTACTCTTCCGCGTATCCGACTGAGCTGATCGTCAGAGCTACAACTAAGGCAATTAGCATCCTCATTTATCTTCCTCCTCATTCTTTGAACATGGGAACATGGGGGGAACATGGGGATTCAAGGTTAATGTTCTTAATGTACCAACGTCCCCTATTTTCTGTCCCTTCTCCTAGATGCAGTAGACATCGTTCTCCTTGCAGAAGAACTCGACGTGCGCCGTGTGGCATAAGTTGTCGAGAAAGCAGTCCAGAATACAATCTGCATGTGTAGAACAGCTCTTGGCGCACATGGAGTCCCCTCCAGTGAATTCGATGCATGCTCCTTCTTGCTGGCAAGGGGAGTCTGACTGGCAGCTGGTTGTGCAGAAGCAACTATAGGGAGCGTTGACACATTCCACCAGAGTCTGGCTGGTAATAGAGAAGGTCCTGCACGTTTGGCTCTCGCATTGGGCATCCGATTCGCACATTTCATACAGCTTCTTCGATCCAGAGCATACGGCGCCCGAACAGACGAGATCCGTTGCACATTGAATGTCCTCACTGCAGGAAACCCCCTCGGAGCCGCAGTACAACACCTGGCACGCGGGCGGATCCAGCATCAGGTTGCATCGCTGGCCGTTCTCGCAATCCTCGGAAGTTTCGCATGGGGATCCAGTCACGCAGCTATCGGAGCCGGCACACCCGAGACCTGCGAATGCAACAGGCAGAATCAGCACCAGCAAGAGCAACATTCTGTTTAGCATCTTTCCCTCCCAGTCCTTGAGTTCCCCACATGCTTTCTCATCGGGCATCATCCCTCTCTCGCTCCGGTGCTTCCGGTGCTGGATCAATGGGAATACCTGAGCAACCCGGTATTCCCCATTTCAAGTGAATCTCCCAGCGAAGCAGTACGGAAGTCCAAGTGCTCGGATTCCCCAGGTGATTCCTCGAAATTCTATCCACTGACTTGATCAAATGCAAACTCGTGTCATCTCGGCAATGAGCTTGCTGCCAGACCCCAGACCAGGTGCCAGCCGAATAACCCCAATAATGAAAATAGTGAAAGAACGTCCCCTATTCTATTTATCGATTCAACCCATCTAATTCTTCAGAAACATCTCGTTTACATCCTCGACAACTTATGGCTCCTCGGAACAACGGCTGTCCGCAGTGTGAACAATGGTATCGTTCGCACTCTCCTCGTGCCCAAGCTTGG
>JAFDKH010000150.1 GCA_019307065.1 Deltaproteobacteria bacterium
CGCCGCCGCGCGCGTGATCGGAAAGTAAAAATTGGGGACCCCAAGTGATAGTTTTTGACACAGATGTGATTTCGTATGTTCTCAAACCAGCGCCGCCGGCAGGTTTGATTAGGCGGCTTGCGAATGTCGAACCAACCGAACAAGCGACTACCGCAATCACCGCCGGCGAGTTGTTGTATGGTGCCTGCCGGAGCTCCAAAACAAAGAGCTTGCTAAAAGCACTGGATGAACTGGTTTGGCCCAACCTGAAAGTATTACCTTTTGATCGGCGAGCGGCCTTCGTATACGGCAGGCTAAGGGCCGATCTGGAAGCTGCCGGTACACCGATATCAGAACCAGACTTGCGTATCGGCTCAATTTGCCTCAGCCGAGAGGCAGTCCTGGCCACCGGCAACGAACGCCACTTCAGAAAAATCCCGGGGTTGAAGATCGAAAACTGGCTGGCAGCCTACCGCTAGGAGTTGGTCGCTATCCCTATTTGTTTTTCCGTCATCCAGGAGCTATGCTATCCAAGAGTCGATCCCAACCAATTGTGTTTCAAACACAGAGGAGGCCAAGGCTCTTTCCCGCCAGGCCAAGTGATGCGTAAGCTTTGTCAGAAAGATTTGCGGCTAAAAGCCAGGCCGGTCGACGTTGGGGTTACCCAGATCAGTCTGTCCAACCGCATATCACGCTGGCAAGGGTTCATGGTCACTTGCTACCTGGTTGATGACATTTTGATCGATACCGGTTTCGTCAAGGTCGGTCAGCTGCTGGCGCAGTTTACAAAAAACCATGAAGTCAATGCAATCTGCTGTACACACAATCACGAAGATCACTCCGGCAATTGTGCCCGGATAGCCCGCCAGCATGCTTGTCCGGTTTACCTGCGTGGGCATGAGAAATTATGGGATGAGGGTGTAGAACCCATGGCCATCTATCGGCGAATCTGGTGGGGGCGACCGCAGCCCTATCAGCCCGTCGAAATGCCCGAAGTAATCGACGGCCGTAACCGAACCCTGCAGGCCATACCCATTCCGGGGCATTCCCAGACGCAGGTTGCTTTTTACGACGCAGCCAACGGGCTGGTTTTTGTAGGAGACTTGTTTGTTAGCGGCGGGGTGACGGCGGTCATGTCGCATGAGAACCCTTATCAGTCGGTCCAGTCGTTGAGACATATAGCCGCCCTGAAACCACACAAGATGTTCAACGGGCACGGCTTGATCGTCGAGCGCCCCGCCGAAAAGCTCCTTGACAAGGCCTCAAAAATCGAAGCCGCCGCCGGTCGGGTTGTCGCCTGGCATCGAGAAGGAATGGGCGAGCGGCGTATTTTGGACCGGCTGTTCGACAACGGTTCTCGCCGAGACTGGTTGATGGACAAAATGACCTCGGGTGAGTTTTCCCGCAAGAATTTCATCAGGGCCTGTATTAATCACTCACCGGGCTAAAAATCGTATTCGGGATTGTCGGGGTCGAAGTCTTTTTCGGTCAGTCCGATATTGACTTGCAGGTTGCGGTTTTCGAAGACTTCGTAGAGTTGTCCGAAATGATCGTAGGTGACTAACTTAAGCGGCATTTTCAACTCGTTGTCGATCCAGACGAACATCCGGCTGGAGTAATAGCGCGGAATAAAAACCCGGTCGCCTTCGCTCGGATCGTCCGCCTCGTCCCAACCCTTGCCGGGATTGTGATGCAAGATTTGATACATGTTACGGTCATATTTCTCGGCAACTTCCCAAAGGCTCTCGCCGGCCTCGATGGTGTGGTACCAGCCGCCCTTGACGTGGTAGGCCTCGAGCTTGGTGCAACTGCGTCCCCAGAGAGTTTCTGACTTGAGCCTGATCTCGCCCTCGTCGCGTTTGAGAGCTTGGCGTATGTTGCTTTCTATTCCGTTGATGAAATCGAACAGACTGCCTTTGACGATTGGATGATGATTTTCGCTCATGCAAGTCGAACCGCATGGATCGAGGCTGATGGTAATATCAGGGAACGAGCCCTGGTGGGCCAATAATTCGTCGTCGTTACGGCCCTTGACGAACAATACTTCCTGACCTAAGTCTGCCTTATTGAGATATTTCAGATATACTTTGAACGGTCGCGACCATTTGACTTGTAGGAGTACCTCAGGGCCCATTTTGTCGCCGAAACGCTCATGCTTGAACATGGTCATTGTGTAATCGTTAACGTTATCAGAGGCAGTCTTGACCTCAGTCAGCAACTTGAGAACATCTTCCGGGACACAGACGTTAGCGGGAATTGAGGCACTAATTATATCGTCGGCTGGTTTTGTGATCGATTTGTGCGGGATTATGGTGTCATTTCTGCCCGCAGTCTCGCTGGCATCGTTGGCCTTGGCAACAAGCGGGCTAAGAATTATAAACAAGCAGCTTATGTATCTTGTGTAAATCATTGTTAAATTTTATGGACGATATCACACTCACTTGTTTTTGAAAGTTCTTTTTGATTTACGGATGAATTGGGTTAATTTACGATAGTAAATTCGTTTGGCACACCAAATGGAAGGGAAAATCAAATATGACCAGATTAATTGAGACTCCGGCCTGGAAAGCGCTGGTTGAACACCAGGCTGAGATCAAAGACATCCATATGCGCGATATGTTTGCAAAAGATTCAGGACGATTCGAAAAGTACTCCCTGCGCCTGGACGATTTGCTCTTTGACTACTCCAAGAATCGCATAACCGAAAAAACAATTGAGCTGTTGATCGATCTGGCCCGCCAGGCCAATTTGGCCGACTGGATTAAGCGGATGTTTTCCGGTGACAAAATAAATGACACCGAAGACCGGGCCGTGCTGCATGTCGGCCTGCGCAATCTATCACAACGCAAAATTCTTGAGGACGGGAAAGATATCGGTCCTCAAGTCGAGAATGTCTTGAATAAAATGCGCGTTTTTTGCATGGCTGTGCGTAAAGGTGGCTGGAAGGGCTATAGCGGCAAGCCGATCTCCGATATCGTCAATATAGGCATCGGTGGTTCTGATTTAGGACCGGTTATGGTGACCCAGGCGCTCAAACCATATTGGCAAGCCGGCTTGCATGCTCATTTCATCTCTAATGTCGATGCTACCCATCTGACAGAGACACTCAAAAACCTCGATCCAGAAACCACGTTGTTTTTAGTGGCCTCGAAAACATTCACTACCGTAGAAACCCTGACCAATGCTCACTCGGCTCGAAAGTGGTTGTTGGACGCTCTCAAGGACGAGGCGGCTGTCGCGCGGCATTTCGTAGCCATGTCGACCAACCGAAGTGAAGTTATTGCATTTGGAATCGACCCTGAGAATATGTTTGAATTCTGGGACTGGGTCGGCGGGCGCTATTCTCTTTGGTCAGCCATCGGGTTGTCGATTGCGACCGTAATTGGAATGGAGCACTTCGAAGAGTTGCTTCAGGGCGCCCACGATGTCGACGAACACTTCCGTAGTGCGCCTTTGGAGAAAAACATTCCGGTTACCATGGCCCTCTTGGGAATCTGGTATCATAACTTTTTTGGCGCTGAGACCCATGCGATCTTGCCCTATGATCAGTACCTGCATCGTTTTCCGGCCTATTTCCAGCAAGGCGATATGGAGAGCAATGGCAAGAGTGTGTCTCGTCAGGGTCAGCCTATTACGGATTATACAAGCGGGCCGGTTGTCTGGGGTGAGCCCGGAACCAACGGCCAGCACGCTTTCTATCAGTTGATTCACCAAGGCACTCGCCTGATTCCAGCCGATTTCCTGGTAGCCGTTGAAAGCCACAATCCAATCGGTCAGCATCACAAGATTTTACTGGCCAATTTCCTGGCCCAGACAGAAGCCCTGATGCGAGGCAAGACTCAAGACCAGGCCAGGACCGAGCTCAAGGCCCAGAATATTTCTGACGAGCGTATTTTGAAACTGCTGCTGCACAAGTGTTTCAGCGGCAACCGTCCGACCAACTCAATAGTCTATCGAAAACTCACCCCGCGCACGCTGGGGCGCTTGATCGCCTTGTATGAGCACAAGATATTCTGTCAGGGCATTATTTGGGATATCAATTCTTTTGACCAATGGGGAGTTGAACTCGGCAAGCAACTGGCTAATGCCATTCTACCCGAACTCGAAGACGATCAAAAAGTCAGCTCGCACGATTCTTCGACAAATGGTTTGATAAACTATTACAAAGAGTTGGCCAAATCGTAGCAGCCTTGTGCTTGAAAAAAGCCGAGCGAATACCCAGCGGTGTTGAACTTGCTTCCGATGGCCACCCTACCAAGTTGGATATGGTGTTTTTGACGGTTAGCCTGTTGATTGACAAAGGGGCCAGTCTCAGCCTGAAATCTGGCAACGGTTTGACGCCATTGCACTATGCGGTCGTCGGGGGTCACGAAAGGATGATTGTTCTGCTGCTAAAAAAAGGCGCCCGGGTAGATGTGCTCGACAGTCAAGGGCGTACGCCTCTGCAACTCGCCAAGATTTACAATAGTGAAAGTGCTATGGAACTATTGGCCGACCCAGAAAAAGCCAAACAGAAAGTCTTCAAACCCAGAAAACACAAACACAAACATCATGACCATGAGCCTGAAGATAATGCAGACGAACCAGAAAAAGAAAAAGCTGCCGAGCCTGAGAAAGAAAAAGCGGCTGGCGACTAATAGCTGCCTACGTTGCCCAATATGCCTGCAGCTCCGTTAGTTCCGCTATTGCCGGTCGAGGTTCCCCCGGAGCCGTAGCTGCCGGCCGAGCCGGCCTGGAAGGTGTTGGCCGATTGGGTGACCGTGCTGGCCGAAGTGTAGATCCCGTAACTGTAGCCACCGCCGCCACCACCGGCGCCGCCAGAGTGGCCGCCGTCTCCACCGGCGCCGCCTAAGCCGCCCGGGTAACCCGGCCCGCCGCCCGAAGATCCGTTGCCGCCGCCTGACTGGCCGTTTCCGCCGTTACCGCCATTGCCGCCGTTCCCGGCCACACCGCGCTGGAAAATGGATTGAGTTACATTGATCGTCGAACTGGTTGCAAAAATTCCGAAGCTGCCTCCGGCCCCAAAACCAAGTGTGCCGGCCGAAGATGCCCCGCATCCGCCGGCCCCGCCGCCACCGCCGCCGGCCCCGGTCGTATCGGGTGCCAATTCGTCGTAATCGCAGCCGCCTCCGCCACCGCCACCGCCGCCCCCGCCGCCGTGAGTTCCAAGCGAGCCGCTCAAACCGTCGCGGGCGGCCCACCACAGACTGGAATAAATAATTCCACCGCTTGAACCGCCCGAACCGCCGCTGCCGTTGGTTCCCGGCCGTCCATTTTCAGCATTGCCTCCGCCGGTGCAGCTTGACGAGCCTGGCAAACCGCCGGTTCCGCCGCCGCCGTATGACCCTCCGGCCTGCCCCCCGGAAGTACCGTCCACGCCCGGAGTCGAATCACAGCCGTCGCCATCGTCACACAACAGACAAAAATCAAAGTTACAGCAGTTGTCCATTTGGCCGCCGATACCGCCGCTGCCCCCGCTGGTGCCCGAAGAGCAGCTCGAATTGCTTCCGCTGTCGCCCGCGGAACCGCCGGCGTAGAGCCGGCAGGTTTCCATCAGGCCGGCGATCAGACTGTCTCCGCCGTCTGTCCCAGCCGGGGCCGGGTTGGAATTGGCGCTGGTTCCATTTGAGCCAAGAGCCCCGGCCCGGCCGTTGCCCTGGTTGAAAGTCACGTATGAAAAAGTCAGGTCAGAACTCTGGGCAGCATGGACCGTATAGCTACTCAGGCCGCGCCCGCTGACAGCCCCGCCGGCATCCGGACCGTTAATTCGGAGGTTCGAAAAAGTTGCTTCGACTCCGCGGGCCCGGACGGCCATGTACTGTCCGTCGCCGTTATGCAGGCCGCCGCTGATGATCGTGGCGTACTGTCCGGCCTGGTGATCACCGCGCAGCCAGTCGCTGTCGTAGCCGCCATGAATCCCGATTCCGTCATCGGCCGAGTTGAGTTCGATTATCTCGATGTAGTTTCCGGCCTGGACCAGCAGCTGGGTAGCGTTTTGCGATTGGGCGACCGAGAGGGCATGCCCGATAGTCAGGCAAGTGTCAGTCATTGTACAGGTGACACTTCCATCGCTGCCGCTCTTGGACACAAAGACTGCCTCGTCTATCTGGCCGTCAATGCCGTCACAGTTGGCGTCTATGTAGCCCAGGTCGGGCAGATCAGTGTCGCTTATGAACGTGCAGGCATATTCGCAACCGTTCGATGAGTCGCCATCGATATCCCAGAAGTCGGAATCGCAGCTTCCCATTTCACAGCCGCTTGCCCCACAGGTTGCCTGGGCATGTTCATAGGAACACTGGTTGTCGCAGGCTAAGCAGTGGTCGATACTGGTTGATGTATCGGTCTCACAGCCGTCGATCGGATCGCCGTTGCAATCGTCCCAGGGGCTGGTGCAGCCGGGTGCGCACAGACCGTCGATACAATTGATGCTGCCGTGTTCATTGAGGCATTCGATGTCGCAACTGCCGCAGTGTAAAGGATCGTTTTCGATATTGGTTTCGCAACCGGCAACCTGATCATCACAGTCGGCCCAGCCAGATTGGCAGTTGGTGCTATTACCCTCGAAGTTGATTGCCACCATCGGGTTTCCGATGTCTGCGGCGGTGATTAGCAGGGTTCCCTCATCCAGGCCTATTCCGCTGGGGGCGTACTGGACTTCGAAAGTAATCAGGGTCCCGGCCCCGGAAAGCGTAAAGGGTGTGGCCGGTGCATTGATGACCGTCAATTTGAATGGTTGAAGTCATGCCGACATCCACAGTACCGAAATCCTGGTCGACGGTCGGAGTGACAACCAGAGTAGGATCGATTCCGCGGGCTTGTAAGTTGATCGCGAAGCGGCCGGTTACTCCGTCGTACTCGATGTCGGGATCGTTCGTGTTTACCAGAAGAGCCCCGGTCTTCAAGCCGGTTTCGGCCGGGCTGAAGCTGACCGTCAAGGGAGCTTCGCTGGTTACCGGAATCGGGGCAAACGAGGCCGGGTTCCAGGAGAATTCCAGTGAAGTTCCGGAATCGCGTTGAATCGAGATTATCTCGAGCGGTTCGCCGCCCACGTTGCGGATTGTGACCGGGAGCGAACCTGTCGCAGCCGGTGCAGCGGCATCCCACTCGATGCCGCCAAACAGCAAGTCGGCAGGGAAGGGGACCAGTTCGACTGCCGCGGGGATGTAGCCGCTGCCGCTCAGGGCGACTTCGAGTTGTTCGCCCGGCCCGCTGTGATCAATGACTAGCTTGCCTTCTTCCAGACCGATGTCCGCCGGATCAAAGCCGATCAATACATCGACCGATTCCTGCGCGTTCAGGACATGCGGGTTATTGGCCAGATCGGCCAGGTCGACATCGCTGCTCGACAACAGCCACTCGGCACTCGTGTCGACAAGTGCGATACCGGTTAGTTCCAGGGTGGCCCCGCCGCTGTTGGAAATGGTGACAGTCTGTTCGGCGTGGGAGAGAACTCGAACTCTGCCTAGCGCAATCGGGCTGGGTTGGGCGGAAACATCGCCGATTACTCCGCTGCCGGACAGCGGCACTGCAAGCGAAGGCGTTATCGGATCGTCGGAGACGGCTACCAGTTCGTCGCTGTCATCCTCGTTGGCCTGGGGATGATAGGTAACCAGCACATCGACAAAATCGCCGTTGTTGAGCAAGACCGGCAAGCTGACTGCTTGCTGGTTGGCGTCGATAATAACAAGTTCGAAGTCCGGATTGGCAAGAATGCCGAAGCGAATGTCGTTGATTGTCAAGACAGCATTGCCGGTACCCTGGTTGCTGAGCGTAGCCGTCAGGGGCTGGCTGCTGTCACCGACAGGAATGTCTCCGAAAACGAGTGCAGCCGGGGAGGCGCTAATCTTGGCTTCGCCTTTGAACTCGCTCAACAGCTGCACTTTGACCAAAGCGTTGACGGGATCATTGGAGATAATATCGAGCACGCCATGATCGGTGACCCCGTCGCTGGCGGTGTAGACTACGTCGAGAGTGGCTTGCTGATTGGGTGCAACAGTCAGCGGCAGGCTGTCTAAGATACTTTGCGGTATCGAAAAATCATCGACCGACCCGCCGGACTCGAAGTTGAGCTCGATGATGCGCAGATCTTCGTCGCCAATGTTTTCTAAGACTATCTGCTGTTCGGCTGAGACGCCCACGGCCACATTGCCGAAATTTAATTGGTGAACCGGAGGGCTGCCGGTTGCCGGCGGCGAAATAATGACGATCGCCGGGCCGGTCTGAGTAATGTCGCCGTTGCCCCCGTCAGCGTCCAGACCACCGTCGCCGTCGCTGCCGCCGTCAACGCCCGACGTTATGCAAGTCCCGTTACGGCATTCCATTCCGTCCGGGCAGGGATTGTCAGCGTCGCAGGCTGTGTTTCCGGTTACGCATATGCCGTCGTCGCAGTATTGGCCGTAAGGGCAGTCTTCATCAACGGTACACAGATCGAGCGTGTCGGAGGCAGTTGTCCCGGAAGAGCACTGGCATAACAAGATCGAACAGGCCATCCCAAAAATGGCCAAGAGATTGAACAGATACTTGTGCATCATTTGTTTCTCCATTGTAAAGGACTGAAAAAGGTACAATTGTTAAATATTCGCACGATCGCACAGATTTGGTCAATATGGGTTCACAGCGTGTTTGAAATCCCCCAAATGGCTTGCGCCCAGTCCGCTTTCGCTCGTACAATTATTGGTAATGATAAATCGGATCAGCCTCATTGTCTTGAGTATTTGCCTGGTCGCTTCATTGCTTTGCACATGCTGCAGCGGATCGATCAATGACGGAAATCAAGACTCCGGGCAGGCGCAGGATGCAAATAAAGACGGAGACGCTGGCGAGCCTGACGCGGACGCAGATGGCGACGCGGGTTTCTCGGATGATTCGACGGATGCGGGCTCGGACCCGAGTGCAGACAACGACAACCAGCTAGTGACCAGCCTGACCGACCATGGCGTTACCTGGACATTCTCCGAGCCGGTCCAGGCCGGACGCTTCGTCAGCGGAGATTATTGGGTGGTCGGGCCGGTCAATGTGACAGCCATCGATCCGCCGCCGGGCAACGGCCGCAACGGCAGCGTGCTGAACATTCCGCCGATCCAAGATGAGAGTGGGTTCGACGACCGGACTCCCGGCAACCGTTTCGAAGAAAGTCTGATGGTTTCTCCGCCGATTCAGTTGGCTCCGGGTGACAGCCTGGCCTCATCCATTTCTGTAGCCGAACCCGGCCAGGTGGACAACTGGTTGCGTGAAGGTAACGGTGAGCAGTCGGATTCGCCGGTATGGAGTGTTTCGATTCTGACCTGCCTGGATCAGCCGGTTCCGGCCGATGCATTTCGGCCTTCTTATGCAGATACGGAAAACTCGATCTACCGCTTGACTGACATCAACCGCGAGCTACTGCCAAGGCTTGTCCCTCCAGAACCGATCGAGACCGCTACTCTGGAGATTTTTGCCGATCGCTTGATCCGTCCCTGGGTCGATAACCTGTTTTACATGGCCATGTATGGAAGGGAACAGGGCCGGGTGGCCGGGATCGTAAGCCTGTTGCTCATGCTGGATCTTCCGGAAGCTCAACAAGAGCTGCAAGATCGACTGCTAATCGCTTTTGTCCAGCACGGCATCGATCTTTGGGGTTTGGTTCGCGCCGGCTACCCGGGCTGGTATGCCCATGGGGGCCATGGTAGCGGGCGCAAGTTGCCGATCGTCCTGGCCGGGATGCTTTTAGAAGACGACCAGATGGCGGCACCTACCGTCGCTTATCCGCAGGTGCAGTTCGGTGAGGACATGCACGTAGCCTTCGCAGACCAGCCGCCCTGGGGGCCGGCCTGGAACGGAGCCACGGTCATTTACACCGGCCACATGGGTATCTGGAATTCAGAGCCGGTCAGCGATACGCCCGGCTGGGGGCCATACGAGCATCTACCACCCGATCAATGGGCCGGCGACGGCATCGGCGAGGGTTACCGGCGTTGTTGCACCTCGATCGCCTGGGTCGGCCAGGCGCTTGCCGCCCGGCTGATGAACGCTCAGGCCAACTGGAACCACGCTGCCTTCTTCGCCTACGTTGATCGCTGGATGGATGCGACCGGTGACGCCGAATACACTCAGACAATCTTCGACATGTCGGGTCTAGACTACCGCTCGAACTTTCAACGTCAGGGCCAGGCCTGGGATTCATTCGTCAACGCTATGTGGGCCACCTATCGGTAGGAAATACAGGAAATACAGGGACGTTCTTTCACTATTTGCATTGACCTTCTGTTCGAATTAATCAGGCAGGCAATTCCAGCTGTGCGATTCGCCCAAGACGATCTGGCCGCTGCCTTCGCTCAGGTCGAGTTCTCCTTCCCAGACGTCGGCCGGCTGCGGGGTTTCGTCGGTCACGTGGAGGAAGATGCGAATGGGTAATAATGTTTCTGATACGTCGTGGATGCAGACGGAGTAAAAGGTGTCGCACATGCAACGGCAACGGTAGTCACCCGGTTCGTCCATTTCCAAGATGGTGTAGAATCCCTCGGCCACTCCGCTGTTGACGTAGCGCACGCCGCAGCAGTTCAGCGCGACGGGACCGTGAACCAATTGGAGTGTCCTGTTGGCCTGGTTGTATTCCCAAAAGATTTTCTCGGTGCAATAGTCGATTTCCGCCGGCAAGAGTGTCTCGGGTTTGCAGGTTGTATCGTAGCCTGAGGTTTGTTCGGTGAGCGCACTGGCCTGACCGACGCAACCACCTATCAGCCAGCCGAAATTATTGTCGACTTCCGGCTCTGTACCGCAGCCGGCCGGCAACAAGGCCAGGCACAGCCCGATACAGGCAATAATCCCGAACGAGTTCGTCTTTTTCATTACCATCATCGATTCATTTATCATCATCATCTCCTTTTCAAACCGGTTGAGCTGATTCTCTATTTAGATATACCTTTGAAAACCTAAATCATGGGAACCGTCCGACTAAAAATCCCAAGCTAGTCCCAAACCGCCGGAAAAAAAGAGGATATTCTGCCTTGATTTGGAGGGGGTGGTGACCAGTTCCAGGTAGCGTTCGCGTTTTGCTTCAGTGTAGGGCAAAAAGGTCCAGGCGATCATTGTGCGGCCCCAAAATAATAGCGTCCAGCATCCGGGCAGCTTGATCTCGAAACCCAGTTGCAAGCCCAACCCGAGCATGTGAAAACTTTCAGCGTAACGATACTCGGGTTCGTTCAGCACCACCTGTTCTTGCCAGGCGTGCAGGTACTCGACCAAAAAACCCAGGGTGGGTGCCAGCGAAGGCAACACTCGGGGACCTTCGAAGCGATAGGCGGCTGTCAGCCTGGTGCGCAACTCGTGGTGATCGATCCATAGCGGCAGAAAGTCTCCACCGGGTTCGAAGGTAAAATCCTGTCGGGTGTAGGCCAGTGCCAGGCCCAGGCTGAGGTTGGTTGTAAAGAAACGCTCGTATCCAACACCTCCGGTGACCCATACACTCATGCCGGGCAGCATGGCGTCGACGACCTCTCCCTGAACGGAGATACGGTTGTGGTGCATGCGACGGGACATGCCTTTACTGGCAACTACCTGGTAGGGAAAACGCTTCATGGACTTTTCATCCAGGTGGTGTACGCCGCCCCAAACCAGATTGACCTCTTGCACTAGGTACTCGTCCTCGTGTTGTTTGTAGATCTGGTAGTTTCCCTGGGGCAGGGCGATTGAAACCTCGCGCCCGGCTTCCTTGTGGAGTTCGGCGGTTACCCGCCCGTTGAGGCTCTCGACTATCATGTAGCGACCCGTGCTACGGCTGGTGAACTGGATAGATGCCGAGCTCTTGCGCAGGTAGGTCAGCACAATTTCGCCCTTGCCCGAGATATCGATATCAGCCATGGGGTGCTGACGTTTCGATGAGGTGATAACCGATTTGGCCAGGGTACGATTGTAGGTCGAGCGGTAGGCTTCTATGACGGTAACCCGTCCGTTCTGGTTGTAGTCGGCCTCCCCGCGTAAGGCAGAAATCAGGTAATGAGTGAACAGCGAACCTTGCAACTCAAGTGATTCCTGCGAAAGCTCATCGGCCTGCGAGGAAGCGATCAGTACCGTTCCCCGGGGTGAGGGTTCATCGTGCAGGGTAACGTCAAAGGTTTCGTCTGGCACGCCTCCCTTGGCCCTGCCGATTCGCCCGCTGTGGCAGGCGTCGATGATACCTATGACCACCGCGGCGCCAGTGGCCTCGAGTTTTTCACGCAGGGAAGCGGCGTCGAGTTGGGTGTTGCCCAGGTGCAGGCCGCTACTGCTGCCGTGGCCGGAGTAATAGAAAAGCAAGAGTGCTTCATCTCCGCGGGCCGTTATTTCGGCAATTCGTCCATGGATCTGCAGCAGCGTGTTCTCTAAGGTTTGTCCGTCTTTTCCGAGCAACAGGACGATCCGATCGGAATCGAACCCGCCGAGTTCCGTAAGCAGGCCACGCATCCGGCGGGCGTCAGCTTCGGCGTATTTGAGCGGGACTTCTTTGCTCAGGCCGAGATTGTTTCCCACCACCAGCCCGATCCGAACCGTAGCCGCTTGGGATGGAAGTGCCATCAGTAAAAAGCTGATAATAATTGCGGTTGGTCTATTCATGGCCCTTGACCTTGGTGATCAAAATGGTCGCCTGGACTCCGCGGATCTCCAGGGCTTCGATTTTCTCGATAGCGTGCACGCGCGCGAAAGCCTGGCGGATGGCCAGAGCGATTGTTTCGTATTTCAGCGGCTCCCGGGAGAAGACGGCGAAGATGCGTTCTTTACCGAGGTAAGCGTCGAGACGAATGCTGCCGGGCAGGAACACTTCTGTTCCTTCGCGGATGGCTGCGCTTTTGCCGGTCCCGATCGGATAGTAAGGGGTGATGCGTTTATCATTGTCGACGTTGACGATATAGATGTAGGCGTCTTCGTCGACCGAATAAGCGAAGCGGATACGGTCGTTCGGGTACAAGTGCATGTGTGAACGACCGGCGATAACACGGCCCTGGCGCTCTACCCTAAACGACAGGCTGGGAGTCTGGCCCTTGAATTGCACATCGTCATGGTGTTTCTCGCGGGCGAGGGTGAACCACAAGCCGATCGCCAGAAGCAGACATGCACAGCTACCGACCAACACGGGCCGCCACCACATAGGCGGATTCGAGTTGGGGAGATCGAGGGTGGGTTTTTGGGTGTAGAGCGTCTCACGTTCGCTTTTGAGCTCGTCCAGCCGTTGCCGGCAGCCGGCGCAGCCGGCCAAGTGAGCCTCGATTGTGGAGTGTTCCTCCTTGGTGTACTCGCCCTCCACCAGGAAGAGCGAGAGTTTCAGGCTGGAAGGGCAACTGTCATTCATGACTCGAGTTCTTTCTGGTCAACAACTCCTGCGATCTTTCCTTGAAGCGAGCGATCTTTTTGCCGACCGTCTTGCGAGAGCGACCCACGTGGGCGGATATTTCCTCCATGGACATTTCTTCGAGGTAGTAGTCTAAAATGATCTCTTGGGTAAGATCATCAAACTTGCGCAGGAACTCAACCACAGCGGTTTTTTGTTCTGGATTCAAACCCCCGAACGTCCCGATTGGTTCGACCAACGTTCCTTCTCGACGTTTGATTGCTCGATAACGATCGAAACAGATGCGGTTGGCAATGGTGAACAACCAGGGCAGCGGCTTTTTGCCGCGGCGAAAGCTGCGGCCGTATTTGAGTGCCCGTATAAAAACATCTTGCATTGCGTCCATGGCTTCCTCTTCTTGGCCAAGTAGAGCCCGGCAGCGGCGGAAGATCACTTGTCCGTAACGCCTGTACAACTCCTCGACTTCGAGCCCGGTGAGCATCTACAACCCTCTATTTGTTATATACCGGCTGACACCCGGATCTTGTGAACCTCGATGTGACAGAATTAAACAATATCCCCGTCCAGGCGGTCTCTCATTTTGAGTCTTAGCGACATGCCGGGCTGAAATACTACTCGTCGAGATGCAGGGCCTTGCCGATCCTGGCGTTTTGAGCGGGGCACTTCTGGTCGAAAGCGCCCATGATCTGCTGGGGATGGGGAACAATTTCTTCGATCAACGACATTAGTTTCTGCATGTAAGCTTCTTGTTCTTCGCCGCCCATTTCTTTGTCTTTTGCTTTCAGGTGGGCTACCCCGTCGTCAATATCGGCCTGGTGCTTCTCGATGTATTCGAGCGATTCGATCAGAGAAGTCTTACAGTCGCCCCGGGACTTGTCGATGATTTTGACTATTTCGGCGACATGGATGGCGACTCGCTGCCCGGGATCCATTTTTGCCTTGACCGGTTCGGGTGGGTGGTCGTTTTCGGTAACCGGCGTCGGTTTAACCTGACCGTTAGTAGCACACCCGCAAAAAGCAAATACCAAAACTAATGCATAGACTGTTTTTCTCATCGAGAGGCTCCTGATTGTTCGGTTGCCGAGAGTATAAAACCTGCCGGGCAACATAACAAGTTACGCTTTGGTTGACAGGTTCACGATGATTAACCCAGTTTTTGTGTACGACGCTTGGTGAGGATGGTACCCTGATCGGGTTTTTGGACATCCGAATCGAGGTGCGACATATGAAATGGGCAAGCATGGGTGTGCTCCTGGTCGGTTTACTCCTCCAGACGCCGCCTGCGGCGGCCGATGAGAAAAAACCGATCGTGGCAGTCTTCGACATCCAAACCCAGCGCATCAAGCTTAAAAAGCTGTTACGCCAGGCCCTGTCCGATTACCTGGTCAACCAGGTAGCCGGCACGGGCTATTTCCAGGTGGTGCCCCGAGCGGAACTACGCTCGAAGCTGCAGGGTCAGAAGAAGAAGTCGTACAAATTGTGCTTCGATCAGAGCTGCCAGATTGAAGTCGGCCGCGAGTTGGCCGCCCAGAAGACCATCTCGGCCCAGCTCATGCGCCTGGCCGGCAAGTGCACTTTGAACCTGTCGCTCTACGATCTGCGCAAGGCGGCCACTGAGGGAGCCGCCTCGGCCAGCGGCAGCTGCGAAGAAGACGGTCTGGTGAAATCCATAGAGCAGGCGGTCACCAAGTTGGTCGAGCCGAAGCGCAAGATCGAAGAGGAACACAAGGCGGCTGCGAAAAAAAAGGCTGACGAAGAACTTGCCAGGAAAAATGCCGAAGCAGCTCGCAAAGCCGATCAGGCTCGCAAGGCAAAGGAAGCCGCCGACCAGAAGGTCCAGGCTGCTAAGGCAGCCAAGCAACAAGAGCTACAAGCCCGGGCCAAGATCCAGGTGCACCAGCCGGGCACCAACCTCTACTGGCTGCGCTGTCCTTTGGGCCAGAGTTGGAACGGGTACGCGTGTGCCGGCAAGGTTGCCTTTGTGACCTGGCACATGGCCAGGAATGCTTGTCCGGCGGGTTATCGACTGCCGACCGTCGATGAGTACGCCATCTTGTTGGGCGGCTGCCGGGAGACCAACCACGGGAAATTTTTCAAAAAGTGCACCCGTCCCTGTGGCCAGAATCCCGCCTGCGCGGCTATGTTCGGGGGAAAGTACGACGTCTCTCACTGGACTGCCACCACCAGAAAGGATATGGCCGGCCTGTCCTGGATTGCCTACCTGTCTGGGATCCTTGGTTCGACCAACAAGAAATCCACGAGCGAATTGACCCGCTGCGTGCGCAACGGGCCTTGACCTGCCTCAGCCCATACCCTCGTGGTTGGTTGACAGCTTTGGCCCCGCGCGATATCCCCAGAAGCAGGAGGTGAACCCGTGAATGTACCCGAACGAATTGCTGCGCTGCGCGCATTGATGTCTGAAAATAATTTGCAGGCCTACCTGGTGCCCAGCGCCGACCAGCATCAGAGTGAATACGTGGCCGAGACCTGGCAACGCCGCAAGTTTATTTCAGGCTTCGACGGTTCGGCCGGTGCGGTAGTCGTTACCGCCGATCACGCCGGGTTGTGGACCGATTCGCGCTACTTTGTTGTAGCCCCGCAGCAACTGGCCGGCAGCGGGATCGAACTGCACAAACAAGGCGAAGCCGACGTTGAAGAGATAGAACCCTGGCTGGCCAAACAGTTGAAATCGGGTGATCGGGTGGGACTCGATCCCAAGGTTTTTTCGCTGACCGGCTATACTAACCTGGCCAACGAACTTGGCCCGGCGGGGATCGAACTGGCCAAACTTGACCCCGACCTGGTCGAAAAAGTCTGGGGCGCAGATCGGCCGGGCCTGCCGGACAAGCCAATCCGGGTACATCCCGAAAAATACGCCGGGCAAAGTGCGGCCGACAAGATTGCCCGGCTTCAGAAGGCTTTAGCTGAGACCGGGGCCCAGGCGCAGGTACTCTGCGCCCTGGACGAGATTGCCTGGTTACTCAACTTGCGCGGAGCCGATGTTGCCTATAATCCGGTTTTCATTGCCTACGTGATTGTCTACCAGAACAGCGCGTCTGTTTTTGTCGATCCGGCCAAGCTCGATGATCAAGTCAGGGCCGGACTGCCGAGTCAGTTAAAGGTGTCTGCCTACGAACAGATCGGTCAAGCCTTGAAAGAACTGGGGGAGAAAAAGGCCAAAGTCTGGCTGGATCCGACAAGCTGCAGCCGTTGGGTGGCTGACCAACTCGAATCAAGCGGGGCCGAGTTGCAGGTCAAGGCCAGCCGGTTGCCCGGCTGGAAGGCGGCTAAGAATGAGGTCGAAATCGCCGGTATGCGGGCGGCTCACTTGCGGGACGGGTTGGCGATGGTTGGCCTGCTCTATTGGCTCGAGCAAAATGTGGCCCAGGGTCTGACTGAGTTGGATATCGTCGAGAAGATCAAATCATTACGCTCACAAAACAAAGAATTCATCGGTTCGAGCTTCGGGACCATTTCGGCTTACGGTCCTCACGGCGCCATCGTTCATTACCGGGTCGATGCCGAATCGAATGTCGAGATCAAGCCCGAAGGAATCTTGCTGATCGACAGCGGCGGACAGTACCAAGACGGAACGACTGACATAACCAGGACGTTGGCCCTGGCCGAACCAACATCCGAACAAAAACAAGCTTACACGGCCGTACTCAAAGGGCACTTGTTGCTGACTCGTTCGCAATTCCTCAAGGGAGCCGACGGATACCAGCTGGATGTCCTGGCTCGAGCCCCGCTTTGGGCGCTCGGGTTGAACTACGGTCATGGCACCGGGCACGGAGTCGGGGCCGCCCTGTGTGTGCACGAGGGGCCTTTCCAGGTTTCGCATAGAAAAGTCCTGGTTCCCATGCAGGTCGGGAATATCCTGTCTATCGAGCCTGGTTTCTATAAAGAAGGCGAGTTCGGCATGCGCATTGAAAACCTGGCATTGGTAGTCGAGAAACAACAAACTGAATCGGGTACTTTCTTGGGATTCGAAACTCTGAGCTTGTGTCCTTATCATCGCAGTTTGATCGATCTCGAATTGTTGAGCAGTCAGGACCGCCGACAGGTCGACGCCTATCATAAGAGAGTCCATCAAGCCCTGTCAGGGAAGCTGGGCCAGGCAGAAGCTGGCTGGCTCGAGCAAGCCACCCGGCCGCTATAAAATGCTCGAGCAACCTAAAAAAATATCACTTGTATTCTTTATTGGCCTGCTGGTGGCTTGTGTTTTTGCGGCCGCGGCCATGTTCTTGCTGGTTGATGGAAACGGCCAAGAAAAGCCGGCTAAAAAGCCCACGGCCGAAGTAGTATCGGTTAGCGACCCGATCGTGATAGCTCCGGATGAAGCCGAGTATGAAGAAGAGCCCGACGACTCTTTACAGGCCGCCCTGGTGGGCACGGTTGTGGCATCCCATGCTAAATGGTCGACTGCTACGATTGTCGACCTGGAATCCGGCAAGAGCGACCAATATCGGATTGGAGATGATTTGCTTGGACAAGCCCGCTTGGTGTCTATTCGTTCGGACCGGGTCATCCTCAGGCATAATGGAGAGCGCGAGGTGCTCTTGCTGTCCGAAGGAGTCAGGGTCGCGGCCTCTAAGGATGAGTCCCAAGATAGCGAAGATACCGACGAAACCGAAGTCGAGCCCGCGCTTAGAGATGAGCCGGAACCGTATTTGATACCCGAGGGTATGGTTAAAAAGACGGCAGCCAAGAGTTATACTATCGACCGAAAGGCAGTCGATCGTTTACTAGCCAGCCCTGGAGACGTGCTCCAATCAACAATGTTTACCCTGGCTTTCGACCAGGCCGGTCACATGCAAGGCGTTCGGCTGGCGATCGGCCCGGCCGGAACAATCTTCAGGCTGGTTGGTCTCAAGAGCGGTGATGTAGTCAAACGTGTCGGACCGGTTACTATCGATTCACCCGAAAGTTTGACGGCTGTTGGGCAACAGATAAAAGACGCAATTACTATCGATATCGAACTGGATCGTGGCGGGCGCAGTATTGTCTTACGCTACAAGTTCGATTGATAAAGCTTTTGCGGGGGATTCTCGATGGGAAGGTATTTGTCGATCGGAATCCTGGGATCGCTGGCACTTTTAGGTACGGCCGCTGCTGGCGAACGGCGCGTGGTTCACCAAGAACCTTCGGCGTTTGGGCGGATCTACGTCGTCGATGAAGGCGACCTGCGTTACTTGCGCTACGACGGCCCCAACGGAGATGATCAAAGTGTCATTTCGATCTCCGACCCCGGGGCCGTGCCGATGGACTATATCAGAGACGCCCTGCTCGGCCTGGCCTTGGTACCAAATATCGAACAGGTTTTGATGATTGGTTTGGGGGCCGGGACATTTACGACTTTCTTGTTTCATCAGTTACCGAAAGTAAAAATTGATGCAGTCGAGATCAACCCGGTCGTGGTCCGCCTGGCCAAGGACTTTTTCCGTTTACCTAGCGACCCCTGCTATAGAATACACAAGCAAGACGGCCGCAAATTCATCGAATCCAGCCGGATTAAATACGACTTGATCTTCATTGATGCCTACACCGGCCTGGATTTGGTTCCCAAGCAGCTGGCCGGCGAAGATTTTTTCAAGCTTGTCAAGGCCCATCTCGTACACAACGGCTTAGCGATAATCAATCTGTCGGTCGAAGAAAAACAAGAAGAAAAAGTCTGGCAGGCTTTCAAGAACGTATTCGGCAAGACCCTGTGTCTGGAAACCGCCGAACAAGACAACCTGTTGTTGTTTGGTTTTGAGGCCGCCGAGTTACCTGAGCCCAAGACGGTCCGAGCCGCGGCAGCCAGGCTGACTAAAACACTCAAGCTGCCCTTTGATCTCGGCCAAATCGCCGAGCGTGTCGGGGAAGGTTGCGGTATGGGTTTTTAGATGCAAAAGAACACAAGTGTGATACAGATCATCAGATCTTTCAGTCACTTGGTCCGTCGATAGGGGTGTGAACACGGAAACTTGGAGGGAGAACCCCATGAAAAAGGTAGCGATTACAGTTAGTTTGGTAGTAGCAGCAATGATGCTGGTAGGCTCGACAGCTTCGGCCACCGGTCTTTTAATCCCCACCAAACAAGGTGTTGGGCCGTTGTCGATCAAGTACCACCGCGCCGAAGTGAAGATAAAAGACCGCGTGGCGGTGACTCACGTCGACCAGGTCTTTCTCAATCATACCAACCGCGTGCTGGAAGCCACATATATTTTCCCGCTCCCCAAGGGCGCCACGGTATCGGATTTCTACCTTTATATGAACGGTAAGAAAACCAAAGGCGAAATCCTGGAGAAAAACCGGGCCCGCAATATCTATGAAGGTATTGTGCGGCGCATGAAAGACCCCGGGCTTTTAGAGTACATCGGCCGCGATCTTTTTCAGTGCCGGGTATATCCGGTCCCGCGCAAGGGTGAAATGAGAATTGAAATAGAATTCACCCAGGTGATGCCCTATGAGGGCGGAATCACCAAGTACTCTTACCCGATGCGAACTGATCGGGCTTCGGCGCGCACCATGAAAGATTTCACTATGTCGGTCAACATCAAGTCCAAGACCGCTATCAAGACAATCTACTCGCCGACTCACAAGATCTACCACCGTAAGAAGAACGACCATAACGCCACGGCCGGTTTCGAAACCATGGCGGCCACCCTGGATAGGGATTTCGAGCTGTTTTACACGGTCTCGGATAAGGACGTCGGTCTGAACCTGTTGACTTATCGCGACAAGGGTGAGCCGGGCTTCTTCATGTTGATGGCATCGCCCAAGAGTGATTTTCGTGAAAAAGAAATTATCGGTAAACGAATTACTTTCGTGGTCGACACTTCGGGCTCGATGGCCGGAGCCAAGATGCGGCATACCAAGAAGGCCATCAAGTATTGCCTGAACAAGCTAAACCCCGACGATTTATTCAACGTCATTCGTTTTTCGACCGATGTTGAAGGATTTATGAAAAAACCAGTCTCGGCTTCCAAGGCCAACATTCAAAAGGCTCTCAATTTCGTCGACCGCATTGAAGCGGCCGGCGGCACAGCAATCGACGAAGCCTTGACCGTAGCTCTTGCCGGACATGTTAAACAGTCTGAACCGAACATGGTGGTTTTCATGACCGATGGTCACCCGACCGTTGGTGAAACTGCACCGCAGCGAATTATCAAGAACGCTGCTAAAGCCAATAAAGTTTCCGCCAAGATATTTGTTTTTGGTGTTGGCAACGAAATCAATACCAAGCTGCTCGACAAAGTCTCCGGGGGCAATAACGGCGATTCGACTTATGTGAAACCAAATGCCGAAATCGAACATACTGTTTCGAACTTCTATGACAAAGTCAGTCATCCGGTTATGTCCGACTTGCGCCTGGATTTCGGTTCGATTCATGAATACGACGTACTGCCCAAACGGATTCCCGACTTGTTCAAGGGCGGCCAGATAATCGTACTCGGTCGTTATCGCAACCAGGGCCATAGCGCCCTGACCCTGACCGGTAAGATGGGACAGGGTAACAAGAAGTTTGTCTTCGAGGGGCGCTTCCCCAAGAAGAACAAAGACAACAACTTCATCCCGCGCTTGTGGGCGACCCGCAAGATCGGCTTCTTGCTCGACAACATCCGTCTCGGCGGGAAAAAGAAAGAACTGGTCGACGAGGTCATCCGGCTTTCCAAGCGCTATGGTATCGTGACTCCCTACACTTCATATCTAGTGACCGAGGACACGCCTCAGGTGGCCTTGCGTCAGCCGCGCCCCGATCGCCGGCGGCCGCCGATGAAGATGCCGGCCCCGACAACTACCCGACCGGGTTGGGGTCAGATTGGCAACCGCGGTGTCGGAGGAAGCGGCGGCTCTGATGGCTCGCCGTCCGAAGCCACGGTAGCATCCGGTAAGAGCGGAGGTCGTAGCAAACTCAAGGCCATGAGCCGCGTCCAGGTTTTTGCCGAGAAGAAAGCCGAGGCCATGGATCTCGAAAGTGGTGAGCAGGCTGTCCGGATGGCCGACGCAGTCAAAGATCTCAAGCAAGCTAACGAACCCCGCGATGAGGCTGACGATGCCAGCGGTATGCGCTATGTTTCCGGCCGGCCGTTCTCATACAAGGGCGGGGCCTGGACCGACTTGCGTTACAAGAGCGGCATGAAAGTGCTCAAGATCAAATACATGTCGAGCGCTTACTTCCGCCTGATTGCCAAATCCAGCTTTCTCAAGCAAGTATTTACTCTGGGCCAGCGCGTGATTGTTGTGGTCGGCAAGAATAAAGCCGTCGAGATCCATCCTGACGGAAAAGAAACCATCAACGACAAACAGGCTCGCGAGTTTACTCCGTAGACGAAGCGACTCGATTGAGATATCATTCGGGGCACAGTTAGCTGTGCCCCGTTTGTGTTAAGGAGACAATGCGTATGGGAGTGGACCTGCTAGTTGCCGGAGTACTTTTGGTGACCGGCTTGATTCTCTCCGCCTTTAGGTGGGGGAAGCTGGGGTTCTATCTATTTGCCAGCTTGTATCATCGGTTTGCCAAGGGCCTCGGGGCAGCCCGTGAAAATTGGCGCAATATCTGGACTAATCGGGTTTTACGCCTGGTGTTGTTCGCCGGTATTTATCTGCTGTTGAGTTGGGTCGGACTTGTCGACAAGCACGGCCTGAGCGGCGCCATAGCTCTATCGGATCGGCAACAATTCGAATACAAGCCCGACTGGAGATATAACTTGGTCGAAAAGGGCCTGGCAGAGCAGGGTTGGCCGACCGAACAAGTCCAGCGTTGGGTACGCACTAAAGTCACCTTGTTCATGATTGATTACTATCCCGGGCATCAGGATATTTGGCGCAGGCGCTATGCCAAAGAGGTCCATAAGGCGACTCAGAAACAATACGAACAGTTGCGAAAAGAAGGTCGTCTGAAGCCGCGAGGACGAAAATGAGTCGGGTGATTCATCTGAGCGCCGAAGTTTCTTCGGGCCAGGCCCACGCCGTGGTGGCCGACCTCGACTGGCCCAAAGCTACGCCGTTGAAGCCTATTGAAATGCCGGCTAAACTGTACTGGTTGCCATTTGATCGCAAGAGTCGCCTGTCATTGTTGGATAGTGAAAAACATCCCCAGCTGGCTCGCCTCGAACTGCC
>JAFDKH010000151.1 GCA_019307065.1 Deltaproteobacteria bacterium
GGCTGATGCCATATCCATAGATGATAATTGATTTGTCGTCGATGAAAGCCCAGCCACCGTTCTTGTGGTCGAAATCCTCGTAGCCGGCCGGGAGCGGATTGATTCTTATGGCGGTTACACCGCGTACCATGGCCCCGGCGTTGTGGTCTTTAGAGTCATCGTAATCCCAGCCGTCGTTGCACTCGGTCGGCGAGTAGGTCGACCCGCGATCGGGCGAGCCGGGAATCGATTGGGGGACGATGATACGGAAGGGGCCCTCGCCCTCTATTTTACCCGAAGTAATATCCAGGCTGCAGGGTTGCATGGGCAATTCATCGCGTTGGTAAGCCAGCTGCAGCCACTGCTCGTCGGGTATTTCACCGCCGTCGCTCAGACCGCCCGGCAGGTTGTCGGGGTAGGTCACGAAACCGCACTCGGTGCCTAAACCGGCGTTGTCCAAATTGGCATAGTACAAGCTTTTTGCAAAGGCGTTGTTGACGTCATCCATGCTGAAATCTTTCATGTAGCCATCCGGGGCTATGATGGTAATGCCTTCGATGTTGGCGTCTTGCGAATCGACTCCGGCGCCGGCCAGCAAATCTTTGATCTTGACGCCTGTGTAGACGGAGTAGTTGTCGTATTCTTGTTTGTGGGAGTTGGCCAATAGAAACTGGGTATGTGCGCCAAGGGCTTTCAGGTCGGCCATTGTCATGTTGATCAGCGGGGCGACCTCCTGGCCGGGCCGGCTGTCCGGGTCACCGGGATATTTCAGATCGGTGATTTCAACCTGGTTGCCATATTCGTCGCTGTCGGAGTCATCTTCGGCAATGTCTTTTAGCGCCTGCTTGGTTCGACCGGCGGCCAGGTAGGCGGCCCCATAGGGATTCAAGGTGTCGGTATAGTTTTTAGGCTGCGGCTCGATGAAGTTGTCGGCCGGGTGCTCGATCAAGTGACAATAGTCGCAGGAGTTTTTATAGACACTCCTGATGTCTTCATCCCTGGGATAGGTGAAGGTATCGCCCTTGTGGCAGGTCTGGCAGTCGTCCAGGCGAGTGCCCAGGCTGTCGGGATAGACACTCACAAAATTGTTGGCGTCCAGATCGCTCTCGTGTCCCTTATAGGCTCGTGACGAGACCTGATCGGACTGGGTCGCACAGGCCAGAAAGTTTGAGACTATCAGGATAACCCAAAGGTGCCGAACAAGCTGCTTGAAAGATCTCAGATTTGGATGCATTTTTATTGTCCTTTCTTGGGGTCGACTCCAACCGCCTCCATTAGCCCGAGCCCTTCGAATCCGTAGCCGGACACGCCCTTTTTGGCGAAAGTCTTCAATTCGGCAGTGATGAACTCCAGAAATCGGGCGATTTGCGGGTGCGAAGAAAATGGTAATGGAATGGCAAGCTTGTACGGCTCGCTGGCTAAAGGCAGGAAGTTGAGTCCGCACAAGTCGGCCGCGATCTGAATTCCAATTCCGGCGTCGGCCTGGCCGGTGCGGATTGCCAGGGCCAGTTCCAGATGGGAAGAATAGGTGCCGGCCCGGTTGAGTTTGTCCGGCTCGATTCGGGCTTCGCTAAGCAAGCGTTCGACCAGGCGGTAGGTTCCGCTCAAGGGTTGCCGTTCGGCGAAACGATAGCCCTTGGTAGCCAGAACGGCCAGCCCGGAAATGTCGGGCTGCCGATTACGGTCGAATATTATTCCCTGAGATCTTTGCAGCAGGTTGAACAGGTAACAGCCCCAGCGATCGCCGGCCAATTTCTCGACTTGTTCGTTCTCGACATGACAACCGGCCAGATGGGCCTTACCGGCCCCGATTGCAGCCAGGCCGGCCAACGAGCCGACGTTGGCCGAAGCCACCGGTACGCCGTACTTGGTTTGAAACCGGGCGGCCACTTTTGAAAACAACCAGTCGTCCGAGCCCTGGATGACGAGCATGTCATTCAGGACTGCGCCCATCAATCCCGAGAAGGGGTAGATGGTATTGTGCTCGACCCACTGATCGACCAGCTGCCTGGGAAACAACCACTTGCCCGATATTCTTGCAGCCGGGAGTTGGCCCTCGGCTACCAGGGCGTATACTTTCTTTTCGTTCAACCGCAAGTAGTTTGCCACTTCGCGGGTTGTCAGATATTTCTCCATCGCTAAAACCTTTCCGGGTTGGAATATTGTCAGCTGAAAAGAGATTTTCAAGAAAAAACTGACAAAAAGTTACAAAAAATAACCAGACGGGCGCTTTTATTTGTAACTAACTGGAAATGCGAGATTTATTGAGTGGCTATTGAGGTAGGCACAACAAGCGCAGTCCCCCCGAACTACCGAAGCCGCGCGCCTGGCAATTAATGTCTACACGGGGGCATGAATAGGTCCCCGAGCAATCGAAAAGGCAGGTGAGAGTCTCGGGCGGGTTCGAGCAGATAGCACAAAAATCGCAAAGTAATCCCTGCGTATCGTCGCAATCAGTGTCGACCATGCATGGATCACCTTCGACTCCCAGGGCCGGACTACATACACCGGACGGCTGGTCGCAGGTCCAATCGGGCGGGCAGTCGTTGTCTGTCAGGCATTTGTCTTCACAGGTGCAAGTGCCCGGTTTGCAGTACTGGGTATCTTCGCAACCGCCGCAGCAATCAGCTACACAAGTGTGGGTCGCATAGTTGCACTGCTCGCCCGTGTCGCAGTCGGAATTCTGATCGCAACCTTCCTGGCATTCGCCTTTTCCTTCCGGGCCGGCGGTCGGGTTACACCAGTAGCCCTGATCGCAGGTCTCGATTGTACAACCCGGGGTGACGCATTTGTTGTCGCGGCACTCCAAGTTATTCGGGCAATCATTGTTGTTGACGCACTCGGGCACACATTCTTCGTCGCGACAGCGCGGAAATTCAGGGTCTTTACAGTCATCGTCCGACAGGCAGCCCTCGGAGTCGGGGATACAAACGCCGAAATTGCAGTGGAACCCAACGCAGCAATCATCGGTACCCTGGCAGACCTGGGGCGGTGTGGTGCATTCACCGTCGACACATATCAGGCAGACTGCGTGCTGGCAGTCGTCGCGGGTGGCGCAATTCTTGGGGACGCACTTGTTCTCGATACATTTCTGGTCGGGTTCGCATTGGTCGGAGCTGGTACAGGTCTTTTCGTCTCCACCTGACGGAACACACTGTCCCCCGGCGCAGGTTTCGTTTGTATAACAGTCGCAGAAATCACTGCACTCGGTACCGGCCGTGCCGGCCTCACAACGGCTGGCGCCGGGGTTACAAATCAGGCCCGAGTCGCGCTGACCGCAATCGTAGTTGCACGAACAGGTCTTGACGTCTTCGCAGACGCCGCTGATGCATTCCTGCTCACCGGGGCAGTCGTCATTGCTCTGGCAAAAGATCGTATCGCCATTGCCGGCGTCACCGGCGTCATCGAGGCCGGCATCGCCGTTGTTTCCAGAGCTGGAACAGCCGCAAGCCAGAAACAAAAAAAGTATACCACCGGCCAGGACCTTGTATTGGATTGCCTTCATCTTGGACTCCCTGATTCGAGGTGGTTCCATACTAGCAGATTATCTAGAAATCACTAGATTCAATCGCAAGTTCTGAGATAAAGTATATTCGTTATTTGGAGAACCTGTCATGGACGCACGTGAATTCGACGAACTGATAAGCGGCAACTTATTGTTCAAGGTGCTTGACCAAGAAGCCCGCCAAAAAGTGATGTTACTGGCAAGAGTCGTCAAATACGAAGACGAGGACATCATCATCAAACAGGGCGCGGATAGCGACGATATCTATCTTTTGCACACCGGCCAGGTACACGTGCAAACATTGCAAGAAGGCTTCATCGTCGAACTGGACACCCTCGAGCCCGGAACAATATTCGGAGAGGTAGCCGAGGTGTCGGGTGTGCCCAGGACTGCGACCGTGCTAGCCATAGGAGAGGTGGAAGCCGTACGCTTTCCCGGCAAGGGCCTGGTCGAAGAGTTGCGCAAGCACCCGACCGCCTCCAAGCTGCTCGATCACATCGTGCTGCACCGGGCCAAAGACACGATCGAAAAAACTTACGGTTACTAGTCGCTGGAATTCAATTCACTAATAGATATTATGACCAATCGACAATTGGCCAGCCGGCGTTTTGGGCATAGCGGCGCAGCGCCCGACTGGGCGTGGTGGCCATGCGATTATGGCAAAGCTCCATGATCGGGGTATCCGAAACGTGGTCTGAGTAGGCCCACGAATTACCCCAATCGGTCTGCTCGAATAGATCCAGTTCTTGCAGGCGTTTGACTTTCTCCGGGCCGTAACAGTTGGGTCCGATCACGCGGGGGACCGGTTCGATGGTGGTGCGGGTTGCGACCAGCAGGTCGAACCCGAGATGGCGCCGGATGTGATCCATATAGAAATCCACCGAGGCTGTAGCCAAAACGAGGGTGTGACCCTGCTCTTTATGCCAAGCTACCCGTTCGAGCCCCTTGTTGAAATACTTGGGTAAGATGACTTCGTCATGAAAATCCTCGACCAGTTTTTCACGCTCGGCGGGTGGTACAAATCTCAGGATTTTCAACATGACATTTTTCAAGCGCTTCTTGGAGACCATCCCTAAGCCGTAGGGCACAACCAGTGAAGCCAGCCAGGGAAATACGATCGTAGCTTTGGGGTAACGCCGCATGCAAAACAGCGTAAAGGGTACCGCCGAATCTCCGCGGGCCAGGGTGCCGTCAAAATCGAATAATCCCATTGGTTTCATGTGGCTCGTATATCATGATCAGGGGTCAGACACCAGCACTTGACACTTTTTACCTATCTAGACAGGTCACATCCTTGAAAGTGTCAAGTGCTGGTGTCTGACCCCATTCCCACTTGTCGATTGGGCTTGGATCTGGTATCAATTCACCCAGCGCCTGAGAAAGAAAGAGGAAACGTAATCTTGCCAGCGCTTGGAAAAAATAAGCCCAACACCTGGGCAATCGTCCCGGCCGCCGGACAAGGCGTCCGATTCGGCACATCTGAGCCCAAGCAATTTCTGGCCCATCGCAAAACATCTTTATTGAAGCAAACCCTTCGAACTCTAGCCGCCACTGAGCTGTTTGACGGGATAGCGGTCGTGGTGCCCGCAAAAAGTGTTGCTGCAAAAGATTTACTGCCGGTCGAGATGAACGGTCTTGAAAACATTCGAGTAGTGGCGGGGGGTAGGCTCCGCATGGATTCGGTCAAATGCGGGCTTCTTTGCTTGCCGGATAGTTGTGAAATCGTCCTGGTTCATGACGGAGTTCGTCCCAAGATCTCCGGTGCACTCGTCGCCAGCGTGATCGACGGGGCAAATAAGCATGGCGCCTGCGTCCCGGTCCTTGCCGCAACCGAGACAATCAAGACAATCGACCAAGCCGGGATGGTCGTCAAAACACTGAACAGAGATTCACTCAGACTTGTGCAGACGCCCCAGGGATTTAAACGGCAAGTGTTATTAGACGCCTATAGTTGGGCCGGCCAGCAGGGCCTCGAACAGCCGTTCACCGACGACGCCGCCCTGGTCGAGGGATCCGGACAAAAGGTGGCAACCGTGGCTGGCGAGCCCGGCAATATCAAGGTTACCTTCAAAGATGACCTTTCGAGAATCGGCTGGTGCGTACCAAGGGTAGGTATCGGATACGATGCTCACAAACTTGTCCCGGGTCGGCCGCTGGTTCTCGGAGGAGTCCAAGTACCCGGCGATCTCGGTTTACTGGGACATTCGGACGGAGATGCTGCAATACATGCCTTGATTGATGCCATTTGTGGGGCAGCCGGAATGGGCGATATCGGGCGCCATTTTCCCGACAGTGATCCCAGCTATAAAGATATCGCCAGCCTGGAACTGCTCGGGCAAATCGTAAGAAAAGCGAGCCAGGCCGGCTGGCAGGTGAGTTCGGTTGACATGACAATCGTTGCCCAAAAGCCTCGTCTGGCTGAATATCTGCCAGGCATGGCCGATCAAATGGCTGCCATACTCGGGATCGACGCAACGGCTGTGGGAGTCAAAGCCACTACTGAAGAAGGCATGGGTTTTTCCGGGCGGCTCGAAGGTATTGCCGTCCACGCTGTTGCGGTCTTAGTAGCTAGGGTGGTCTGAAAATGAGCCAAGACCCAAAAAACGAAAACGAATTGAGTTCCGACGAGGAAACTTTTTTTGATGCCGTTACGGGCCAAGATGATCCGATGGGTATTTCCGAGCGCGAGCTGCGCAAGTACAAAAATCGCCACACACGAGCCTGGTTGTTCTTGGGGATAGTCCTGGTTCTGGGCCTGGCCCTGGTCTATTTCATTCGTCAAGATCTAACTTACTTCTTCAAGTCGACCGATCCGATCGACTTGGGGGTTGCCGAGGACATGCAAGTGATTCCTTTAGAGCACAATGAATTCGTTCGTATCCAGGCCATCGCCCGGGACATGTGCATTCGGGCCGATGTATTTACCCGAACGGTTCGTTTTATGTATTTATTAGGTTCTGAGATGGGCAGCCGGATTGTGGTCGAATCTGAAGCTGCTGAAGATCAAGCTTGCGCCGGGGCGGTTGATGGTGTTTTTGAAGGACGCATTTTGAACCTGTCTCAAACAGGTCGCTACGAAAAGGTGATCGCATACTATCGCGAGCATTTTCCAGGGGCTCCCGAACAAGGGCCGATCTATATTCTACAGGCTGGACATACCCCGCATAGTTCCTGGTGGTATCCATTGGCCATCGTAGTTGTGCTGGTTCTCTGGGGGTTTAACGTATGGATGCTTTGGCGAACTCGAAGCCTGCGGGCTAGGTTCAGCGGCCAGGGAGGAACATCATGACAGTTACGATTTACAACACTTTGACCAACCACAAGGAAGAGCTGAAGCCGCTAGAACCGGGTAAAATAAGTATGTATGTTTGCGGAGTAACCGTCTACGACATGAGTCATATCGGTCATGCACGCGCTTATGTGACTGCCGATGTGATCTACCGTTTTCTGGAGGCCAGTGGTTTTGAAGTAACCTATGTGCGCAATTTTACCGATGTGGATGATAAAATTATCAAACGAGCCAACGAGTTGGGTATCACCACCAACGACTTGACTGAACAGAACATCAAAGAGTTTCACAAGGACATGGATGCCCTGGGTGTCAAGCGGCCCGATATCGAACCGCGAGTCACCGACCACATACCTGAGATTATTGCGACTGTCGAAGCCTTAGTTGATCGCGGGCACGCCTATGTGGTCGAAGGTGACGTCTACTTCGATGTGCCTTCCTGGGCCGAGTACGGCAAGCTGTCAAAAAGAAACCTCGACGACTTGAAGGCTGGAGCCCGGGTGCAAGTCGACGAGCGCAAGCGCACCCCGATGGATTTTGCCCTGTGGAAGGCGTCCAAACCAGGCGAGCCGATGTGGAACAGCCCCTGGGGTAAGGGCCGGCCCGGCTGGCACATCGAGTGCACGGCCATGAGCACCAAGTATCTCGGCCAGACCTTCGATATTCACGGGGGAGGTAAAGACCTCGTGTTTCCGCATCACGAAAACGAAATTGCCCAGGCCGAAGCCGCCTACGGTGTGCCCTTCGTCAATTACTTTTTTCACAATGGCTTCGTCAATATCGACAAGGAAAAGATGTCCAAGTCACTGAATAACTTCTTTACCATTCGGGAAATTTGTGAACGCTACGATCCGGAAGCACTGCGTTACTTTCTGTTGACTACGCATTATCGCAGTCCGATCAACTTTGAAGTCGAGTTTATTTGCCCGCATTGCAAGGCCGCAATCGATCGGGCAGCCGTCGAGGATCGCAAGTGTCCGGATTGCGAAAGCGATATGAATGACGAACAAGCCGGGCAGGCCATACGCTTTCCCTCGCTTGAGGATGGCCAAAAACGCCTGAATTACCTTTACACCACTCGCAAGCGGCTGGACGAGTTTCTGGGAAACGCTGCGACAGGCGTCGGGGTGATTGTCAGAAGCGATGAAGTTGAAGCTTTAAGACCCCGCTTCGATGAAGCCATGAATGACGATTTCAACGCAGCCGCAGCTGTCGGTGTTTTGGCGGATGCCATGCGCTTATCGAACGAGGTTTTGGACAACAAAGAGGGCAAGCCCGAGGCAATGATTACTTCAACGGTCCAGGTTCTCGAGAACTTACTGGATTACATGTCCTCGGTAGTCGGCATTCTTGAAAGAGATGCCAGCCTGGCTTTGCAAAGTCTGCAAAGCCGGGCCGTGCAGTCAGCCAGTGTCGATGCCGCCCAAATCGATGGTCTGGTTGTCGAACGTAATCAAGCCCGAGCCGCGAAGGATTTCGCTCGAGCTGATCAAATCCGCGATCAACTCATAGAATTGGGAGTCGAATTGATGGACGGCCCCCAGGGAACGACCTGGAAGATCGGCGGCTAGGTAGTAGCCGTCTCACTGGCAGAGCCAGTGATATGGCCACCAGGAAAAGTCTGTAATCATGTCGACCTTTAAACTGGTCAGCGACTATAAACCAGCGGGCGACCAGCCGCGCGCGATTGAGCAACTGGCAGACGGTTTGAACCGGGGCGATCGGCATCAGGTCCTGCTGGGAGTAACTGGCTCAGGCAAGACCTTTACAATCGCCAGCGTCATCAACCAGGTTCAACGTCCGGCCCTGGTTATCGCTCACAACAAGACCCTGGCCGGACAACTCTACTCGGAATTTCTGGAGTTCTTTCCCGATAGTGCCGTGGCGTTTTTTGTCTCCTACTATGACTACTATCAGCCTGAGGCCTACGTGCCTTCGTCGGATACCTATATTGAAAAAGATTCCAGCGTAAACGACGAGATTGATCGAATGCGCCACGTGGCCACGCACTCATTGTTGACTCGCCGGGATGTGATTATTGTTGCCTCGGTTTCCTGCATTTTCGGATTGGGGCCGGTCGAGTACTACGGCGAAATGAAGGTAAATCTGAAACGGGGCGAGTCACCCGGGCGGGATGCCATATTGAGGCGCCTGGTCGAGATTCAATATAGCCGCAATGATCTGGATTTTCATCGGGGCACTTTTCGAGTGCGCGGCGATGTCGTCGATATTTTTCCAATATACGAAGAAGATCGAGCTTTACGGGTTTCATTCTGGGGAGATGAGATCGAAAAAATTCATTTCATGGATCCTTTGAGAGGTATCCGTCTCGAAAGCCTGGATGAAATAGAAGTCTACCCCGGCAGCCACTATGTTACCGGTCAGGATGTGATTTTACGAGCCAGGCTCAGCATTCGCGAGGAACTGGCCGAACGTCTGCAAGAATTCAGGCAGGCCGGCCGCGAACTTGAAGCTCAACGACTCGAACAACGCACTATGTATGATCTAGAAATGCTCGAGGAAATGGGTTATTGCAACGGAGTCGAAAATTACAGTCGTCATTTATCGGGGCGCCTACCGGGTGAGCCCTCGCCGACTTTAATAGACTATTTGCCGCATGATGCGCTGATAGTCATCGATGAGAGCCATCAAACAGTACCGCAAATCAAGGGCATGGTTCGCGGCGACCAGTCGCGCAAGCAGACATTGGTGGATTTTGGTTTCCGCTTGCCGTCTGCCCTGGACAATCGGCCGTTGAGCTACGAAGAATTCGATGCGCGGGTCGGACAACGCATTTATGTTTCGGCTACTCCAACACCTTTCGAGGTCGATTTGGCTAAGGGCGTGGTAGTCGAGCAAATTATACGGCCGACCGGCCTGGTAGACCCCGAAGTTCAGCTGCAACCAGCCGCCAGCCAGGTTGATGATGTCCTGGCTGAAATCCGTGATACGGTTGCGGCCGGTCACCGGGTCTTAGTGACCACCCTGACCAAACGCATGGCCGAAGACCTGACCGACTATCTCAGTGAACACAATGTCAAGGTCCGTTACCTGCATTCTGACGTTGATACCCTGCAGCGTTTGGAGATAGTGCGTGATTTGAGGGCCGGCAGCTTCGATGTTTTGGTGGGCATCAATTTGTTGCGTGAGGGCTTGGACATTCCCGAAGTGGCCCTGGTTGCTATCCTGGATGCAGACCGGGAGGGTTTCCTGCGTAGCGAAACTGCCTTGATCCAGACCACCGGACGGGCTTCTAGAAATATTGACGGGCGAGTGATATTTTACATTGACAAACAAACCAAGGCTGTCAAGCAAGCAATCAAAGAGACTCGCCGGCGCCGCCAAATCCAGGAGCGCTACAATACAGAACACAATATCACTCCGCGCTCGGTCATGAAATCAATCCGGGCTGTGCCGCAATTGGACGCTCCCAAGAGTCGCCTGAAAGGCAAACAACTTGGGCTTACGGAATTGCCCCTGGGAAACAAAAAAGATTTAGCCGAGACGATCGAGCGCCTGACCGCTGATATGTTTGCCGCGGCCGAATCGCTCGAATTCGAACAGGCTGCAAAAATTCGCGATCGAATTCAAGAACTCAAGAAAATGCATCTGAGATTCGGTTAGGGGGCAGCTTGGCAACCCAGCAGCCGTTATGCGGCCAACGCCTCGAGGCTCTATTGGATCGTTTGCCGACCCGACCCGGTGTCTACCTGATGAAAGATCTCGATGGCCGGGTGATCTACGTCGGCAAGGCTAAAATACTTCGTTCGCGGGTGCGTTCATACTTCCGGGCCTCTGGTGACGAGCGAGCCTTCGTAGCTAAGCTCGATAAAGAGTTGGGCGACATAGAGGTGATCGTTACGCCTAGTGAAAAGGACGCCTTGATTCTGGAGCGAAAACTCATTCAACGAAATAATCCGCGCTACAATATCGACCTGGTCGACGATAAAAATTTTCTTTCGATTCGCATAAGCTCCGACCATTCTTTCCCCCGGTTGATGCTCGAACGCCGGCGTGTGCGCGGTTCGAATCCAAAGGTTAGCGGGCGCTGGTTCGGGCCCTATACCTCGGCCGCTGCCGCCCGCCAGACATTTCGCTTGCTGCAAAGTGCCCTGCAACTGAGAACCTGTAACGATCGAGTGTTCGGCAAGCGAAAGCGTGCTTGTTTGCTGCACCAGATGAACCGCTGTCTGGGGCCGTGCGTGCAGAAGGTTTCGGTCGAGGTTTACGCGCGACGGGTTAAACAGGCGATCAAGTTTTTACGCGGGCGCCTGGATGAAATGGTGGCCGACCTGAATAGACAGATGAAATCAGCTTCGGCAGAACTGCGTTATGAAGATGCAGCCAAGATTAGGGATAAAATCACTGCAGCCCGGCAGACTCTCGAACGCCAGCCGCTGATCGACCCAGCCGAAAAAGACCGCGATATTGTCGGCCTGCATCGGGAAGGTACTAGCGGGATGGTCATTCTGATGCAAGTCCGCAAGGGCAGTCTGCTCGGCGCAAGCCGCTATCCGTTTTCGAAGATTGAAGTCTCAAATGCCGATCTGGTTCGTCAGTTGCTTGCCCAGCATTATCATTCCGGAGCAGATCTGCCGCGCGAGATTCTAATGCCCATTGAAGCCCTGGCTGGTGCCGAGGACTGCTATGAATTGCAGGTATTGGCGGATTGGCTGACAGATCAACATTCGTTTAGTGTAAAGGTTGCGATTCCCAGTCGAGGACACGGAGCCCGCCTGGTGGAGGTGGCCAGGGACAACGCCCGTGAGGCTTTCTTGGCGCGCTTGGCCACGGCCAGTATTTTGACCGATCGGCTATTGCGGCTCGAGCGCCGCCTGGGACTTTCCCGATTGCCGCGTCGAATCGAGTGTTTTGACATGTCAACTCTGGGCGGCAAATACAGTGTCGGCTCGCTGGCTGTTCTTTATGACGGTGAACCGATGAAGTCTGCTTATCGCAGATACCGCATCAAGAGTGCCGCGCCTGACTCCGATCTAGACATGATGCGTGAAGTTGTTGCCCGGCGCTTTCGGCCTGTCCTGGAAGGCAGCCAGGCAGGTCCCGATCTGGTGGTACTCGACGGCGGAAAGGGCCAGTTGAAGACCATTCAGACCTTGTTCGCCGACCTGGGCCTGGACGATGTCGATCTGGTTGCTCTGGCCAAGGGTAGAAGCGAGAAAAAGAAAGGCAAGCCGGCTCGTGAACGCGTTTTTATTCCGGGTCGCAAGAACCCGATTATGTTGCGTCCCGAGAGTGATGAGTTGTTTTTGCTCAGCCGAGTCCGCGATGAAGCTCATCGTTTTGCGGTTAGCTATCACCGCAAGTTGCGTAGCAAGACCAGCCTGCGCAGCCTGCTCGAGGAAATTCCCGGGGTCGGGCCGGTTTTACGAAAGCGTCTGCTTTCGCACTTCGGTTCATTGCGGGCAGTTCGCAAGGCAACGGCTACACAACTCGGTGAGGTTTCCGGGGTAACCAGTAAGCTCGGCCAGCGTATCTTTGAGTTTTTGGCTACCTTCAAGCCAGGATCTCCCACCTGAAATTACTGTCAATCCCAAGCTCCCGCTCCGACAGGAAACCATCCGAGAGGACCAGGGGAAAACTAACTCACCGTATCTGTGGAGACGCGTAACGAAGAATCATTTGGGTAGTCAGTGGGTTACATCAATTCATTCAGGCACTGGTGGGGGATTGGGGTCAAGCATTGACCGCTGCAGGAGGTCTTGATATAGCCCATGGTGGAGGATTAAATGAAACTTTACAGTAAAGTGATTCCATTGATAGCCCGTGATATTACCGAGGCCTTGACAAAAAACGAAGATATCGAGTTGGAAGAAGGTCTCGAGAAAGAAGCGCCCAAGGATTTCGAGGCGATTCTGAACGAGTATCAGCGAAGTGAGCGAGAAATATCAGATCTTGCCAAGGATGTGCTTAACTCGCGTGGCTGGGGAAACGCAAAATTCTCCGAGGCGCGCAAGATCGCCGCGACCGCAAGAAAATTCCCGATGGGTGACGATGCTCTGGACTACGTCATCAACCAAATGCTTGAATACATGTTGATCTCTCCGAATATTGCCGAGGTGTATGCCGAAGATCACGTCATGCGTACACGAATTGTAGTTATAATGCGGCGCTATCTGAAACTCGACGGCGAACTCGACATGGAGGTCAGGAAGCGATTGAAGCATAAGCAAGAAGGTACCCGCGACTGGG
>JAFDKH010000152.1 GCA_019307065.1 Deltaproteobacteria bacterium
GCTCGCCGCGGACATACCCGCAATCGTCACCCTCGTGAAAAACGGGCTCAGCGTCGGTGAAGCGGTCATGCCCAAAACAAGGCCCCAGAAGATCGTACAACTGAGACTCCTGCCGTGAGCGACGTCATCCCGATCACCCTGGTCGTAGAAGACGTCCTGAGCGAAGAAGCCCTGCGCAAGATCCTAAAGGACTCAAAAAGACCGTACTACGTAGGAGCCGTGTACAGCAAAAAAGGGTTCGGTTACATCAAAAGCAGGATCGAAGGATTCAACCAGGCCGCGCAAGGCTCACCCTTCCTGGTATTGACCGACCTAGACCAGGCAGAATGTCCCCCGACTTTGATCGCCGATTGGCTCAAGCGCCCCGCTAACCACAACCTGCTGTTCCGCATCGCCGTGCGCGAGGTCGATGCCTGGCTCATGGCCGACCGCAAAGCCTTCGCCAGGTACCTCGGTATCGCCCAGGAACTCGTTCCTCAATATCCCGAAAGACTGAAAAAACCGAAGCAGAAGCTGATCACCCTCGCAAGGAAGTCAAAAAAGAAAAGCATACGGAATGCCATCGTACCGGCCCCGAACGTCACCGCCAGGACAGGACCTGACTACAACGGCACCCTATCCGTCTTTGTCCGCGAGCACTGGTCACCCGGCCGCGCTAAATCAAATGCTAAAAGCCTGAATCGCATCATTGACGCTGTTGAAAAGTTCGAACCTGTTTACAGTCAGGGCGGCAGTTGAACAAAATAGTGATGTCACCCAATATCCATTTTAGGTGCTAAATCAAACTCCAACGCATCACTTTTTTAATCACAACAACATCCCGGAATTACATGATTTAAATCCAAAACAGTGCCGGAGTGATAGCACTAAGTGATGTCAGGTGAAAAACAAAAGTGACATCACGAATTAATCGTTATTGATTCGAGGCTTAACCCGATTGTGAATGCGCAAGTGATAGTTGCATCAGGTGTGGATCAATTCAAGGGGCCTGGGGCTTGCCCCAGATCAAAAATCGCTAAGCACAACTCCGATTCTGAAGGCTAGTCCCCACTAACTGCTCCTAACCTCACTCACCAATCTGAATACCTCTTCTGCATCTTTTATGTCATAAAAAGCTACAACGCCGCCAGCATTAGAGGAAAAGGTATTCATTCCAACATTTTCAAAAAACATTGCACCAGGGTAAGAGTTACCAAATCGCAGATTGCCAATTCCTGACTTTTTTATCGTTTTTGTCACAATAGGCACAGTTTTTATATTTGCTGCCATTATTACTTTCTTTGAACCAGCTAAAAGTGCAATAGCTCTTTGATCTGTAACTGCATAGTAGGTCCTACGCTTTCCTCTGATTTTCACAAGGTAACGACCCAAGACAAGATAAAATCCTATAACTAGCGGCGGCAAAGCAGTAAACGCAAATAATGGATTTGGCCTGCCTGCGCCCCCTGGTTCATTGAAGAAACCCAACGATACAAAAACCCAGACAATTCCAAAACCAATAAATATTATTCCGGCAGGAAGCAGAAAAGCATCACCGGGCGCAAAATGTACAGACGGATCCGGCTGACCAGTCCAAAGGATTTTCTCATCTTTCAGTAATTCTTCCTTGATTTGATGGTTAGGCATAGGTATTCACCCCGAACCTCATTAGTTTCTGGGAACTAGAAAGATTTGCAAAGTGTTGCACCCTTGCATCCGCACCCAGAGATTCTGAATGTGGCAGCAAGGAATACATCCAGAGCAGGTACTACTGGCCATGGCGCAGAAACGCCAAATCCACGTATAGCTCCATATCCATATCCACTGCAATTTGTGTTGTTAGCTAGAGATCGCCAATAAATAAACGATACACCAAAAAATGGTTTTGGAATAAAGGGTATGCCGCCCTGAGAGAGAGAAAGGACTACAATTAAATTTGGTCCAAGTAGTCCGCATACTGTTTTACAATTCGTATATAGATTATTTGCCATAAAGGCTACATCTATAGAGAAGCCAACTCCAATCCCAGGTCCACCTCCACTCCATGATCGAAGTTCTCCACCCTCAGTATCAAAAGAAAGATCAGCAGTAGTCCACGTCGAAGCAGTCGGACCGGCAAATGAAACACTAATACTTATACCAGTGGACGCCGTGATAGTAATCATCCCAAATTCGTCCTTTGTTATGGTAGGTCTTTTTGAATAAGAGAAATCTCCATAATAATACAATGGCTTACCTTCAGGAATTCTCCCTAAATTGCTGCGAATATTATAAGGATCCTCCCGATTCCAACTCCCCACCCCTGAAAGATAATACCTTGCCCGGTTGTACTGCAGTCCGCTGTCCGCATCCATCTCACGGCCGGTAAATAAGAACGGATTCTGGACCCCTGGCTGCACCTGGCTGTCGGTAAGCGCCCCATAGGCGTCATAAGTGTACGCCGCAACTTTGACCTGACCGGAGTTCACCAGCCCCGTCACCGAGCCGAGGCCGTCGACAAGATGGAAGAACTTTCCTGAGGACTGAACCTGGCTCACAATTTCATCAATCCGCTGCGGATTGTGATTGAACCAGGCTTTCTTAACTCCGGTCCCGTCAAATTCGGCAAGGACTGACGCCTTATCTATTAAATAGTCGTGCCGACCCTCGGAGTCCTCCTTAAATGTCCTGATCCCCTGCGGATCATAACCAAAAGCATTCGTGGAGCCTCCATGGAAATCAATTCCAATGAGACGATTCTCAAAGTTGTAGTCGTAGTTCGTGATTTCCAACGCTGGGTTTTCTTTGGTTGTCAGATTCCCATTGTCATCCCAGCCATACGCCGTCGTCCCGACCGAGTTCGTGGTCGTCAGCACCTGGTTGAAGTCAGAATATGTATAATTAGTGGTCTCAGATCCGCCGCCGTCCCAGGATTCCGTCACGAAATTGCGGTTGCCGACAGGATCGTAATCGTAAATCACCGAACGGCCACTTGGATACATCGCAGACGTGAGGCGATGCAGATCGTCGTAACCGGTACATGTAAACTGAGATTGGACTTTGTTTTTCTGACATGGCTTTTCAGTTGTGTTTCTACACTGCCGGGCTTACCTGATGCTATTTTATCCGGACTTCGTTTCTGAACACTTCGATTTGCCCGGTAGTTACCCCAGCCGAAGCGAGGAGAACTTCGATTCCGCCTAGCTTGTCGATTTCGTCCAGGACAGCCTGCAAGCTATCAGGTTTGACAGCCACACCGGCATTTTCTGAAAGGTTGAAATCGTCCAGGATCGTCTGCTGATCGGCGCCAAGAGTCAGCAGAATTAAAGCTGTCACAAAGCTTGCTCGGTCGCGTCCGATTACGCAGTGAATGTAAACCGGATAGGTATCCGGGTTTCCCAGGGCTTCGAAGATGGTCGCGATCGCCCCGGTCTCTTCCAACAGAGCCAGATAATTTTCTGGTGTGTCGGGCAGCAGTTTCGGCATGGCTGCGTTTAGCTGGCCGGTAATTGAGGTCACACAAGCCGCGCCTGGTTGGCCCAACTGGACTGAATCCGCTCTCAAGTCAATGACTGTTTTTATGCCCAGGTTGGTGAAATCAGTGCAGGCTTCGGTTGACAAGGTTGTCAGATCGCCCCCGCGGAAGATTTTCTGACAAGGAATGAAGTAATCGTCCTCGAGCGGCCAGGCTCCCAGATCGCGTGCGTTGGTAACATCATCTTCGAGAATCCAGCGAGTGCAGTCGAACGGGCCGCCGACTTCAGGGTTGCCACCTGCGCAGCTGCAAAGTGTAAAAACAGCAATATAAGCCAGGTTATGGAACGGCTTCTTCACTGCTCTACTTCGACAAACTCAGCTGCGATGCTGTAGGGGGGGTTATCGCCTTCAACTCGGACTACCCGGACCCTGGCCGACAATGGCTTGAAAACGCGCTGGAAGGATTTGTGAGTTCGGGTGAAAACCTCGATGTCCAGTAGAGTGCCCGGTTCGAATTGGTGCGGCGACTCGATCATTATTCCTCCGCCCGAAATGTCTTTACCGGTGCCGATTTTCATCCCTTCTTTGTCGACCTGGCGAATATTGATTTCGGTTTCGGCCGGCAAGCGTTTGAAGTCTCTTCTTTCTACCATTGGCCAATCTCCTCACGGCATATTTTTTTCTTGATGGTCAGCCTGATAGGCCTGCCATTTTTTCTCGAATAAAGATTCATAGCAGCGGCTGATCCGCTGGGCTAAAATGAGCAACTCGCCGATGTTGGATGAACTGTGAACTTTGTGACCATTGTCGGCGTAAAGCAGGTTAACCACCCGGCCACGCACCAAAATGGGCAGTACAAAGGCACTCAATGGCACTTTCTTGCCCATGGCCCTGAGAAACTGGATATTTACTTTCGTTTTGGTCAAGCCGCCCAGATAGTGAGCCCGGCTACCGGCGACCAACTGAAAAACCGAAGGACTGTCTAGCGGCACCATGACCGATCGGAAAGACCAGCGGTCGATTCCCTCGCCGATCGCATCCCAGCCCAGGGCCACCCCGCGGTGGACGGTGAACAACATGGCCCGCTTGAAAATAGAACAAGCATAGCGCAATACAAATCGAGCAATGGCACTTCGGTTGGTTACATCGGTCAACAAGTGTGAAGCTTCTTCAAAGGTCAGCGGCGAATCTTCCGGATCTTCTTCGGGGGGCGGCATTGAAGGCGCAGCAGCAGCGCTTTCGGCCAAGACTTGATCTTCCCTGCGGCGCCCGGGTGTAGTGGTCTCCTCGAGCCAGACACGGCGCTCGATGTCTCCCGGTGGTTGCGCGGCTGGCTCGTCGGCAACTATCTCGAGGTCTTCAGCGGTCAGCAGTGGCATGGCCTCGGAAGGCAGCGGTTGCAGTTTTTCGGCAGTGACGACGGGAAACCCATCCCGGCGCTGGTAGAGTTTGGCAAAGCTTACTTCGCTGACGAGATCTTCTTTGACCGATGGCTCGACTGGTTTTTTAGCCGGCAGTTCGTCCAGGGCCCCGGCCATAAAATCTTTGGTGTCCAGGGCAATATAACGCAGTTGTCGATCGATTCCGTAGTAGCGTTTCAATAGTTGCCAGAAACGAATTTCGGGTATCACTATTGGATCGGGAATCAGGCCGGTTGTGAAGGCAACTTCGTCCAGTGACTTAATGTTGCGCGGATCGACACATAGAACCTGAATCTTCTTGGTTTCCTCGAGGAAAGGAATCATGTCCAGGCGGTCGACAACGTCGGGCCTGAGCAACTTGAGCGCTTCAGCGTCGGGCTCGATTTTTTCGCCGAACATTGCCGGCAGCTCGTGTTGCCGCGACAGGTAGCGAGCCAGGGTCTCCTCATCGATGACGCCGAGCTCGACCAGATTGGTTCCCATGCGTCCACCAAGTATGACCTGGTTTTGGATTGCATCTTCAATCTGCCGAACCGAGCAGACACCGTCGGCGATTAGTAGCGATCCCAAAGATTGCATGCAATCAACCTATCGCCCCCAGGCCCATTTTGTCAATCTAGCGAACATCTACCCTCTTGAATTTGTAATACTATTGTGCTAGTTCTCAGCTTCGTCCACTAATAGTTTTACGGCCTTGAGTGTTTTCACTAGGAGGTGTTATGTCCGGACATTCCAAATGGAGCACGATCAAGCACAAGAAGGGGGCCGCCGACGCCAAGCGTGGCAGGATTTTTACTCGCTTGATTAAGGAAATAACTGTGGCTGCCCGAATGGGTGGCGGCAGCCCCGAGCATAACCCGCGGTTGCGGTCTGCTATCGCCGAAGCAAAAGCCGGCAACATGCCGGCTACAAATATCGAACGAGCCATAAAGAAAGGCACCGGTGAACTCGAAGGAATCTCTTATGAAGAAGCTACCTACGAGGGTTATGGGGCCGGCGGGGTGGCCATTTTAGTTGAAGTAATCACGGACAATAAGAATCGTACGGCTGGAGAGATCAGAAAAATCTTCTCGAAAGGCGCCGGCAGCCTGGGCGAGCTTGGCTGCGTCGGCTGGATGTTCGACGCCAAGGGCCTGTTCGCCGTAAAAAAGAGCAATGCTACCGAGGACCAACTCATGGAGGTTGTGCTGGATGCAGGCGCCGACGATATCCAGGAAGTCGACGACACATTCGAAATAACCACCGAACCCTCCGCTTTCCAGGCCGTCCAGGATGCCCTGGACAAGGCCGAAATTGCCACCGAATCTGCCCGTCTGGACAAGATTCCCCAAAATACCGTCGAGGTCAGCGGCAAAGAAGCCGAGCAGGTCCTGAGACTCGCCGAGACCTTAGAAGATCACGATGATGTACAGAACGTTTTCGCTAATTTTGATATCGACCCGGATTCAATTTCAAGTAAGTGAGTGAGGACCTGGCGTGCGCGTTTTGGGCATCGATCCTGGTTCAGCCTGTACAGGCTATGGAGTCTTGGACGATGAAGGCCGGCAGCTTAGAATCATCACTAGTGGCGTTATTCGCACAGGCAAGAATCCTCTGTCAGAGCGACTGGTAAAAATATTCGCCGGCCTTGAAGAAGTCATTAAAACTCATAAGCCAAACGCCATGGCTGTCGAAGATATATTTCATGCCAGAAACGTAAAAAGTGCGTTGGTCCTGGGTCACGCTCGCGGAATTGCATTGCTGACGGCCGGTCGAGTCGGAATCGAGGTCCATGAATATCCTGCCAGAAAAGTCAAACAGACTATAACGGGACACGGGGCGGCCAGTAAGGAACAGGTCAGGGCTGTTTTGCAGGCAACTCTCGGCGAGGTGCCCAAATCTCTGGATGCTTCTGATGCATTGGCGGTGGCGCTTTGTCATTTGCGTTGGTACACTGCTGTCGGAAAGTGAAAGGAAACCGCCGTTATGATTGCCAGCCTGCACGGACGCCTTTTGAGAAGGACGGATCAATTTGTTGTGATTGATGTAGGCTCAGTGGGCTATCGTGTTTTCGTCTCAAGGGATGTTATCGAACGGATCGGTGTTCAGGGGGGCCTGGTGACCCTGGATATTATTACCCAGGTAAAAGAAGATGCCATTCATTTGTACGGGTTTCTTGATAGCGAAGAGCAAGAAGCTTTTGAGGCATTGATCGCCATGAACGGTGTCGGGCCGCGCCTGGCCATGAGTGTCTTGTCTTCAATCGTTCCGCATGAGCTGGCTGTGGCGGTCTGCAGTGCGGATATTGCCCGGCTTTGCCTGATACCCGGGATTGGTAAGAAAAAAGCCGAACGCATGATAGTCGAACTCAAAGACCGCTTGATGAATCTGGCCCAGGCGCAGACAATAGCGGGAGAAGCATCGAGCGCGACCCTGCAGGATCTTCGTTCAGCACTTTCCAATCTTGGGTTTAAAGGTGTCGAAGTAGAGCAAGTTGTGAGTGCCCTCAGGGAAAAGGTAATTGCAGGCCAAAGTCTCGACGGCTTATTGCCTGAGGCACTCAAGCTTCTCAGGGGTTAGGTGATGGCGAAAGATTCCAAGAAGAATAAGGCCAGACCGGTTTCGGCGATGCCGACCGAGGAAGACATCGGCCTGGACACCTCCTTGCGACCGCAGAGTTTTTCCGACTATGTCGGCCAGAAGAAAATGGTTGAAAACCTCAAGATATTCGTCAAGGCAGCCAAACAACGTAGCGAACCCCTCGACCATGTTCTATTTTGCGGTCCTCCGGGACTCGGAAAAACAACCCTGGCATATGTGATTGCCAGGGAGATGGGAGTCGATATTGTTTCCAGTTCCGGCCCGGCGATCGACCGTAAAGGAGATTTAGCCGGTATTTTGACCAACTTGAAAAAGGACGACGTGTTTTTCATTGATGAAATTCATCGCTTGCCCCGGGTAGTCGAAGAGAATCTCTACCCGGCAATGGAAGACTTTCATTTTGATTATATCGTCGGGGAAGGGCCGGCGGCCCGCAACCTCAGGCTGAAGCTTCCGCACTTTACCCTGGTAGGCGCGACGACCCGGACTGCCCTGTTGTCTTCGCCGTTGCGTGACAGGTTTGGTGTGGTTTGCCGGTTGGAGTTTTATCCGGCCGAGGAACTCGGCAAGATCATCAGGCGCTCGGCTAAAATAATGAAAATAGAACTGGATCAAGCCGGAGCTATCGAAATTGCCCGGCGGGCACGTGGTACCCCCCGGGTAGCCAACCGGTTACTGCGCCGGATTCGCGATTTCGCGCAGGTACTTGGTGACGGTATAATCACAACCGAAGTAGCCAAGGAGGCTTTGACTCGCCTGGACATCGATGATCTTGGTCTTGATCGTATGGATTACCTGATTTTAATGACGATTATCGAGAAGTTCAACGGTGGTCCGGTCGGCGTCGACGCGATTTCGGCCTCAGTCGCGGAAGAACGTGAAACTGTCGAAGATGTATACGAGCCATTCTTGTTGCAGGAAGGACTCGTTCAACGAACTTCGCGTGGAAGGGTGGCCACACCCCGGGCCTATGCGCACCTTGGATTCGAATTGCCCAAAGGACAGTCGCAACTTGGGTTTTCAAAACCAGAGTAAGTGGCTGCTACAAATGATAGGGCCACTGGATTCAGGAGATTGAGTGAACTCAATAAGTGCAATCGAACGAATCATGCTGCAGCTCTTTGGTTGGGATCCATTGGGTTGGGTGCACGATATGGACTGGTATCGCGAAATGCTGCGGGCCGACTGGTTTCAGTCAATTCGGCCGTACTGGTTTCGATACCGTCTGGATTGGGTTGCCGCGGTAGTCGTTCTGCTCTTGATTGTCATGATCATCTGGAGCATTCGAAAAATATTACGACGATCGCGGCGCAAGGGTATTTTTAAAGAAGGACAAGTGTTACCAGAGAAGTTGGCTCAACAATTCGAGCAAAAAGGTGAATTCAGGTTGGCGGCCGAACAGTATCAGATAGCCGAGCTGCCCGAAAAAGCCTATGAACTTTTCTTGGAAGCCGAATGTCTTCATGAAGCCGCCGAAATAGCCGCTGGGCTCGGGCGAGTCGACGAGGCAGTCGAGTTGTTCGAACGCTCGAACGATCAAGCCAGTGCCTTGCGGGTAGTTCAAGAGTCAGGAGATCTTGATAGGGCCGCCGAGTATCATCGCCGGCGTGGTACGCAAGTTGAGGCCGCCCAGATGTTTTTAGAAGCCTCCCAGCCTGCAAAAGCAGCCGAGATGTTTGCCGAAGCCGGCATGTTGACCCGGGCGGCCGAAGCGTTGTTCGAAGCAGGTCAGGACATTGCTGCGGCTGAATATTTAGTTGAGTTTGCCCAGAAGTCTGCGTCCGAATTTACTCACGTCGAAGCCGATTTGATGCTCAGGGCAGCAAAATCTTTGGCAAATGCCGGACGTAATGCCGATTCGGCTCGCTTGCTAATGGGGAGCAAACAATATGAGCAGGCAGCCGAGCGTTACCTGGCAGCTGGGGACAAAAAGCTAGCAGCCAGCTGTTTCGAAAAGGCCGGCGATCTCGAGCAAGCTGCCGACTTGTTTGAAAAGGCCGGAGAAAAGAAAGAACGCGTTCGAGTTATGGAATTGATGCGCCGGGCCGGGAAACAAATAGACGATCGTGACTACGTCCAGGCTCTGGAAGAAGCCGGATTGCACGAGCGCGCATCTCAGTCCTACCAGGAAATGGGATTGGTTGAGGCAGCCGTGACTGCCAGCGTCAGGGCCGATCAGCCCGGAGAGGCGGCTGCAATCCTTGCCGAGCAGGGTCGCTTCGAAGAGGCCGCCAAGCTTTACCTCGAAGCAGGAGATCCGGCGGCTGCCCGCGAGCAGTTTTTGTCTGCCAAGAATCCCAAAGGGGCGGCCCTGGCAGCCTTGCAGGCTGCCATGTATTTCGAGGCCGGAAAGGATTTCTTTGCCCTAAACGATATGCCCCGGACAGTTGATTCTCTCCAGAATGTGTCCGATTCCCATCCAGACTACCAAACCGCCTCATCTCTGCTGGGACAAGCATTCAATCGGCTGGGTGACCTCGAAATGGCTCTCAGGATGCATAGGCGGGCGGTTGAAAAACTCAAGTTTGGACGGGACAACCTGGAGTTGTTTTATCAGCTGGCCAGGTTCCTAGAGAGCTCGTCGGACGGCCAGTTGCGGAAGGAGGCCAAGCAAATCTACACAGATATACTGACCGAAAACTACACATTCAAGGATGTCAAATCTCGAAACGACTCGCTGACAGATTGAACAGGCAGGATTATTCGGCCATGGCGATCTGATGCAGAAAAGATACACTCTCTGACAATTCTGTCGTGTTTTACAAATATCCCAAAAATTTGAATAACAAGCTGCGTTAGTAAGTCATGAACTTGACAAGAGATATTATTTAGGTCAATATTTCGACTACTTGGCACATCTATTGCACTAAAGGGTCCAATTAATAGGGGAAAATACGGTATGGACCATAAAACAGAGCTACATAATAACGTGCTGCATCAAAGAACCCTGGGTGGGTGGGTTTCCGCCGGAGGTATCGGGCTGCACAGCGGACAACGTGTAGAGATTTCCATGGGTCCGGCGCCGGCAGATTCGGGCATCGTCTTTGAACGTTCAGATCTTCCGAATAACCCCCTGATTGCTGCCAGGCCGGAGAACATAGTCAGTTCGGCATTCTGTACTGTTCTTGAAAAAAATGGCGTCCGAGTTTCGACCGTAGAACATTTGCTGGCTGCACTGTTTGGTTTGGGGGTAGACAACGCCCGGGTCATTCTGGATGCTGAAGAGGTTCCGATTCTGGACGGCAGTGCAAGAATCTTTATTCAGCTTATTCAGCAGGCAACCGTGCGCTCGCTGGATGCCAGCCGATATTGGTTGCGCCTGAAAAAGCCAGTCCAGGTTTGTGAAGGTGATCGCGTATTCAAGCTTTTACCAGCCAGGTCGTTGAGTCTGGATTGTACCGTCGATTTTGATCATCCCCTGGTAACTGATCAGAACCTGTGTTTCGACTACGATCCCGGAAGTTTTGTCAACGAAATCGCTCCGGCGCGCACTTTCGGGTTTCTCAAAGATGTCGGCGAGCTTAAGCGCAACGGTTTGGCACGTGGAGGCTCGCTCGACAACGCGGTTGTAATCGATTCTTTTTCGATTTTGAATCCGGGTGGGCTACGTTTCCCGGATGAGTTTGTGCGCCATAAAATGCTCGACATTATGGGCGACCTGGCACTGCTCGGCAGTGCCCTGGCAGCCCGCGTAGTTGCCAACAAATCAGGTCACAGCCTGCATCACAACCTGGTAAGACATCTCGCCCAAAATACAGACTACTGTGAAAAAGTTCGTATTACTCCCGATGAACGCGATGCAGACCTGCCCTTCGATCTGGCGCCTTTTCGCCTACCTAATCTGCAAGTAGCTTAAGGCTTATTACTTCTTGATTCCTAGAAGCAACTCATTATCTGCAAAAAACGCTCTAAATAGATCTGTCGTCCCCGAAAGTTTCTGTCGGGGATCCAGGGGTTTAGGAATTATGGATTCCCGACAGAAACTTTCGGGATTGCTTCTCACGAATTACTTCTTGGGGTCTGAGATCTTGCAATTCGGTGTAAAGCTGAAACGGGTTTTGCTTATCTGCTTTCCGAAGCACTTTTTGTACTGCTTGACCGATATGTCTCCCCAGGGAAAGTCCAGCGGGTAGAGCAACAAGCCGTCTTTCTGAACTCTTTGATCGAGCCATGAGCTTACTAAGCGAGAAAAGAACGAGTCATTGGCGGTGCGATCGAGATATCTGGCCCGTCCAGCCTGGCCGGTAGAAACAACCAAAGTGCAGGGGGGATGTTCATTGCCGGCGGCGCAATCAATCTTGACCAGCTGGCCTTCGAAACGGTCGAACAGACGATCACCGAACATTGCAATAAACACAACCATGATAACGACGCTACACAGCAAGACAATTAAAGTCAGTCTGACTATACGCCGCTTCTTGGATTTCCGCTGGCCGTCGACCCTGTCTTTCTGGCGATGAAAAGATGATCGAGTCTGGTTGTGTTCACGCACGGCCTTGAGTTTGTCAATTCTTTCTTGTTCCAGCTGATCTCGTTTAAGCCGCTTGATGTATTGACGAGCGCGCCAAGCGACGATCCAGCGCCGGAAGTCTTCGATTGTCTCTAGCGGATACAGTGTTCCCCGATCGAAAAAATTGATATCCAGACGCCGAGCTGCCTTTTCGAGAATGTCAGTCCGTTGATCTGCGTCTGGATGAAGTGTGCTCAGAGCAGTATCTGGATTCAGATTGTCCGGTTCGAAAGAGAGTTTTTCGTCAAGCCGCAGGACATCCTTGATTTCAGAAAGGATTTCGGCCCGTTTTTCGGAATAACCCTTAATCTCTTCGGCGTAGTTCTCGTCGAATTTTTCAACAGCTGACTTCAGCGAATCCAGTAAGCCTAGTTGGTTGTTCGGGTCGAGCAAGGCGCCTTGCCTGATTAACGTCAAGCCCTCTTCTTTGTTTCGCCGGGTGTCCAAATAATTGAAACCAAGCATTTTAATTGCCCTGGCGACCGTCGGCAGCGAAGCGGCGCTTACTTGAAGTAGCAGGTTCTCCAGGGGCACTACGGCTTTGTTGGGCCGCTCTTGGCGGATGAATATTCGCGCCAGCAACATGAGCATCGAGCTTGGCCGTGGAGGAAAGGTGATCTTCCAGCGCTGAGCGATTAGGGGAATTGTGGTTTCGAGTACATCAGCAGCTTCAGTAAGCCTGTCCATCTCCATGAGGATTTTAGCTTTGGTGAACTGCGCGCGGGGATGGTTCTCGACCAGACGAAGACAGCGCTCAATCGACTTCAAAGCCTCTTCTTGTCGATCGGCGGCAAACAAGGCTGCCGCCAGGCTGGCTTGAGTGTCTGCCCTCAAGGGCTGGGGTGCGTCGAGCCCGGTTAGATCGATCAAGGCATAGACGGCCTCGGTAACCTGCTCCAGGCTGAGCAAAACGCAAGCCCGATAGTAGGCCAGCCGAACACCTTGAATCTGGGGATCGAGCAAAGATTCAGCCAGGCTCAAGGCTCCTTTTAGATCACCTTTCTGAATCTTGTGAAAAACTTCGTCAGTCTTGAGCTCAAGCGACGGAACCGCCAGGCGTTGCTCGCGAACCAGGTTGATATAGCCGCAGAATGGGCAGAGTCGGCTTCCAGCCCCTGGCAGAAACTGGATCGGCGCCTGACAGCCCTTACAGCGAGTGAGTTCTTTCGACACCTAGTTGCCTCCGACGTTTAACCTATAACAAAAAGCCTGTCGGGGTGCAAAAATCAGGGTCTTGCCTGAATGTGGAAAGTAGTCAGTCGCGCGGATAAAAAAACGGCCGGGGAACACCCGGCCGCTATATTAAGCAGTATTATCTGACTGGTCTAAGGCCGGGCCTTTTCTTCTTCTTCTTTTTCTTCTTCTTATTCATTGGCCGAAGAACCGGTTTCATTTTTGGTCTCCTTATTTTCAGTTTCTTGATCTTCCTGACCTTGGTTTCCATTTCGGCCAGCTCATCCTTGATGGCTCGATAGTCGTGCTGCTCTCTTTCCATTTCTTCCAGATCGGCAAAGCGGGCACTGTGACGGCAATTTTTATGCATCTTTTGTGACAGCCTGGCGAGCTCGGCTGAATGTCTCCTCAGCCTCTTCATGACTTTCTTATAGCGGTGGCCCAGCGCAGCAACCGAGCCCTTGATCCGACTAATGTCTTTCTGTAGCTGGTTCCACTGGCTGAACAAATCAGTGCAGCGGTCGATCGTGGACTGCGCGGCCTTGCCGGGAATAAGATTGTCACAATTAAGTTGCGTATAGCTTGCTTCGATTCTGTCGACTTTCCGGTTGAGACGAACAACTTCAGCTGTCCGCTCGCCGATTTCTTTCCTGATTCTGCGAAGTCGATCCGAAAAGGGAGCGATCTTGTCTTTAAGGTTCTCAATTTTTCTATCGAGGCTGTCACACTGCCTAAGCCCGCTGCACATCCGTTTGGTCATGGCTTTGTCAATCTTGATTCTCTTGTCAAGCTTTGTCTTTTCACCGATTTTTGCAAACTTTTCCCGCTGCAGTTCTCGGATTTTTTTGTTGAATTCATCGACCTCCAGGCCGATCTGTGTGGACTGATTTTCCATTTCGGCGATGTCCTGCTTTTTCTGCTTGCACTCTTCGAAAAGTGACTGTGCCAGAACGGAACTCGATGCACACACAAAGCAGAACAAGCCGGCAACTATAAACATTCTTCTCATGACAACGCCCTCCTTAGGACAAAACAGTTGTTTATCAGAATAGGTATTTTTGACTGTGGTCGCATCATAAGAACCAGGCGTCGGGCCTGTCAACCTGTTTCGAAAATGCGCCTAATCAATCACTAACTAATCGGACGGCACAAGTACCTGTATTATTCAGCCGTCTGGTCTGCTGGTTTCCTTGCATAAGTCATACAATCAGCCGCATAGCGGGAAAATTGCAGTGAATTTGACCTTCTTGCATATTTGCTTCTACAATGAGACTGCTTAATCCACAGGGCATCAGTTGCCCAAACCCGGAGGAAAGGGCTGTATGAGTCTATACGCCACGGATAAGCCGTGGGGAGATATTCTGCCCCGCTATATCTTTTTGGAATCGTTGCTGGTGGACAAAAAAGTCCTCGAGCTTGGTTGCAACGACGGCACCGGCACAATTTTTATCAAGGATCGCGAAGCCCAAGAGGTTGTCGGATTCGACCTTGAGGGTCCGTTTCTCGAAAAAGCAAGAAGTAGAGAGCCTCGAGCGGGTGTGTCCTTCCAGGCTTTTGACGGGCGACGAATCGATCTGCCGACAGCAACTATCGATGTAGTCATCGATTTCGAGTTAGCCGCCAGGGAAGACAATGGTCTCTTGGCCGAAATTCAGCGTGTTTTGAAGCCGACCGGTTACCTGGTGACGATTTTACAGACACCAGACCACACCTCAATCGCTGAGTTGATTGGCAATCCGGAAGAGCGAGCGCTGGTTTCGTACGAAGAGTTTGTATCTAGACTCCAGAGGGTTTTTCCGCGCTTGACTGTTCTGGGCCAGACGCCCTTCTTGGGCTTTTCAGTCGGTTGGATGGGTGCCGAGGCAGAGGATTTGCCTTTGGAAATGGACAATATGCTGATCGAGGAGGAACACGAGGAACTGGCCTACTACATTCTAGTTTGCGGGCCTGAACCGTTGAGTTTCGAAACGCAATCACTGATTGAACTGCCTTATCGCTCAATCCTCAATGAGATGACCGAGCAACTTGTGGAGTATGAAGATGACGAAGGTGAGAATCTAGAAGCCAAAGAAGGCACTTCGACCTTAGCCAGTCAGCAGGTCGAGAATGAGCTGGCCGTAGTCAGGCAGCGGGTTTCTGAATTAGAAACACGCATAACAGCCGAGCAGAGCAAGCTGGAAGTGGCTTCTAAATATGCGGCTAAAATGGAAGAGCAGCTCGAGGCCGAGCGCAGCCAGATGAACGACCTCAAGGACCGCTTTTTGAATTCAGAATCTGAACATGACGGGTTTCAGGAAGAGGTAATCCGGCTCCGGTCAGAAAATGAAGTGCTCTCCAGATCAACCCAGGAGTTGGATGAAGTTTTAGTAGTTCGTGAAGGAGAGCTTGAACACAACCGGCAAAGCATTGTTCAGATGCAAAAACTGGTGAGGCATCGGGAAGAGGAAGTCGCAGAGAAACTCAGCTGGCTTGAAGGTGCTCGGGCAGAGGTCGAGCATTTGCAACTGCAGCTCAAGGATCAGCAAAGCGAGTCTGCCGGTAAAAAAGCCCGTATAAAAGAACTAGAGAAAGAGCTTCTGGTTAGAGCCAAAGTCCAGCCCGATAACGAAGTGTTCATTACAACCTTGAGGCAGGAAAACGAGGGCTTGAAACTCTCACTTAGAAAGCTTGGCAGAGACCTGACTGATATGCTCAAGAAGCAGGTCGACTGGGAAGATGAGCGCCGGCGGCTTGAGACCTCGGCCCGCGATCGCAAGAATATGTTTGACCAGGTTCGAGCGCAAATCGATGACTTACAAAAAGAGCGTGACCAACTTCTTGCCGGGCGAACCGAAGTTCAGCAGGTTGTTGACTCACAGAGCGAAACCCTGGACAGCCTAAAGGCCGTCGAGCAGAAATTGATCCAGGAAAAACACGATTTCGTCGAAGAAATCGGAAAACTTAATCTGGCACTCGAGGATACACGTGGTCGCGAGAAATCACTGGCAACCAAACGTAATAACCTGGAAACCGAGGTTGAGAAAAACCATAGAGAGATCAGTCGCTTAAGTAAACAACTGGCCACGCAGACCGGGCTGGTAGTCGGCCTGGAAGGCGACCTTACCAAGCGGCAAGATCAGCTCAGGGAGCTGGAGACAGACCTGGTCGAAATGGTCAACCGCCTCGAGGATGGACAGGCCAGAGAACATGATCGTCGAAGATTGGTCGAAGAGCTGCAAGGACGAATTACGCACCAGCATGAAGATCTAGATGACGCTCGAGAAAAGATAACCGAACTAACAAAAGAGCTATATTCTGCGCGCAAGCACGAGGAAGAATTGGCCCAACAGATGGAGAATCGGCGTGGGTCCATCCTGGAGCAAGAGCGCGCCCGGGAAGCTCTGGAGATCGAGATTTCGAATCTTAGAGTTGGCGAGCAGGATGACCTCAAGCAATTGAAAGAGCGTCTGAAGAAAGCCGAGCATAGGTTGGCAATAGCCGTAAGAGAAGGCGAAAAAGAAGCCGAGGAACTCGAGCGACTCAAGCAAGGCGCCGACAGCCTGCGGATGGAAATTGCGCACAAGGACAGAGAGCTGCAGCGGGTTCGCGATCAACTCATGGCTTCGGAGGATCGCCTTGAGAATGTTAAGGCCATCAATGCAAGAGTTACTCAGTTCGAGCAGGAGATTGTCTGGTTCCGGGAAGAGGCTGATCGACTCAATGGCGAGCTGGCGGCCAAGAGCGAAGAGCTTGAGCAAGCTCAATTTGAACTCGAGGGGGCCCACGACGAACTCGAAAATGCACAAGAAGAACTTGACCGGACTGTGCGTGATTCTGCTCATTCAGTTGCCGATCGCGAAGAACTGCGAAACCGGATTGAACAGGCAACCCAGGCCAGCCAGGAGAAAGAACGGATAATTGCGGAAATTCGAGCGGCCAACGAGCAGTTGGAAGAATCCCTAAAACAAGGCCGAGATCATAAGGACCAGCAGCGCGCACAAATTCAAGAGCACCTACACGAACTCGAAGAAGCCCGCCAGGGGTTCGAGCGCGAGCATGCCCAGAGCGAAATATTGGCGGCAGAACTCGATCGGCTTCGAGGAGAGCTGAGAGAAGCCGAAGGACCGGCCAAGGAAGAGCTCAAATTAGCCCTCGAACGGGAGCAGACATTACAAGCCCGGGTCAGTTCTCTCCAGCAACAAATGGGAGAGCTTCGAGAAAAAACGAGCGACGATCTTTCGACTCTTGGGGAACAGCTCAGACGGCGCGAGGAACAGATGGGCACGATGATGACCAGCCTGGCGCAAATGGAGACGCAGGTCGCCCAAAAGGAAGCGCAGTTGGGCGAGCTTCAAGCACAAGTCGAGCAGCTCAAGGCATTGACTGCCGATATCACAGAAATGGAAGAGCGGGCCCGGATTGCCGAAATGAAATACAATCAATTAACAGAAAAAGACAGCCAGGCCCAGCTGGCCGAGCAGAAAATCGAGCAACTCGAGGCAGACCTGTCGAAAAAAGAGCAGCTGGCCCTATCGGCGGAGACAAAGGCAAAAGAACTAAAAGAACAATTGGGTCGGGCACAAGCCAGAGTGTCTACAGTAAGCCCCGAAGAAAAAGTGAAGCGAGAGGCCGAATTGGCAGGCACGCGGCGACGAGTAGAGGAGTTGGAGGCTCAGTTGGGAAAACAACGTCAAGAGGCCAGCCAGCAAGTACAGCTATTGTCTAAAAAAGTTGCCGGTTTTGAGAAGGAACTGGCCGCTGAGAGGGCCCAAGGTAATTCACCAGTTGCCGGAAACACGGATGGCGATACGGACTTGAGGGCCGATCTTGTCAAGAGTGAACGTCGGATTGGATTATTAGAGCGCCAGTTGGCGGACCGGGCCGCGCGGATTAACCATCTAGTTGCAGAACTTTCTCAATTACGCCGCCAGCGTTGACGGTCAGGCTGGCGATTTTTTCCCAGACAGTCTAAATGGCTGTCATGAGGATTGAGTATGAACGACATGACATTGGCTCGGGAGGGTTTGGAACACTTGAAAGCCCTGCTGGCTTTCGATACGACCAACCCGCCCGGCAACGAAATGCCCGCTGCCGAGTATCTTCAAAAGGCGTTGCAGGCCGAAGGTTTTGAACCGGTCTTGATAGAATCAGCAGACAAGCGTGGCAATTTGGTGGCTCGCCTGAAGGGTGACGGTTCAGAAAAACCGCTTCTATTATTGAGTCACCTCGATGTAGTCCCGGCCCAGGCCGAGAATTGGGATCTGCCTCCTTTTGCCGCCGAAGAGAAGGATGGCTATTTGTACGGGCGCGGTGCGCTTGACATGAAGCAGATGACCGCCATGTCTCTGATGGCCTTGTTATCGGCTAAGCGCAAGGGGCTAAAATTAAAGCGCGACATTATTTTTGCGGCAGTCGCCGACGAGGAAGCCGGTGGAAAACTCGGCGCCGAATATCTGGTAGAAAACAATCCAGAGCTGATTGAGGCTGAGTTTGCACTATGTGAGATGGGTGGATTCCGACTAGATGTGCGCGGACATACTTTCTTTCCTGTTCAGGTAGCCGAACGGGGTTGTGCCTGGTGTAAAGTGCAATTCCTTGGAGAACCCGGGCACGGCTCGATTCCCAACCCCGACAGTGCCGTAAGTAAGATGACTCGAGCGCTCACTCGTCTCGAAAAAAAGGGATTGCCCCTGCATCCCACAGACATTGTGCGTGAATTCATCAGTTCGGTTGCCGCCAAACAAAAGACTCATGTTCGTACGGCCATGAAGGCCCTGTTGAGCCCCTTGACCAGCCGCATGGCGCTCAGTCGCCTGGAAAAAGAACAAGCTCGGGTATTCTATGCTCAGTTGCACTCGACTGCTGTTCCGACAATACTGCGGGCTGGTGATAAACAGAATGTTATCCCCGGTCAGGCCGACGTTGTCCTGGATGGGCGAGTATTACCCGGACAGACATGGGAAAGTTTCAAAAAAGAACTCCAGCATGTTTTGGGCCGAGAAGCCCAGATTGAACTAATCAAATGGGCAGAACCGCTTGTATATTCAGCTGATACACCGCTTTTTGACGTGATTCGTCGAGTGGTCATCGAACGCGTACCCGAAGCCGAAGTAGTGCCCTATCTTTTGACCGGTTTTACAGATGCCAAGCATCTGGACAAGCTGGGCATCGTTACCTATGGATTTTCACCGATGAATAACGACCCAGATGAGAAGTTCTCCAGGCTGGTTCATGGACACAACGAGCGCATCGGGATTGATGCCTTCTCCTGGGGAGTCGAAACTCTGACTGAGGTTGTAGAACGGTTTTGTTCGGTCCCTTCTTCCGCCAAGGCTGTTGACTCTCTTATGGAGGAGATGTTGGAACCCGAGCGAGCAGGCAATGCTTCCGGCTCGAAAGAAAAGGACCCAACCCTACCCGACGGACTGGCCGCCGAACCTCCTGATGCGGAAGACTAGAAGAATGTATCCTGGTTGCGCCCGGTTTGCTGGCCTTTTTCTGATCTGCCTGGTCGTAGATCCTGGGGCCATTTTTGCAGCAGAGGAAGAAGAATGGACTCCGCCTAATCTTGAGCTGAAGGTTTGTGGAACTAATGATTGGCCAGGCCGAGTCGGTATATTTCTTGGGTCGCAATATTTTGGAAGATCAGATGATAAAATGCAATTCACTGTCGGTGCTGAAGGCAACCTGCGCATTGCAGGACCCCTTTCAGCAGGCCTGGCCTTCAATGCTGGGTTCATTTCCGAAACTTCCCTGACTATCCAGGCCGGCTTGCGTCTCGATTTGGCCAGGACTTGCGTGCTCAGCCTGGCTCTTGATGTCAGATCCGGGGCGACATTCTGGCTGCCTGGTGAGAGTCAGGGCGTCGAGCCGATCGTGTCAGGTGGGCTGGAACTGGTTCATGATTTGGGAGAAACATACTATATTCAACTTAGAGTAAGCTCCGGATATTTATTCCAAGAAGAATGGGGCTGGTTTATTGATTTTATGCTAGGCTTGGGTTTGTTTTTATAAGGATTACCTGTGCTAAGATTTTCAGTACTTGCAGCTGTTGTTGGCCTGATCGCGAGCATGACTGGTTGCGGTGAGCCGGAAGAGATACCGCCAACCTACATTGTTTACGGGACGGTCACATCAACCAGTGTTAGTGCGCATGACAAGATAGCCTGGATCAAGCTGGTTGATATTCAAGGGAAAATAGACGATCCGGCCCTTTATTCGAGTTCATGTAGTATGACTGGCCCAAGCTGTGATTATAAAATCCTCTTTGTCGGCGAAGGCGAATATACCGTGTTTGGCATCATCGACATGAACTACACCGCTTCGTTTGATTCGATCGTTGCTGATAGCGGTGATCTGATTACACTTGCTAAACCCCTGTGGTTATGGGAAAGAACCCTGATCGATTTTACGGATGAGATGTGGCATCTGGTTCCTTGAGTGTCCGCTGCCCAGAACCTGCCACGTAAATATTAGTACCGGGAATTTGACAATTCAGGGCGAGCGCCCTTACGATCTAGTCCCATGAAAAGAAAAGAATATCGATTATCTACCTCCGGCCTGTTAGTTGCTAGCAGTTTCGTTTTACTTTTTCAGTTTTTCGGATGTTCGGGTGCATCTTCTCACCTACAGCGTGGCGATGAGTTGATCAAGGCCGAACTGCACGAAGAAGCGCTGGAAGAGTACCAAACCGCAGCCAAACTGGACCCCGAAAATCCAGAAGCCAGGATTCGTATTGCCAAGGTCAAACAAACACTGGCCGCAACGGCAAACGAAGAAGGCCTCAGTATTCTTACAATGAAAGACTACGCTGGAGCAATTGCCGCCTTCAAACGGGCAGTCGAGTTCAGTCCTGCTGACACAAGTTATAAAAAGAACCTTAGCCGGACCGCCAAGCAGGTGTTGGTCCTGGGTAGAAAAGCCCTGGACAAGAAGGAGTTCAAAAAAGCGGTTTCGATTTTTTTGAAGTTGCGCAAACAGTTGCCGAACGATGCCGAAACCAAACAGGCCCTGGAAGAGACCAAGGTAGTTTGGGCCAAGAAACTGTTCGAGGATGCCGAGCAGCATCTCGAACGCAAGCTTTTCGGCAATGCCTTGATTTTGTTGGTGCGAATCAACAAGATGGTGGGTGTCTACAGGAGCTCAGCGGCAATGGAGGCCGAAGCCCGGGGTGAGCTCGGAGCAGCAGCGGTTTTTGGCATTGCAGTTGTGCCCGGCAAAGTGAAAAAGCGTTTCACGGAAGCGACCGGCAAAGTCATTTTGCAACTCAGGCGAATCAAAGTCGAACAATGTCCGACGGTCTCAATTCCAGCCGAAGACGAGCCGAGGGTTAAAGCTCAGATAGCCGTGACGAATATCTCGTTTAATCAGGATAAAGAGATCTCGACCGGCGAGCAAAAATACCAATCCGGAACACGCAAGGTCGATAATCCCAAATACCTGGACCTGGAAAAAAAGATTACTGGTCATCGTCTGCGAATCGCCGAACTTGGCGAACTCCTGGTCGAAGACGTAAAAATCATCGAGCAAGCCCGCCAGGTGTTTGCAGATGCCGGGCCAAGCGACGATGAAGAGGCCTTGAGAACACGCCTAAAAGGTGCCGAAAAACTAAGAGGCGATCACAAAACTGAATTGAATCAAAAAGAGAATGAAGTCGTCGATTTTCGCAACACGTTGACCAAGACACCTCGAAAACTGGATGAGCCGGTGTTCGATGTGCACCGCTATGACATTACCAAGGTAACCCGAACTGCCCAGGTCACTGTGCGGATAACGGTTCGGGATGAAGGTGGTGTCAAGCTTGTCGAGGAAGAGGCCAGCGGTTCGGCTTCTACCTCGGATAGCAGTAATCCAGCCATTCGCAAATACGGGGTCAAAGCCAATCCCTTGAAATTTCCAAAAACAAACGACGAATTGACTGAGGCTGCCCTGGAAAAGGCGGCCGCAAAATCAGGCAAGCATTTCGGAGGATTGTGCGCCCGCTGGCATAAGGAAATTTTGTCGCGGGCCAGGCAGGCCAGCAATGCCGCTGTCATTGAAGCTACCGAGGAATATGTCCTGTATTTATTCGTGACCCCGGGTGAGCCCCCGGCCGAAGTTGTTCAGTTTCTGAAGCAGCAGTTCGAGTTCAGCGACATCAAGGCATTACGTGGAAACCTGAAAGACTAAAATCCCATATTTCTATTGTTCCTCGGATTCCTTGATCGGTTCAGAGCTTACCTTGCCAGGATTGATCAATTCTTTCAATTCTTTGTAGGCCCCAAAGCGAACAACTTTCTTGCGCGGTATGCGGATTTTCTCGCCAGTCTTCGGATTGCGACCTTCTCTGGCTTTGCGCACCTTGACTCTCAAAACACCCAGGCCAGGAAAGACAAACTCACCGTCTACGGCCAGTTTCTTCTTGGCCAGAGCGACTAGGCCGTCATAGAAGCGATTGATGTTGGCCTTGCTGATGCCCGAAGAACGCAGTATTCCTTCGACCATTTCATCTCTGTTCATTAGCATCCCTCCTCTAGATCCAAATTGGGTATTTCTCTTAGTTAGAGAACTAGCTCCCGTTGAACACAAGTTCGACGATCTTTCTCAATCCAAGTTTTTTCTTGGTCAGATAATTTTAGTGGATATTCCCCGTCGAAGCATGCCGAGCAACATGTCTCCGGAAAAGCTTTGACAAGTCCCGCTAGTGGTAAATAGGTCAAGGAATCCAGGCTCAGCCGGCGGGCCAGGCCGTTTTCTACATGGGCCTGCATTTCTAAGGTGGGTCGCGAACCAGCCAGGCCGTTTGTCCCGTCCTCGCACGGCGGTAAAAAGGCCGCTGCCGCCAGTTCCTCCTGAGTGGACATGTCAATTCCGTAATAACAGGGAAAAATTACCGGCGGTGAATGAATGGCCAAGTGAATTTCTTTTGCACCTTGATCGCGAATGATCTGGATAGTCCGCTTGAGGGTCGTGCCCCGCACAATGCTATCATCCACCAACAATACCCGGCGCCCGGCGAACTCGGATCGGATCGGATTGAGTTTGAGTTTTAGAGCATTGTTGCGCTCGCAAGCGTTGGGCATGATGAAAGTGCGACCGGTGTAGCGGTTTTTAATGAAGCCTTCCCGGTAGGGCAGTCGCAGTTCTTCGGCCAAAGCTCCGGCAGAAGGCCTGGAAGTGTCCGGAATGGGGATGACTACATCGGCATCCAGATTCTTGGCCTGCCAGGCTCGGGCTAGTTCTCGGCCCAGGTTCAGGCGCACACTGTATACGCTTTTTCCATTGTGAAAAGAATCGGGTCTGGCAAAGTATATGTATTCGAAAATACAGGGCGTAGAACCATAAGTTTTGAGTTGAAACCGCTTGGGTTCGTGTCCGGTCTTGAATACCATTACCTCCCCGGGTGCTACATCTCCAACCAGCTTGACATCCAGGGCATCGAGCGCGACTGATTCGGAGGCAACGACTGTACAGTTATCTGATTGGCCCCAGACCGCCGGACGAATTCCCAGGGGATCTCGGGCGGCCAGTAGGGTTTCCTCTCCATCCAGAATCAGTGCCACCACCAGCGAGTAAGCACCGACTGCTTGTGAGAAGGTTGCTTCGAGAGCGGCAATTGCATCTTCGGTTGTGTGACTGTTGTTGCGGCGACGCATCAATTCGAGCGCAAAGATACACAGGACCGGCTCCACATCACAACGACTCATCAAATGGACCGATTGATCTTCGAGGGTTTGGTTCATTTTGGGAATGTTTATGAAATTTCCGTTGTGAGCCATCAACACGCCGGGCTGACGGTACCAAAACGGCTGGGCGTCCCTGAGCGAGCCTGAACCAATTGTCGGGTAGCGAACATGGCCAATACCAATCTGGCCGGGCAGGGTTTCTATTTCGTCGGGCCCAAATCCTTGGGATACCAAGCCGAGCCTTCTCGCGACCGGAAAGTCATTTTCGTGAATTGTGCCTACACCGGCACTATCCTGTCCGCGATGTTGCAGGGCTTGTAAGGCAAGAACGATATCCGCCGAGCAGTCATGGCGGCTGATGATTCCGACGAACCCACACATTCTGACTGCAGGGTACTCGCCGATAGAGTCGCGGTCAATTGATTAATAACTTACTGATAATTCGTGAGAAGCAACCCCACATTCGTCGTTCCCGAAAGTTTCTGTCGGGAATCCATAATTCCTAAACCCCTGGATCCCCGACAGAAACTTTCGGGGACGACAGATCTATTTCTTTCGGGGACGACAGATCTATTTAGAGCGTTTTTTGCAGATAATGAGTTGCTTCTCTAGGAATCACTGATTAATAACTTACCTGGAAGTCGGCTGCTCATAAATATTTGAGTAACATTACGGCAATCAAGACTAATGTATGGCGCGGATGTTGCGATCGACTTGTTGAAGCTCGTCTAAGATTCTGGCAGCTTTATTAGGCGCATCCGGGGAGGGGCTTATCGCTCCTAGGCTTTTCAGGCCGTTGACGACAGAATATCTGATTTTGTCGGTCAGGGCGTCGCTTTTGGCGAGCATGCGGCGAACTCGTGCAACGCATTTGGACGAAGGCCATGCCTTTTGGGGCGGCGTGTGTCCGCTTTCCATGGCTTTGGCCAGCAATACAAGCCGCGCCGACAGATGTCCGAGTTCGTATCCAATCCGGGCATTATTTCTAGCAGACAGATTTTCCAAAATGGCGGACTGGAATACTTCGATTTTCCGCCTGGCAGAATCAGCACTGAGTTCTTTTGCCGCTAGTTTCTTGCCGAGGCTGTCTCCGAATTTTCTTAGTTTTTCAAGGCCGGGTGTTCTGGATGTATTCAGCAAGGTTGCTGCCGATTGAATCAAGCCGGTTATCAGCGTTTGCGCCTCGGGTGTCGTAGCCATGTATTTGGAAAAAGCCTCTACTGTTCCCAGTGATTTCCCCAAGATATAGCCTTCAACCACTGCGGTCTTCTCCGCGACCGAAAGTGCTTTATACAGGTTCGGATCGGGCCTAAGCGCGACGAGTTTTATCCGCGACATCAGCTTTTGACGTTGAGCAGGTTCGAGTCCATCCAGCCAGTTGGTACCCGGATCGGCATCGGCCACTGCCGGTTTCTGGTCGGCCGAATAGGGCGTCGAATCAGGGTCAATCGCCGGATGGTCAGTTGGTAAAGTGTCATCGGGCCTGGACGGATGTTTGTCCGAAGGTTTAGGCGGCACCTTTGCGGGAGCATCGGCAACAAGTCTATCGGGAATATCTATTGGGTCAGATTTTCCCGGATTGCCCGGACCGGATAGCACGACGGTCAGTAAAAAAACGACGGCGGCGGCGCTGCCCGCCAGGGCTAACCTGAAGAAAGGGGAGGGACCAAACAAACGTTCCAGTAAGGGTACTTTAGTCGCTGGCTGCGAGCCGATGGCGATGGCTTTTTCAACCAGCTGAGCCGGGGCGTCTACAGGATTTTTTGAGGCCTCCTCGAGGGCCCGGTTCAAAGAAAGCCAGGAAGCCAGGCAGTTTTCGCAACCGGCCAAATGATTGAGCGCCTGTTCACGTTGCTGGTCTTCGAGCAGATCGTCGCGAAACATGACTAGCGACTCGTCGGACAGGCAGGCGCTGCTTGCTAACGCTTGATCTAGTGAAACTCTTATTGATGTCAGAAAAGCAGCCTCATATCGACAGGCTTGGCAGCCGGTCAAGTGATCAAGGATCTCCTTGTTTTCGGCTTCGCTCAGGCTGCTGTTTACGAAATCTTCAATTGATTTTTTGTCTAAACAACTCACTTTTTCCTCTAATCTCCCTTCCTTTATTGGACGGAAAGAGTTTCCAGTCCCTCAGTAAAATGTGACAAATTTCACGATTTTCTTTGTTTTTGCCTCATATTGGCAGCCCGATCGAACTCATCCAGCAGACCGTCGATGGCCTGGATTCCCCCGGCCACGTTCTCCCAGTCAAAGCCCGATTTTTTAAGCGACTCTTTTAGCTGCTTTTTCAATCTTTCGAGGTCGCTGTATATCCTCTTTTCATCTTTACGTTTCAATAACTTGGCAATTTCTCCGGCCGTCATTCCATGTTTGAAGCGGCAGATCAGCAGCATCCGGTTTTCATCATCCAGGCTAAGGATCGTCTCTCTGAGTGCCTCTCCCAGCGATTCGGCAGCCTCCTCCTGCTCGTCTATCAAGGCCGACTGAGAAGGTTGTGAAGCCGGATTTGGGTCAGCTACCTGCACCTGCGTCGAACCTTCGGATTGCTCCGAGGTTAACGGGTGTAACGGCAGGGCCGGCGTTTTTCGAATAACTTCACTGTATATCGACCAGCGGTTGCAGGTTTTTAGCTTGTTGTTGATTTCGAGCACAATCTGGTCAAATTTGGTTCGGCTATATGAGCCCATCTGACTGCAGATGGTTTCGTAGGTGTCCCGCTCGCTTAGGTTGTCCCAATACAACATCTTGAAGATCTTCTGATTGGTGAGTTCCTGTCTCTGGATAGCTCGAGGCAAAGTACGCCGACCATCTTGTTCTCTGAAATAATCCGAGACCAGATTTTGTGTTACTCGACCAAGCCAGGTTGTTAAGCGTCCTTTACCATCGTAGCGCGCGACGCTCTGAAGATAGCGGCGTAGTCTGTAGAAAGATTCCCCTTTTTCATTGGTTTGATGCAGACCTTCGATGACATACAAGTAAAGATTGGCGCATAAGTCTTGGTCGCCATTAGCATAGCGCCAGATCAGGCTGAACAGGAGATTTGAAAATTGTTCGACAAATTCCGTCCAGGCCGATTGATTGCCCGTAATTACCCGTTTGACGAGTTTTTGATAAGTGTAATCGCCGTTCGGCGGTGACTGAGCAGGGGCACTGGCGCCCATAACATCCTCTGGTGCAGACTACCTAATCTTCAATCATTTTTTCGAGCGATTCACAGGAACGCTGAACCCCGGTCCGAGCAATGTGCTTCTTGAAATCAGGGAACTGTTCGAGCAATGGCAATATGGCCGCGGCCGCAAATTCGAGTAATAGCGTATCTGTCAGTGTAGTGACAGTTGCCGTCCGATGGGCTTGAGTCATCATCGCAATCTCGCCGAAAAAATCGCCAACCTTCAAGGTTGAGACTTCCAGATTGCCTTTGGGACCCTCTAAGGTGACCCGAACTTCTCCCTGGGCGACAACAAACAAAGAACTACCGGTTTCGCCGCGACTAATCACGGCTTTTCCTGCTGGAAAATTTCTGACCTCTGCTCGTTGGATAAGTTTCATATGGGCCTGTTCGTCAAGCGTTTCAAACAGCTGTACTTCTTTGATGAATCGGTCGGTATCCGTACTCGTCCATGTGGTCATGAGACATCCCTCTTGACTATCTGAATTGTGTTCGAGCAATGATCCTATAGGGCCAGGTCAAGATCAAGTCAAACCGGGAACTTGCCCGTTAGCAAAACATTTTGCTGACTGGCGGCGTGAGACGGCGGAATCGACTAGCAACGTTACCGGCCCGTCATTAGTAAGTGAAACCATCATGTTAGCGCCGAACTTGCCTGTCTGGCAGGAAATTCCCAGGGCCTTAATCTTTTGAATGAACATGTCGCAGAGTTTTTCAGCCGACTGGGGCTCCAGGGCGTGCACAAACGACGGCCGGCGGCCTTTGCGGCAGTCCCCGTAGAGAGTAAATTGGCTGACCACGATCATTGCAGCCTGTAGATCCAGAAGCGAGCGGTTCATCTTGTCGTTTTGATCCGGAAAGATTCTCAGATTGGGAATCTTTTCAGCCATCCAGGCAACCTCTTTGGGCGTGTCCCCTTTGCCTGCGGCCAGAAGAACCAGTAGTCCTTTGTCGATTGCTGCAATTTGTTGCCCGTCTATAGTGACCTGGGCCTGTGAGACTCGCTGAATAACCGCCCGCATATCGTCTGCTCCCTTATAGAGATGTGTTGTTCAAGAATATACTCAATCGGGTCCCTGGGCTGAAATCAATAGTCAATTTGAATTCTACTAGCGTAATGCGGTATACACTAAAACCGCACTAGATGGGGGCAGTTTATGCAAACAGTCAAGGTTCTGGGCAACTATATAAACGGCAAATTCTTACGCCCGCGCGGGCCGGAACGAAAGATCGTTTCAAACGATCCGGGTGATGCCGGTTACCGGATTGGCAGTTTTCCCGTGTATCCGCGCCACATCGATGATGCCGTGGCCAGCGCCGGCCGGGCGTTTGACGATTGGCGTCGTCTGCGCCACAACGAGCGGGCGGATGCCTTACGAAAGTTCGCGGCCGAGGTTGTCAACCATCGCAAGGAACTAAAGGAGCTGATAGCGGCCGAGACGGGCAAGCCGGTTTGGGAAGCCGAGAACGAAGTGCTCGAAGTCGAAGCGCAAGTGGAAACTGAAATCAGGGAGGGTATTCGCTCGATTAGCCCCTTCAAGGTCGGCGAGATTCGGTTTGGAATTCAGGGCAGCTGTCGGTTCCAGCCATTGGGCGTCATGGTTGTATTGGGCTCGGCTATCTCTCCGGTCCATCTGGCCTGCTCCCAGATCCTGCCGGCCCTATTGTCCGGTTGCAGCGTTGTGTTCAAACCGTCCAAGCTTGTTCCGGCGACCGGTCAATTCATTGCACATCTGTTCGACGAAGCCGATATTCCACGAGGGGTGTTCAATCTGGTTCAGGGAGATGCCGCTACCGGTTGGGCCCTGGCTGCTCATCAGGATGTCGCCGGCGTCTTGTTTACTGGTTCATACCCGGCGGGAAAACGTATTCTACAAGCGACTACCGAGCAGCCGCACAAGTTGGTAGCCCTTCAGATGGGAGGCGTCAATCTGGGAGTTGTCCTTGACGATGCCGATCTCGAGCGGGCCGTTTGTGAAAACGTAAAAGGGGCTTATTTAACCACCGGGCAACAATACACTTCGACCGGGGTGATCCTGGTACAAAAAAGCATATTTGAAGAATTTACCGAAAAGTTTATTAAAACCACCCAGGCCCTGAAGATCGGCTACGCCTTTGAACGAGACGTTTTTATGGGTCCCATGCTAAGTGCTTCTGCTCGAGAACGATTGCTGGATCTGCAGGATCGCTTGGTACGCTTTGGGGCTCAAGTTCTGCTCAAGGCCGAACCAATCAAGCGTCAACATCCGGGATATTATTTAAGCCCGGCGGTTTTCATGCTCAAAGAACCTGCTGCGATTGATTCCTTCCGGTCCGAAGGCCTGTCTTTCGGCCCGGACGTAGTCCTGGTGCCTTTTCCCGAGGACAAACAGGGCTATAATCTTGCAGCCTCCACCCGCTTTCCGTTTTCGGCCGCTGTTTTTACCGAAGATCACAGGCGTTTCGAAAGCTGGGCCGGCGAGCTGCGCTTTGGTCTGCTGAATCACAATCTGGCGACGACTGACATGTCCATGCGACTGCCGCTGTGTGGTCTGGATAATTGCGGCAATCATCGACCCAGCGGAGTCTTTGCTCAACGCAACTGTACTTTCCCGGTCGCTTCGCTGAAGGCCACCATGCCCTTCGACCCCAGCCGGCTGCCCAAGAACTTTCCCGGCAAATAAGTGTAAGGATGGAGAGCTGGCCTACTTGTGGTCGATTATGTGCTGGAAAATAATAACGTTGTCGTTGGGTCGGGCCACCAAGGTTGAAGAAGTCTTGCCGGCGGTACCCTTTTTGTAAACCAGTCCTCGCTTGACAGTATCTCCGCAGGAGACCGAGGACTTTTTTAGCTTCAAACCGCGCCGGCCGGTTTTTTCGTCACACAGTTTTTCGCCAATTGTCTCGAGTAGTTGCTTATTGCCGCCGCCCTTTTTGAGCTCAGCCAAACGAGTTTCCAGATCGGCCAGGGGCTCGGCTGAGGCCAGAATCTGGATCGACTCGGTGCCGGTAACGTTATCCAGTTCGAAGACCCCGTTGGCGGGGAGGTAGATTTCCTTGCCGGCCGGGAGCGGGTTCTTCTGGTTGATTTCGGACTGGGGAAACAGCACGGAGGCTTCTCCCTGGCTCGCCATCAGCAGAATATAGACATAGGTCGACTGGGTTACTTGGGTTACGAATTGAATACCGTCGCCGCTATTCAAGGTCGAGCCGGAGGCATGCAGGCCCAGGTCGGCGCTGCCTTTGTTGTAGGCTCGAACTCCATATTGCAATTGGATGCGCTTCTTGGCCAGCTCAGGGACAGCGTTGGTCCAGAGCGCATCGCCGACCGACTTGTCCTTGGCCAGCTTGCCGGCCATGGCCACGTGCTGGTTCAGGCGCGTCCGAATACTGCGGGCTTCAAGATTGTATTGCTCGGTGGTCAGCATGCAGGCGTTGTAATCCTTGCAGATCGACTCGAGCCTCAGGGCCAGTTGATAAGTCCCATCGGTAATCTGTCCGACAGCCTTTTCTTCATACTTACCGCCGATCCCGATCCCCAGTTGGGGAATCGAGGCGTTAGCACTAATGACTTGCTGTTTGAGCCCCAGGTCGGTGGTGCAGTCGATAGTAATGACGAATTTTCCGTCGGGACAGTCGACTCTTTTCCCCGGTTTGACGGTTGTTTTCATCATTGGCCCGCAGGAACATATGGCGATGGCCAGAAATCCGATCAAGATAGTACGCATTTTATCCAGGCCTCCATGAAGGGGATTGGTGACGTAATTGTTAGCGACAGCAGCGGAAGCCGACATACTCCGAGTTGTTTTCGGCTTCGCTGGTATCGTTAGAGTTGCAAGTCACGTCGCCCGACGAATCGTCAAAAGATCCACCGGCGATGGCTTGTTCGGCGGCATCTTTACTGAGCATGGCCCATTCGAAGACATTCCCGGACAGATCATAGACGCCTTGCCGGGAGCGGCAATTTTCGAATTCGGCCGAGCGAACCTTGCTTTTGCGGCCTGAACGGTTGTCATTGCACTGGCCGGGATTGTATTTCGGGCCATAGGGATAGGGCCAATCGACGTCGCCCTTGCAGGCCCGGGTCCACTC
>JAFDKH010000345.1 GCA_019307065.1 Deltaproteobacteria bacterium
GGCGACAAAAAGCGTCAGCGCCACAGTTTTAGGTGTCGCTAAGGGCCAGGGGTTTGTAGCTTCCGTGAATGAACATATTTTTACTTATTTTTCAGAATATGCGCACTTGAGTACACCTGAGAAAAATCAGATCACCATCGAGAATCTGCTCAACATGCGATCGAGCTTTAGCTGGAATGAGATGCTATTGCCCTACAGCGATCCCGACAATGACGCCATCTTGCTGCGGACTGTGGACGACCCTTTGCAACATGTTCTTGGCAAAGACCTGGCCGGCGGGCCGGGTACGTCATTTAGTTACAATAGCGGCAATACCATTCTGCTGGGCGAAATCGTAAAAAGAGCGACAGGCTTAGCTTTGGATGTGTTTTGCGTTGATCACCTCTTCATTCCCCTGGGGATCTACGACTATGAATGGAATTTTTTGCACAACAACATAGTCTTTGCATCCAGTGACCTGAAATTGAGGCCGCGCGACATGGCCAAGATCGGCAACCTGTTTTGTCACTGGAAGGAAAACGGTATTGTTCCGGAGGCATGGATTGAAGAATCTTCAAAAGGGACTGTTGCGCTGCCGGCAGTCTGGGGAGCCGATGCCTATGGCTATCAATGGTGGGCACAGGATTATCAGATAGGTTCTCAAGTGATTAGCTCGTTCTCGGCGCGCGGTTTCGGCGGCCAGCGAATTGAAGTATTTCCGAATCTGGACATGCTGGTGATTCTAACCGGCGCAAACTATATTCAGGGCGGCAAGGATAGTGATCTGCTCACCAGCTACATCCTGCCGGCTGCGCTGTGATAGGCACATTGGGATGGGTAACCTACCGTAGGGGCCGTCATCCCGGATAACAAAACAACCCGTCGGCACTGGCTGAGGCCTCGGTGATCAACTCGTAAGTGAACTTACCCTGCTTGGCCAACTCAAATAAAAGCTGACTGCCACCCTCGGCCTCGACCGGCACCGCGTAGCTCGCCTCGCGGCCTCTTACGAAAATGTAGATCCCGTCGGAGGTCAGGGCGCCTTCAGCCTTGAGACATACGCGTTCGATCCTTGCCCAGGGAATATCCACTTTCCAGGGACTGCCCGTGCGTACGTCCAAGCTTATTTTCTGATCGTCGAACTTGGTCTTGTACCAGTCCGCCACTGATTTTGGTGTCATTTGCTCTCCCCCTTCAGATACGTTGAATACAGTTTCCTATTATACCCCATTCGCCAGATATTCAAACTCCTACCAATATGCTAGTATTTGTCTGCGGTTAGTTGGCTGTTACAAACTGTAGTGTGGTTTGTTACAGCCACTTATGCTGACGAAGTCAGTGCGGGGCACTCTCAACCAGGAGGCTATCGTGCTAGGCCTTTTCTACTCGATCGTATCAGTCTTGATGTTTACCCTCGCGGCCGGATGCTCCGGGTCTTTTGACAACTCAGACGCCGGCCAGGACGGCCTGGATGCCTCGGACGGCTTAGACGCCTCGGACGGCCAGGATGCCTCGGACGGAAACACCGGCGCCGACGACTGCAGCTGGTTCGGCGATCGTTTAGACGGAGGCACACCGGTTACTCCGCTGCTTGACTTCTGTCACCCGCGCTACAAACAAAAGAATTGCGACAACTGCCACAGTCCCTTGCCGCGGCCCAACCACAGTATCTCCAACGTTGCCGAGTGTGCCGGCTGCCACGGAGGCAACGGGGCCTGCGATCCCAACCTGTCGGATCGTGTCCACGGCTACTCAGAAGACTGCTCCGTCTGCCACGGGGAAAAACACGAGTTCACAACCAACGCAGACTGCCAATCGTGCCACTACGCCTTCGCCGGCCTGGATGAGTGCCCCTGATTCGTATCCCGTGCGTCCCTCTCAAACCATCCCCTACGGTACCTTAATCTGTGGCCTTCACAATCCGGGAACATTTTCTGCCAGATGACCTCTAATTAAAAAAAGGAGGAGTCATGGCTAGCGTTAGCGCCCCGGGAGGCCGAAGTTCGGGAGGAAAAAAGCTTCTCAACGTTGATTTGAACCTGGTTCCATTCATCGACTTACTAACCTGCTTGATTTGTTTCTTGCTAATGGCGGCGGTCTGGATACAGCTTGGTAAAATATCAATTAAACCTGGTGGGACGAGCCCGGCCGTGACCTCGCCCGAGGTGCCGCTCGACTCGCTTGATCTGGTTGTCTCGCTTTCCGCCCAGGGTATCCTGGTCCACGCCAACGGCCAAATGGTCAGCGGGGGTGATATTCTCAAAAATGATTCCGGTTATGATTTTGCAAAGCTCGGAAAGACCCTGGCTGAAATTAAAGGGGCCTTTCCAGATAAGAACTCGGTTGTGGTAATGAGCGAGGATGACGTGCAGTACCAGGACCTGATTAATACTTTTGATGTCTGCCTGGCCAGTAGCTTTCCAGATATTTCAGTCTCTTCGACAATCTGACATCAAACAGCCTCAGGCGTGCAGATGAAGTCGGCGGTCATGAAATAGCCGTTTACGAAACTGAAGTTGCACTGGCCGGTCATGTTAGTCTCGGCCTGGTCACCACCGCTTGTAATTTGACAGTCTACTCCGTCGAAATCGTGGAACTGCTCGGTCTGGCCGGGTCTCGAAAGCAAGACTCGATCAGTGAACTCCACCAATTCGAAAAGATGACCTTCAATCGGGTCGATATCCTCAGTGTCGATATTGATCTTGGCCGCCCAGGTCTCTTCACCCTCACTGATGACCTTCTTGTAATGAATCGCCAGGGCGGTAGGGTATTTCTGACAAACGATTTTACTGTGGCTGCAGTCGATCAGCTCGCATTCCGAACCGCACAGGTTCTTGCAGCCGCCCCCGCAGCCGGCAAGCAGAAAAACTGTGACGATCAATAACAATGCAGTAAGTAAAAAACGCTTCATTGTCGGCTCCCTTGAGGTATTGGTTACAGTTTCCAGGCATACCCGAAATACATTTGCGTGTATATAAATGAAATGCCTTTTGTAAGATGCATAATATCCGTCGTATCATGAAGCGAATCGTGAATTACATGTAATCCATAGACCGGCAGTTCGAGCCCCATCAAAAACCCTGAAGAATCCTCGTAGCGTATACCAAGCTCAAATAGCACTGTTGTCCCCCAGGGTCCCTCACCACATCCTTCGCAAAAGCCGAAAACTGCCCTGGCCCCGGCCCTGAGTTTGACACCTTCACTAATTTCAAACTGATATCCAAGCTTGGTCTCAATTGGAATGAACCAGTCAGAGCTGTCATCGTATGCCAAGGCTAGAATAAACCAGGGAATACCTAAATCGGCAAACAAGCCAAAAGGTGTTACGTAGTCGGCTTCGACATTAAACCAACCGCCCTGAACTCCCAACGAATGCTGATAGTCTGCATTTGATATCATTGGCATTAATATCAGACACATAAATACCACGCCGGCCAGGCGGCAAGATGTTCCCCGTTGTTTTTGCATTTCGGTTATAATAGCATGTCCTGTGCAACTATAGGCAAATATGAAACCGTGCCGGCAGGCTTTACAAGATCGGCTCACATAATCAGGAGGTGCCGGATGAAGTATGTGTTGTCTTTTGTAGTTATTGTGGCGGTATTCATGCTGGCAATTCCGGCCAGTCAGGCCCGCAAACCCATTCAGCTGGTCGAAGACCTGCTCGAACACAGCGCCAAGATGGCCGAGATCGTCAAAAAGTGCACCAAGAAAGCCGATTGCGGCAAGACTTTGCTGCGTGTTGAAAAATACCGCAAGAACAAAAAGGCCCGGATCGAGACCCTGGTCCGCAAACTCCAATCTAAATTCAAAGGGCTGACCCAGAAAAAGAAAATGGCTTTGATGCAGAAGATCATGGGCCGCGCAATGGAACTCTACAAAGAGACCTTCCCGATCACCAACGCCTATGGACAGCTGTGTCCCAAGCAGCGGGCCAAAGTACAAAAGGCTGTTAATTTAACGAAGCAGATAAACTAAATCTC
>JAFDKH010000346.1 GCA_019307065.1 Deltaproteobacteria bacterium
AGTCGCGAGTCGCGAGTCGCAAGTCGAACAGGTTTACTGGGGCAGGCCCATTTCGCGCAACACTTTGCGAAGATTGATTAGGGCGTAGCGCATGCGACTCTTGGTGGTGTTGAGCGGCGAGCCGACTATTTTGGCGATCTCAGCAAAGGACAAACCACCAACTTCACGCAGCAGAAAAACCACTCGCTGATCATCCGGGATTGAACGAATCGCCACAAGTAGTTTCAAGCGCAGCGATCCATGGCGGGCCTTTGTCTCCGGTGACGCCTCCGGGCTCTTGATTTCTTCAATCATTGGCGTGCTCATCCGGCGGTGAAGCGAGCGCGAACGCGGCTGATCAAGTGAAGTTACCCGCCGGTATTTTTGTTTGCGCAACAAATCAATGCACAGATTCCTGGCGACGGTGTGCAGCCAGGTCGAAAAGCGTGACCTGGCTTGGAAACGGCTAGGGTCGCGAATTACTCGCAGAAAGAGATCTTGCAGGGCATCTTCCGAGGCATTTTTGTCTCTGAGAAAACGAAGAATGAAATGGAAGATGCGTCGTCGGTAACGACTAAACAGTTCATCAAAGGCGGCTTCATCTCCGGATTGGTAACGAACGAGAAGTTCCTCATCGCTAACCCGTTGTTCGTCGGAGGGGACACGGCGAGTGCGGTTTTGTGCTTGTGACAGCGGTGGTGGCACGTGGTTCATAATAACGCTCTCCCTTCCCAGTATAGTTCAGACGGCTTAAAGACGGGGAAGTTCTTGAAAACAGAAAAACTAATTGGGAGCGAATGCTGAACTTTGGAATTCGGCTGTTGTTTCGGGAGGCTACCAGCTTTTTCACAAAAAAAGCCGGGTCACATTTGTGACCCGGCTTGACCTAATTAGTATTGATTACAGACAATCGACAGGGCACTTGACCTCGTCTTCGCGCCTTTCGCAAGTGCCGTTACCGCAACAAGCCAGTCTGCCCTTTTTGGGGTGGGAGATTTCAGCACAATCAGCAGCGCACGAATCGCAATCCTCGCCGCCACCATCGCAGACACCGTCACCGCAGAAAGGATCGACCGGTTCGCCGCAATCAGGGTCGGGGTCCTCGTCGTCGCACTCGAGGTTGCACCAGTTGTCGCTGCTGCAGTTCGGAAGAGTTGTGCAGTCGGGGTCGGGGTCTTCGTCGCACTCGGGATTACAAGTGCCGTCTTCGCTGCAATCCGGCTCCGGGTTGGTTCCGATAAAATCATTGATGAACTGTCCGTAGGCATCCGGGCGCGTGCTGACGCCATAAGTGGCACAGTAGCTGTCACCATAAGAAGTAATCCCTGCAACATAGGGAATCTCATTGCGCGTAATGAATGCCGGACCGCCGCTGTCGCCGAAGCATGGGCCGCCAACGTCATAGTCCTGAAGGTAATGAATTTGGGTGGCCGAATAAATATGATCCAGGATACCGTCGATCTGCAGTTTCTGATCGTAGTTGCCATCTTCGTCTTGCCCGAAGCCTGCAAAATTGATCGTAGCGCCGGCATCATCGTCAGTGAGACCGAGGCTGCTGGGCAGCGCGGCAACCGGAGTCACGCCTGGCTGGCTGGAGAGCCGAATCAAGGCAATGTCGTTTAGCAGACTGAACTTGTTGTAAGACGGATGAATCAAAGTTTCGATGACGATAAAAGGGATCGGGTCAGGATCGGTCATCGGGTTGTCGCCAACGTATACAACCAATTCATCGGGTGACGTGGTTACTATTTTGCGTCTGTTCCCTTTATCCAGGCAGTGAGCCGCAGTCAAGACAACGTCCGGCGCGATCAGGGTGCCCGAGCAGTAGATATTCAGGTACCAGGTGTTAGCAACACGTTCGTGCAATGACACGACTGCGTCATGCATCGGCTCGTCGGGTAGTAGTCCATTGATAATTTGATCTTGGTTCTGTCCGAGATTCTCAGAGTCGGTAGGGCCGGTCGAACAACCGCTCAGGATAAATGCAAATAAACCTGTAAAAAGCGCAATCTTAGCTATTTTCATAACAATCTCCTTACTTCGAAGTTAGTGAACATTGATAGCTACTGCATTATCCGGGCCAGCTTTTAGTTGAATAGAGTAGGATTTATAAATAACTGATATCTGGTTATGTTTACGGACAAAGAGTTTGTTATGAAATATTTGCATGTAGCCCAAAGATTGCGCGAAATTTTCGGACGGCTCTGTAATGGCCCGAAATAATGCGAAAAATACTAATGCTACTGACATTACGACGTTCCCGACGATGCAGCCATTTAGCTACACTAATTACAGGTGCCCGCCGGCCACTCCTGTTCGCCCGGAGTTTGACAGATAGAGACTGTTTCTGGTATCGAACAACCCATGGCAGACAAAAAGAAAATCCGCTTGACCAAGACCGCCAGTTGGGCCGGGTGAGCGGCGAAACTGGGGCCGGGGGACCTGGCTCAGGCTTTGTGCGGTCTCGATCTCAAGGATCACCCTGATTTGCTGGTTGGAATCGAAAAGGGTGACGATGCCGGAGTGTTCCGGGTAAGCGACGAGATCGGCCTGGTTCAGACTCTTGATTTTTTCACTCCGATTGTCGACGACCCGTATATTTTTGGTCAGATTGCCGCGGCGAATGCTCTGTCCGATGTCTATGCGATGGGCGGGACTCCTCTGTGTGCCATGAACATTGCCTGCTTTCCGTCCAAAAAAATGGACATAAGCGTCTTGCAGCGGGTATTGGAGGGCGGGCTTTCGAAAATCCATGAGGCCGGGGCTGTCCTGGTCGGCGGTCATACGGTGATCGACGACGAGTTCAAATACGGACTGGCCGTAACCGGTAAGGTTCATCCCGACAAAATACTGACCAATCATGGGGCCCGAATCGGTGACCGACTGGTTCTGACCAAGCCACTGGGCACTGGAATCGTAGCTACGGCTATCAAGGCCGGGCGGGTAAGCCCCGAAGCAGAGGCCGCGATTGTTGATTCGATGGCAGCCCTCAACGATACCGCAGCCCGAATAGCACAAAAGTTAAGACCGCATGCCTGTACCGACGTAACCGGTTTCGGTTTGATTGGCCACGCAGCCGAAATGATTGCGGGCACCAATGTCGGTTTTTCGATTCAGTCATCAGATCTGCCGGTCTTCGACGAGGTCGCCAAATATTCCTCGGAGGGTTTACTTGCCGCGGGATTGCATCGCAACCGGAAATTCCGTGAGTCAATTGTTCAGATCGATGAATCGGTTCCCCAGTATCTGCAGGATGTGTTATTCGACCCGCAAACCTCGGGTGGCTTGCTGATTTCTTTGCCGGCCGAGCGCGCCACGAAACTCGTCGAAAGCTTGTTGCAGGCGGGCATTAGCCAAGCGGTCGTGATTGGTGAAATAGTCCCGGAACCGGCCGGTAAGATCGTCGTGCGCTAGTTCAATAGGTTTTCAAATACTACAAGATGGCGGGGCGCATACTGGCCCCCTGAAATAGCGAGACACCTGAAAGGGTGATTGATAAACTCGGTTTTGCATTCTGCGCGAGGAGGGTGTTATGCCGATCCGCACATCACGCATTGATAAGGGCTCGATGTCAACACAACACGTAGATATTTCAGATATTGTGCTCATCGCAAGACGCTACACAATGGCATCTTATACGGACAGAAAATCAAATCGCCGCATCAGATCAATCTAATCATTGTTCTGTGAATGGAAACGACAAGAGACATGTTTGATCAACTAGAGCAAATCAATAGCCGACCCGATCCGTTCGAATTTTACACGGCGGCTGACCTGTGGACCGACGATCATACGTCAAAGCAGATGCTCGCCTGCCATCTCAACACCGATATCGATGTGTCATCTCGTCGAGGTGAGTTCATAGACCAATCAGTTGCATGGATTGGCTCGCATTTCAATGTCGGCACTGGTACCCGGATTGCTGATTTCGGGTGTGGTCCCGGACTCTACGCAAACCGGCTCGCAAAGCTCGGTGCAAGC